>NZ_CP047935.1:2650644-2982432 GCF_014279995.1 Synechococcus sp. BIOS-E4-1 | reverse complement strand
GTCCCCCTGCCAGCTTTCACCGGCCATCGCTCCACCGGCGGGCATGGGCCCGGCAGCTGTGATCAGATTGTGATCATTCAGGGTGAGCCAGGACAGACCGTCAGGGTCGTTGCTTCCGGGGCGCCAGGGCAGACGCACATCGGTGATCCGACGCATGCGGTTGGGCCGGCCTCAGGCCGGTGCGGGACGATGGCAGTCTCGCTGTCCTTCCGGTTCTTGCCTGTGGCCGAGTTGCCATCGCCCCCCATTGATCCCGGTGCCGCGCCCAGGGTCGCCGTGATCATGGGCAGCGATTCCGACCTTCCCAGCCTCCAGCCTGCCGTGCTGGTGCTGGAAGAATTGGGCGTGGCGGTGGAGGTGCGGGTGCTGTCCGCCCACCGAACGCCTCTGGAGATGGTCAGCTTCGCCCAGCAGGCTCGCCAGCGCGGTCTGGCTGTGATTGTGGCCGGAGCCGGCGGTGCCGCCCATCTGCCAGGAATGGTGGCCGCACTCACAACCTTGCCTGTGATCGGGGTGCCGGTGCAGAGCAAAGCACTCTCCGGTGTCGACTCTCTGCATTCGATCGTCCAGATGCCTGGGGGTATTCCGGTGGCCACGGTGGCGATCGGCGGTGGTCTGAATGCCGGCTTGCTGGCTGCACAGATCCTCGCCGTCGAGAGTGGTGAGCTGGCGGAACGACTTGAGGCCTATCGCCAGCAGCTGCATGACACCGTTGTGGATAAGGATGCCCGCCTCAAGGATCTGGGCAGTCGTGAGTATCTCGAGCGAATGGAATGATGCAAACAGGATCTCGGCCGACCATTCGTTCGACGGTTTTGATAACGCTTCTTCCAGCGGCCTTGCTGTATTGGATTGCGTTGGCTTGGAGTGCTGCTGAGGACATCAGCTCAACGAAGGTGTTGCGTGATCTGGCTCAGGCCTGCGATGCCCCATTGGGTCAGGGATTTTTATCGAGTGTTGGCTATCTGCTCTGGATGGCTGCGGCTGCGATTGCTTTATTTGCAGCATCAACGCATCTGATAAGAGGGTCCAGTGTTAATAGTCAGTTTGCATTCTGCGGTGGTGGTTTTTCGTTGTGGCTCTGCCTTGATGACATGTTTCTGGTCCATGATCGTTATCTGGGTCAATCGTTCCTCTACGTCACTTACAGCGTCTTCACGGTGTTGCTTCTCGTCTGTTTCCGTGAACCTTTGAAGAGGTTTGCTGGAGACTCATTCCTGCTCTCAGTGGTTTTCCTGGGGTCTTCGGTTTTGATTGACGCTTTCCAAGGAATCTTCCCGGCTTCCTATGAAACCGTTCAATTGTTTGAGGAGGGAGCAAAATTCCTCGGTATTGCGGCCTGGCTCGCCTTCTGGTGCCATTACGTCAATGCCACATCAAAGCTGAGCTCAATTTGATCTGCAGCTCCTGTCATCGATGACGTCCTGGCCAGCCTGGATTCGCTGGGGATTGGTGCTGCCGTTGCTGACCCTCAACCTGTTCGTAATCCGTCAGCTTCTCCTGCCGCTGGCTCCGTTTCCGGGCCTGTTCCTCACCGCGGCGTTGATTGCGTTCCTGCTGGATATTCCCTGCCGCTGGCTCACCGGTCGGGGGATTCGCCGCTGGGTGGCGATCGTGTTCGTCACCCTCGCCACGATCGGTGCACTGGTCTTCGCTGCGCTGACCCTGGTGCCGCTGCTGATTGAGCAGCTTGGTCAGTTGATCAATGCTTTGCCTGGACTGCTCCTGGCGGCTCAGGAGTGGGTCAACCGTCTTCAGGAGTGGGCATCAATGCGTGGACTGCCCACTGAGTTTGGAGACCTCAGCAGTGATCTGCTCTCCCGTGCAAGCACCGTGGCCAGTCAGCTCAGTCAGAGCTTGCTGAGCATCCTCGGGGCCACACTCGGCACCACGATCAACACGGTGATCGTGCTTGTTTTGGCGGTGTTCTTCCTGATCGGAAGCGACTCGATCACGAAGGGCCTGGCTCGCTGGCTGCCTGATGAATGGCGTGCTCTGGTGACCAGCACGCTGGTTCGCACCTTCCGTGGTTACTTCGGCGGTCAAGTGATCCTGGCGCTGATCCTGACGCTGGGTCAGATCGTGGTCTTCACCCTTCTTGAGATCCCCTATGGAGTGCTGTTTGCAGTACTGATCGGTTTCACAACCCTGATCCCCTATGCCAGCGCTTTGACCATCGTCGCTGTGAGTGGCTTACTCGCTTTTCAGAATCCCAGTACAGGCCTCGAGACTCTGGTGGCCGCGATCGTGGTGGGTCAGATCGTCGATCAGGTCATTCAGCCGCGTCTGATGGGAAGCATCGTGGGGCTGCAGCCAGCCTGGCTGCTGATTGCCCTGCCCCTGGGAGCGAAGGCCGGAGACCTTTACGGCCTCGGAGATCTGTTGGGTCTGCTTCTGGCAGTGCCTGTCGCCAGCTGCCTCAAGACGTTTGTGGATGCCTGGGCAGAGCATCAGGGCATCCACGCGGTCGTCAGTGACGTCAGTGCTGGGCCGGAATGATTTGCCGGGAGATCAGCTCGTTCACAACCTGATCCACGCAGTTGGCGAGGTCTGCTGCGCCGGTGTCGACAGAGAGTTCCGGGGTCTCTGGTGCTTCATAGGGGCTTGAGATCCCCGTGAATTCTTTGATTTCGCCAGCACGTGCCTTCGCATAGAGACCTTTGGTATCGCGCTGTTCGCACACGTTCAGATCAGCGGCACAGAAGATTTCGATGAAATCACCTTCGCTCACCAGGTTGCGTGCCTTGTCGCGGTCAGCACGGAACGGCGAGACGAATGCCGTCAAAACGATGGCACCGGAATCCAGAAAGAGTTTGGATACCTCTCCGATGCGGCGGATGTTCTCCTCGCGGTCGGCATCGGAAAAACCCAGGTCCTTGCAGAGGCCATGGCGAATGTTGTCGCCGTCGAGCACGTAGGTGGTAAGTCCCCGCTTGAACAGGGCCTGATTGACCGCATTGGCGAGTGTGCTCTTGCCTGCACCGCTCAGGCCTGTGAACCAGAGGATGGCGCTGCGGTGTCCCCGTTGTTCAGCGCGGGCTGCTCGGTCAACCGATGCCTGATGCCAGGCGATGTTGGTGGACGCACCCTGGTTGGTGAGCTTGCCGTAGCTGGACGAAGCGGTCATGGGGATCCGGCGGTCTCGGGCCGCCATTGTCCCTCAGCTTGTATCTCTCCAAGCCTGCATTGGCCTCAGCCCCCAGCTCGCTTGGGTCGGTACCCCTCTTTGTTGAGCAGTTCCAGCGCCATCTCCACCTGATCGCCTTGAAGTTCGATCAGGCCGTCTTTTGCGGTGCCACCGCTGCCGATGCGTGTCTTGAGTTTCTTCAGCAGTGCTTTGAGGCCTTCTTGGTTGAGCTCCAGACCGCGGATCACTGTCACTGTCTTGCCGCCCTTTCCACCTCGGGTCGGCTGCACTCGAACCATCTGCTGGGCTTTCGCGGTCGGTTGCTTCCCTGGGCCGCTCGGCCGCTGCAGACTGTCTGTGTTACCGAATTCCTGCCACCCGCCTTTCGGCATCGCTTCTGCGCATCCGACACCATCCTGCCGTTCTCGTGATGACCGACTCTGCGTCTACGCCTCGATGGGCTGACTCAAGCCAGGGCCTTGGTCGCTGGATCGAACGTCTGATCGGTATCGCTCTGCTGAGGCGTCCCCTGTTCTTCCAGGCACGACAGCTGATTATTCGCACTGCAGAACGTAACGGCATTCCCTGGAGAGTCCGTCGCCGGGAACTGCAGCAGGCTGCAGCGCCGTTGTTGTCGAGCACCATCACTCCCGGCCTTGTGCCGCCGGCCTATTACGTGGCGCGTTTCCATGCCTATGAACAGGGCAACCTCTGCTGGCAGGCTGCTGCCGAAGCGGAGCAGGCCACCGATGCCATGGCCCTGCGCATCTGGCCGGAGGAATCGCTGGCGCCGTCCGTGGCGCAGACCCGCCTGAGGGATGAGATCCATCGCGTCGTGGCGCCCTTCCTGAACGACTCCATTGATCAGGTGCTCGATCTTGGCTGTTCAGTGGGTGTGAGCACCCTGCATCTCGGCCGCTGGTTGCGTGAGCGGGCTGAGCAGCGCCAAGAGCCCGCACCTCGGATTCAGGGTCTGGATCTTTCACCCGACATGCTCGCGGTCGCCCGGGTGCGGGATCGGGAGAGACTGGTGGATGGCTGGTTGCATGCAGCCGCGGAGGACACAGGTTTGGCGGATGCGTCCTTTGACCTGATCAGCCTCCAGTTCGTCTGCCATGAGCTGCCTCAGGACGCCACCCACGCCGTTTTGGGGGAAGCTGCGCGCTTGCTGCGGCCAGGAGGTGCTTTGTTGATGGTTGACCAGGATCCCGCCTCTTCCGTTCTTCAGCGCCTGCCGGCGGCGGTCGCCACATTGCTGAAAAGCACCGAGCCCTACATCGAGCAGTACTTCAGCCTCGACATGGCGGCGGCTCTGCGGGCAGCAGGGTTCCGGAATCTTCAAATCACTGCCTGTGATCCACGGCATCGCGTGATTGCCTGCTTACGCTGAACCGACGCTTCAAAGGCCGCGCGCGCGGTCAGCTGCATCTTGACCAGCACCCTGCCACCCAAGCCCACTGCTCAGGACCTGGCCGTCAGCTCCAGGCCAGCCTCCTCCGGTCGTTTCGGCCGTTTCGGTGGTCAGTACGTGCCTGAGACTCTGATGCCTGCCCTGGCTGAGCTCGAGAAGGCCGCGGCGGAGGCCTGGAACGATCCGGCTTTCACAGCCGAGCTCAACCGCCTGTTGCGCAACTACGTGGGCAGGGCCACACCTCTTTATGAGGCGGAGCGGCTCACTGCGCACTACCGCCGCAGTGACGGCGGACCCAGGATCTGGTTGAAGCGTGAGGACCTTAACCACACCGGTGCTCACAAAATCAACAATGCACTGGGGCAGGCGCTGCTGGCCTTGCGAATGGGCAAAAAGCGGATCATTGCGGAGACAGGAGCTGGTCAGCACGGGGTCGCCACGGCCACGGTCTGCGCCCGCTTCGGCCTGGAGTGTGTGGTGTACATGGGTGCTGAAGACATGCGCCGTCAGGCTCTGAATGTGTTCCGCATGCGTCTTCTTGGTGCCAGCGTTCAGCCTGTCACCGCCGGCACAGCCACACTCAAGGACGCCACCAGTGAGGCCATTCGTGACTGGGTGACGAATGTGGAGACCACGCATTACATCCTCGGATCAGTGGCGGGTCCCCATCCCTATCCGATGCTGGTCCGCGACTTCCATGCGGTGATCGGCGAGGAAGCAAGGGAACAGTGTCAGCAAGCGTTCGGCCGTTTGCCGGACGTGCTGATGGCCTGTGTTGGTGGGGGTTCCAACGCCATGGGGCTGTTTCATCCCTTCGTGGAGTGCAGCGATGTGCGTCTGATCGGAGTTGAGGCTGCCGGTGATGGTGTCTCCACAGGCCGTCATGCCGCCACGATGACTGAAGGCACGGTCGGAGTGCTTCACGGTGCCATGAGCCTGTTGCTGCAGGATCAGGACGGGCAGGTGCAGGAAGCTCATTCGATCAGCGCCGGCCTGGATTACCCCGGGGTCGGTCCTGAACACAGCTATCTGCGCGAGATCGGACGGGCCGAGTACGGCGCCGTCACTGATGCGCAAGCGCTCCATGCGTTGCAACTTGTGAGTCGACTGGAGGGCATCATTCCTGCCCTTGAAACAGCCCATGCATTCGCCTGGCTAGAGATCCTCTGTCCAACCCTGCCGGACGGCACTGAAGTTGTGCTGAACTGCTCTGGACGTGGTGACAAGGACGTGAACACGGTCGCTGATCAGCTTGGCGACGCACTCTGAAGTGTCAGAGCGCATGCTCAGCTAAGCAAGCGCTCCAGGGTGACTGCGACGGAGTTCACGGCTGCACGGGCTGTTGCGTAGGCCATCCGCATCGGCCCGATCAGGGCAACCTGTCCCACACCTCCGTCACCGCTGCGATAGCTGGCATGCACGACTGAGCAGCGGCTGAGTGCTGTCTGCGGATGCTCCTGGCCGATCCAGACTCTTCCGTCGGACCAGGCAGGCGCGGGAACAAATGCTGCCGGATCGCTGTCCATGAGGTCGAGAAGAGGTCTCACTCTGGCGCTGTCACTGAATTCGGGTTCGGCCACCAGCCTCGACACCCCATGCACCAGAGGTGCCTGCTCGATCGGGCGATGAGAGGGATTCCCGTTTTCCAGGGCATCCTTGAGTGCCTTCCCACAGGGTTGCAGCTGCTGTGGAAGAGAGCTCCAGTCCAGTGTCCCGGCCTGCAAAAGCTGGTCTGAGGTCCAGCGTTCCAGGGCTTCCACCTGACCGGCACAGCCGTGGGGCAGCCGCAGATTGAGGTGATCGGCCTGGCTGGAATCGCCCACGAGCATCACCAGCAGGCGATCTTCACTGCGGACCAGGCGAATGGTTCGGAGCTGGCTCTGGGATCGTTGCGGCGGGCTGATCAGGCTCATCAGTCCTGTGAAATCCGTCAGCCGGCGCGCCAGCTGCAGCAGCAGATCATCCAGTGCCGCCCAGCGCAGACTCAGCTGGGTCAATTCCCGCTCCAGGTGATGGGCCCCCGCGCCGGGTTCGGGCAGCAGGCAGTCCACATAGTGGCGGTAGCCCTGGGGGCTTGGAACCCGACCCGCCGAGGTGTGGGGTTGAGTCAGGAGTCCACGTTGCTCGAGAGCTCCCATGGCCGAGCGCACCGTGGCCGAACTGGCCTTGATCCCGAATCGCTGCACCAAGGCTCTGCTGCCCACCGGTTCGATGGTGTCGACGTAATGGTGGACCGTGGCCTGAAGGACCTCCTGCTGTCGACGGGGCAGCGGCTTCACGGGGAGCACCTTGCAGGTGTCGATCCTACGAAGAATCCGAAACGACGATTCGTTCCTGTCATGAATGCACGCTGTTGGGCTGACTGGCGCAACGATCAGTAGCGCAGCGATCAGTGGCGGGGCGATCAGTGGGGCGGTGTTCAGTAGCGCGGCACTGCCGAATCCACCATGACGCTCCAGGCGTCAATGCCACCCTCGAGGTTCCACACGTCCAGTGACGGCCGATTCTCGAGCAGCCAGCAACCGAAATTCCAGCTGCGTACACCGGCATGGCATAGCACCACGATCGAGCCATCCTCTGGCAGCAGCTCATCAATGCTGCCCATCCAGTTTTCAGCATCACTCAGGGGCAAATGCCGGACCGGATGTGGAAATGGAGCGATCGCCAACTCTTGTTGCTCCCGCACATCCACAACGGTCAAATCGGCGTTCTGGCTGAGCCAGTCGTTCAGTTCCCTGGCTTTAAGGGGTTTGGGGGTGGGTCCATTCATCGCTTCAGTCTGGCGTCGGGCTGGCACAGCTCCGTGGATGGATAGAAGATGAGCACCATGTGCTTCACCGCCTGTTCATGAAAGGGCGCTCGTTCCTGTTGGCTCTGGTCGCCGTGGCCATGGTGCTGCTCACGCTCGCACTGGGGTTCTGGTGGGCCATGGCTCGTCAGAGCCCGCTGCGGATCATGGACCGGTCACTTGAGTTGCCCCGGGCTGCACGTTTCATGCCCAGTGATGCAGCCCTGACCTTGCATTGGCTGGTTGATCCACGTCAGGTACCTGCCTATGCCCAGGCTGTTGCACCAGTTCGCCAACGCCACGTGGTGAATGAAAGCACCCGTCAGCTCAGAGATGGTGTTTTTGCTCTGGCCGGACTTGACTTCGAAACGGAGCTGGCCGGCTGGATTGGGCCCGAGGTCAGCTTTGCCCTGCTGGACGCTCCGGCTCAGCAGTCCGGTGAACAACCCAAGGAGGGCTGGGTCCTGGCACTGTCGAGCCGCGATCAAGACGGGGCCAAACGCTTTCTGCAGCGTTTCTGGCAGACCCGCAGCCTGGCAGGCACGGATCTGCAGATTTCCCGCTACCGCGGCATGGGACTGATCAGCGGTCGTGGTGCCCTGCTGGGAAGGGATCCACAACCGATCGCCACGGCCTTGATTGATGACGATCTGCTGTTGCTGGCTTCAGGGCGAGGTGTGCTTGAACAGGCGCTTGATGTCTCCCAGCTGGAAAGTCAGCATCAGCTTGGAGACCCTGTTCTGGCATCTGATCTGCAGAGCTTCGGTCGCGGTGCCGCTGTTCTGATTGCCAACCCTGCTGCCATGGACCGCTGGCTGGGGGTCCCCTCCGTGATCACGGCCCGCGAAGACCTGCAGGGGCTGGTGGCAGCGCTGACACCGCAGGGCTCTGATCTGGCGCTTGATGCCGTGGTCCACTTCCGTGAGCCTCGGATTCCTGTGGTGTCTCAGATGACCGACAGCGATGCATTACTGAGAGATGCCGGCGGTGATGCGGAGACAGTCGCACTGCTGACGAACCCTGCAGCTCTGCTGGCTGCCGATGCCAATGAGCCCCTGGCCCAGTGGATTGCTCCCCTTCTGCGGCAGTCGCTGGAATCCGTTCCGACCGGGGCCGCGGCTGCGGTCGTCGGACTTGACGAGGGGCCCATGCTCTGGCAACAGGGGCCGCAGGGCTGGGTGCTGGGCACCCGGCCTAACCGTCCCGATCCCGACATGGTGGATGGGAAGCTTCAGCAGCTCGGATTGACAGGCTCAACCCTCGACAGCGAAGGCCAGTCTGTTCAGGTCTGGACCCGTCTTGCCCGTCAGCGCCGTCGCGGCGAGGAGTCGCTGCAGGCTGAGCTCGCTGTCGCTCTGGAACGCCATGCCGGTGTGAACTGGTGGGCAGAGACGCTGGATGGTTTGCGCCGTCGCGGTGAGAGTGGTGATCTGATTCAGCGACAGCAGCAGTTGCAGGAGCTCGATTCTGCGAGCCAGTCAGGGCTGGCTCAGCAACTGGCATTCGCTGCGGCCCCCAGTCGCTCACACCTGGGTCAGTGGCGACCCTGGGGGCTGGTGCAGGGTGTGGCGGGTCGATCACTGCTGCCGGCTGTGAAAGGGTTGTCCATCGCCGCTGGGGCTGACCAGAACGCCGGCTCCGTGCAGGATGAACGTGTGAGCAGCTTGCGTCTGCGTGCGCGACTCCAGCTCGGTTGATCTTCTTCTCCTGCGCCATGGCATTGCCGCAGAACGTGTGTCGGGCCGTGATCATCCGGATCGCCCCCTGACCGATCGCGGCATGCGGCGAACCCTGGAGGTGGTCCGTCAACTGCGGATGCTGGATGTGCAGGCGGATTCGCTGATCAGCAGTCCTTACCGGCGAGCCAGGCAGACCGCTGAGCTGGCGATCCAGGCTGGGCTGGCGCAGTCGATCTGTCTGGATTCAGCCCTGAAGCCAGGCGGTGACCCGTGGCCTCTTGTCTCCCGCTTGTCCGGCTGTTGCCTGTTCGTCGGCCATGAGCCGGATCTGAGCACTCTTGCGGCGAACCTGATTGGAGCACCCTTAGGGAGCCTGCGTCTGCGTAAGGCCGGATACTGCCATCTCAGTTGGCCGGCTCATCTGAGCGATCCTCGTGGTCAGGCGGAACTCCAGGCATTGCTCAGGCCTCGTCTTTTGCTCCCGCGCTCCGTTTAAGTTGCCCTTGCGTTGAAGCGGAGGTTGGTGAGTCAGAACGATGGTGCCGAGATCCGTCATGAGCGAACCGGTCTGGTGTTCCGCCCCGGACTTGAGGGGGTGCCTGCCACCCAGTCGTCCATCTGTGACATCGACGGTCATGCGGGCTGCTTGTCCTATCGCGGCTATCCCGTCGACGATCTGGCCACCCACTGCAGCTTTCTTGAAACCACCTATCTGCTGATCTGGGGGGAATTGCCGACTCCTCGGCAGTTGCGCGACTTTGAGGACGAAGTGCAGATGCACCGACGCGTGAGTTTCCGCGTCAGGGACATGATGAAGTGCTTCCCATCCGATGGGCATCCGATGGATGCTCTGCAGTCCAGTGCTGCGTCTCTTGGTCTGTTTTATTCCCGTCGTGCCATCGACGACCCTCAGTACATCTATGACGCGGTCGTCCGGTTGATCGCCAAGATCCCAACGATGGTCGCTGCCTTTCAGCTGATCCGCAAAGGCCAGGACCCCATCCAGCCCAGGGATGATCTTGCCTATTCCGCCAACTTTCTCTACATGCTCATGGAGCGTGAGCCGGATCCAATGGCCTCAAGGATCTTTGATCAGTGCCTGATCCTGCATGCGGAACACAGTCTCAATGCAAGCACCTTCAGTGCTCGCGTCACCGCCAGCACACTCACCGATCCTTACGCGGTTGTCGCCTCAGCTGTCGGCACGCTGGCGGGCCCTCTTCATGGCGGAGCCAACGAAGACGTCCTGGCGATGCTGGAGGAGATCGGTACGCCAGATCTGGCAGCTGGCTACCTCGATGAGGCCATGGCCAGCAAGCGCAAGATCATGGGATTCGGTCACCGTGAATACCGCGTCAAGGATCCTCGTGCTGTGATTCTTCAGGCTCTTGCGGAAGAGATGTTCAAGCGATTCGGTCACGATGAGATGTACGACGTGGCCAGAGCTCTGGAGGCAGCGGCGGAAACCCGTCTTGGCCCAAAAGGGATTTATCCCAATGTGGATTTCTATTCCGGACTTGTGTACCGCAAGCTGGGTATTCCCAGAGATCTGTTCACTCCGGTCTTTGCCATTGCAAGAGTCGCCGGCTGGCTTGCTCACTGGCGTGAACAGCTTGGTGCCAATCGGATCTTCCGACCATCTCAGATCTACACAGGCAGTGATCTGCGCCAATGGTCGCCATTGGAGGCGCGTGTTCCAACCATCACCACTTAAGTTACATTCATCACACCTTTGCTCATGGTGACTTTCCTCGCCACCAGCGCACCGGCTCTGGTCAGTCCAGGCCTGGATCTTGAACGAAGTTTCAGTCAGGCTCTTGAAGGTTTCGGTCTGTCTGAGCAGGCCGCTCGATTGATCTGGCTGCCACTACCCATGCTGTTGGTGCTGGTGGCGGCAGTGGTGGGGGTTCTTGTCACCGTTTGGCTCGAGCGCAAAATCTCAGCAGCGGTTCAGCAGCGCATTGGACCTGAATATGCGGGTGCGCTCGGCGTTCTTCAGCCCCTTGCTGATGGCCTCAAGTTGCTGGTGAAGGAAGACATCATTCCTGCCAGGGCGGACAGTCTGTTGTTCACTCTCGGCCCGGTTCTGGTCGTCGTTCCAGTGATTCTGTCCTGGTTGATCGTCCCCTTCGGTCAGAACCTGCTGATCAGCAATGTGGGAGTGGGCATTTTTCTGTGGATTTCCCTCAGCAGCGTTCAGCCGATCGGTCTGCTGATGAGTGGTTACGCCTCCAACAACAAGTATTCCTTGCTTGGCGGTCTCAGGGCAGCTGCACAGTCGATCAGCTACGAGATTCCTCTCGCGCTCGCCGTGCTTGCGGTTGTGATGATGAGCAATTCTCTCAGCACCGTCGACATTGTCGACCAGCAAACCGGAGCGGGCATCCTCAGCTGGAACATCTGGCGTCAGCCTGTTGGCTTTCTGATTTTCTGGATCTGTGCCCTGGCGGAATGTGAACGCCTTCCCTTCGACCTCCCTGAGGCGGAGGAGGAGCTGGTCGCCGGCTACCAGACTGAGTACGCCGGGATGAAGTTCGCTCTCTTCTACCTCGGCAGCTACATCAACCTGGTGCTGTCAGCTCTGCTGGTTTCAGTGTTGTATCTAGGGGGCTGGGGCTTCCCCTTGCCCGTGGAATGGCTGGCCGGCTGGCTGGGGCAATCGGTCGATGCTCCCCTGGTTCAGGTGATCACAGGAACCACAGGCATTGTGATGACTGTGCTGAAGGCCTATCTGCTTGTGTTCATCGCAATCCTGCTGCGCTGGTCGACGCCGCGGGTGCGTATTGACCAGCTTCTTGATCTCGGCTGGAAGTTCCTGCTGCCACTGGCCTTGGTGAACCTGCTCGTGACCGCAGCTCTGAAACTTGCCTTCCCGGTCGCCTTCGGGGGTTAGGTTTAATTACCTAGGCTCTTGTTCAGCGGTCTTTCCGTCTTCCCTCCCTCAGGCCATGTTCGGTTTTCTCAAACAGGTTGGTGACTACACCAGAGATGCCGTGGATGCGGCGCGCAATCTCACCCAGGGTCTGGCCGTTACCTTCGACCACATGAAGCGCCGTCCTGTGACGGTGCAGTACCCCTACGAGAAGCTGATCCCCTCTGAGAGGTACCGGGGGCGCATCCATTACGAGTTCGATAAGTGCATTGCCTGCGAAGTGTGCGTGCGGGTCTGCCCGATCAATCTTCCCGTGGTCGACTGGGTGATGAACAAGGCCACCAAGAAGAAGGAGCTGCGCAACTACTCAATCGATTTCGGCGTTTGCATCTTCTGTGGCAACTGCGTGGAGTACTGCCCCACCAACTGCCTCTCGATGACTGAGGAGTATGAGTTGGCTGCATTTGACCGTCACAGCCTCAATTACGACAACGTCGCACTGGGGCGTCTCCCCACCAGCGTGACCACCGACCCCTCAGTTCTGCCTTTGCGCGAACTTGCTTACCTTCCGGCCGGAGAGCTGGATCCCCATGTTGTGGACCCTGATCGTCCTCGTGCCGGTCAGCGCCCCGAACAGGTGTTGGCGGCCATGAAGTCAGCTGCAGCTTTGACAACAGTGGATGCGGGAGAATCGACCACAGCGTCCACTGATCGCAAGGAGGGTGCCGAATGACGATTGCAGCATCGACGCAGCTGATCTGCTTCCTGGTGCTCAGCTCTGTGGTTGTGCTGGGAGCCCTCGGAGTGGTTCTGCTCAGCAATATCGTCTATTCCGCCTTTCTGCTTGGGGGCGTGTTCCTGGCGGTGGCTGGTCTGTATCTGCTGCTCAATGCCAGTTTCGTGGCGGCAGCCCAAGTGCTGGTGTATGTCGGTGCTGTGAACGTGCTGATCCTGTTCGCGATCATGCTCGTCAACAAAAAGGAAGACCTTGCCCCGATTCCAGGGTTGACCTTGCGCCGACTGCTTTCAGGTGGGGTCTGCGCCGGCCTTTTCGCCCTGTTGACAAGGGTTGTTCTCACCACCCCGTGGGCAGAAGGGCCGGAGCCGATCGGAGAAGATGCCACGGTTCGAATCGGTGAGCATCTCTTCACTGATTATTTGCTTCCTTTTGAGCTGGCCTCAGTTCTGCTGCTGATGGCCATGATCGGAGCCATTGTGCTGGCTCGACGTGATGTTCAGGCCGTCGATCCAGGAACTGGCGAAATCGCCGACCAAGGCCTGATTGAAAAGGCTCGGACTCCCCTGCTGGTTGATCAACCACCTTCCTAACCTCACCTGCTTCTTCTCATGCTCTCCGAGCTGCTGTCCGGTTCCGTTCCTCTTGAGGCTTATCTGCTTGTCGCGGCAGTGCTTTTTTGCACTGGCGTCTGGGGGCTGATCAACAGCCGCAATGCTGTCAGGGTGCTGATGAGCATCGAGCTGATGCTCAATGGTGTGAACATCAACCTGATGGCGTTCTCCTCCTATGTGGATGGCCAGTTGATCCGTGGTCAGATTTTTTCAGTGTTTGTGATCACCGTGGCGGCTGCTGAAGCTGCAGTCGGTTTGGCCATTCTTTTGTCGCTCTATCGCAATCGCGTCACAGTGGACATGGAACGCTTCAATCTTCTGCGCTGGTAGGGCCGGCGCCCTCATTATGCGTCTGCAACGGGTCTGGTTGATCTACAGGGCTGAAAGCCCTCTGGCTCTGAAAGAGGCCAAGGCCTGCGCCAAGACGCTGGAGTCTCTAGGCGTGACAGTGTCCGTTGCGATGAGCGGTCTTACTGCCGATCCCTTCCCAGGTCTTCTCGCGTCGGAACCGGAACTCCCTGATCTGGCGGTGGTGCTTGGAGGCGATGGCACAGTTCTTGGTGCTGCAAGGCATCTGGCTGTATACGACGTGCCGATTCTCTGTTTCAACGTTGGTGGTCATCTCGGCTTCCTCACCCATGAACCTGGGCTGATTCGGCGTGATGGTTTGTGGCGTCGCCTGCAGGATGATCATTTCGCGATGGAGCGCCGCATGATGCTGGAGGCTGTCGTGAATCGCGCGGATGACCTCCACTGTTCCGTGTCTGGAGAAGGAGGCCAGGCCGAGGATGAGACTGAGCGTCACTGGGCTCTGAATGATCTGTATCTGCGTCCCTGTCAGGAAGATCTTGCGCCCACCTGCACCCTGGAACTTGAGATTGATGGGGAAGTGGTCGATCAGGTGCGGGGTGATGGTCTGATCCTGGCGACACCAACCGGTTCAACCGGCTATGCCATGGCGGCAGGAGGACCCATCCTTCACCCAGGAATCGACGCCATCATCGTGAGCCCCATCTGTCCGATGAGTCTTTCCAGCCGTCCGGTGGTGCTTCCACCCAGATCGAGATTGGTGATCTGGCCCCTTGGAGATGGATACCGACCGGTGAAGCTCTGGAAGGACGGCGCCAGTGGGCCGGTGCTGTGTCCTGGTGAATGCTGCGTGATTCAAAGGGCTCCTCACCATGCGCTGATGGTTCAGCTGGAGCAGTCGCCTTCCTACTACCGCACCCTTTCACGCAAGTTGCACTGGGCTGGGAGCCTGGTGGACACCATGCCCTCGCCCAACTGACAGCTCAGCGATGCCCCTTGAAATCGAACGCCGTTTCCTGGTGACAGGGTCCGGCTGGCGTGCCCATGCCGGAGAGCCACAGCACCTCAGGCAGGGTTACCTGGCTTCGAGTGAGGAAGGTTTCACCGTGCGGGTGCGGCTTCGGGCGGATGGAAAAGCCTGGCTCACGCTCAAGGCACCGGCGGAGGGAATCGCTCGCCATGAATTCGAATACGAACTGCCGTCTACCGATTCCGAAGCCCTTTGGACGCTTGCGCCTCATCGGTTGATCAAGACCCGTTTTGCCTTGTCACTGCCTGGTGGCGACTGGGTGGTGGATTGCTTTAAAGGAGGTAATGCACCGCTTGTGTTGGCGGAGGTGGAGCTCAGTGACGCCTCAGATCTTTTTGACCCACCCGAGTGGTGTGGTCAGGAGGTCACCGGCGAGGGCCTGTGGAGCAATGCAGCACTGGCTTATCAGCCGATTTCAAGCTGGTCTCTGGAGATGAGACAGCGCCATGGCCTGGAGCTGACTTAAAACAATCACCCCACGACTCTTGAAAGAGTCTTTGGTTTTCCTTTAGATTTGGATTGGGAATGGTGAAGTGACTCGTGCACGGCCTTTACGACCACGACGGAATTCTGCGGTTCATCGGACTGGACCGGGAGGCCTGTGTCGCGTATGCCGAGCTGTTCGATCTTTCTCTGGCCAGGTGCTCCCTGATGGATCTGCCTGTGCCTCTGCCGCTGGCGGTCAGGACGCGTCAACGGATGATTCCGGGAGCAGGCAACAGTTGAAGCCGTCGCGGCAGATTTTTCCGTGATCCATGGCCCAATTGAGCAGGGCGACTCTGTTCTTGGAGCCAGTTTTGGTGAACACGTTGCTGACGTGATTGTCGACCGTTCGTTTGCTGATGGTGAGCCGCTCTGCAATCTCCTGGTTGGTCAGTCCCTCTGCCACCAGTTCGATGATTTCAACCTCCCGGGTCGAGAGTGAGATGTTCGAGGACCCATGTCCATCGCCATTCACCATGCTGGACACCGACGATTCTTCCAGCCCCATCCTAGGCATTCATTCCTGACCGGCGATCTTCCATAGTGTCCTTCAGAAGCATTTGAAGGGTTTGGGTTCAGCGCTGCAGCGCAGTCTTGAGGCTGGTGCCGTCACCGTCACGGCTGAGGTGATGCCGCCCCGAGGGGGAGATCCCAGTCATACCCTCGCCATGGCCAATCTCCTGCGCGACTGGGTTCAGGCCATCAATGTCACTGACGGCAGCCGGGCTGTGATGCGCATGAGCAGTCTTGCGGTGTGCCGCTTGCTTTTGGACGTTGGCCTTGAACCTGTGCTGCAGATGGCTGGGCGTGATCGCAATCGCATCGGGATTCAGGCGGATCTACTCGGTGCCCATGCGCTCGGCATCCGAAATTTGCTTTGTCTCACGGGCGATTCAGTGAAGGCTGGTGATCAACCTGCCGTTCGCCCGGTGCATGAACTGGAGTCGGTGCGGCTGCTGCAGCAGGTGAGCGCTTTCAACCGGGGTGAGGACCCAGTCAAGGAGAGCCTGCCCGACGGCCCCACAGCCTTGTTTGCTGGAGCTGCCGCTGATCCGCACTGTGCAAGCTGGTCGGGGCTCAAGCGCAGGCTGGAGCGTAAACGCGAAGCAGGTGCTCGTTTTGTTCAGACCCAGATGGTGATGGACCCGCAGGTGCTGGAGCGTTTCTGCCGTGAGATGGCTGCTCCGATGGAGATGCCTGTTCTGGCAGGGGTGTTTCTGCTCAAATCGGCCAGGAATGCCAGCTTCATCAATCAGAAGGTCCCTGGAGCCAACATTCCAGACAGCCTGATCGCGCGACTGGATGCCGCCTCAGATCCTGCGGCCGAGGGCATCGCCATCGCGGCTGAGCAGGTCCGTCAATTTGCCGGGATTGCTCATGGCGTTCACGTGATGGCCGTGAGAGCGGAAGAGCGGATTCCTGAGGTGCTGGAACGCGCTGGGCTCAGCTCGCAGCAGTCGTGAGATCAGTCCCGAGCAGTTCGGCCATCGCTTTCTGCTGAGGAGAGGGTTCAACCAGATCCTGGCGCCTGGCATCGGTGATCAACCAGTCGAGAGCAGCTTCCTGAAGATCGAAATGGTCGCCATTTTTGCCGACGCAATAGCGGCCGAACACCAGCTTTTCAACGAGCTGGACGCCTGCGCCGATGCGTGAGTAGTCGAAGATGATCGAATTATCGATCGTGGCACCTTCGCAGATGTGGCAGCTGGGCCCGATCATCGTGGGACCAATCAGCGTTGCGCCGTCTTCGATCTTGGTCATGCCACCGACGTAGACGGGCCCCTGAACGTCGATCCGCTCCCAGTTGGCCGCCACATTCAGACCGGTGTAGACCCCGGGACGAACCTCTTTGCCAGGAATGCCCACCTGGCGAACGTCACCCTGAAGCACACTGCGGATCGCCCGCCAGTAATCGGGAACCTTGCCGATGTCGACCCATTCGAACTCCATGGGCAAGGCATAGAACGGTGCACCGACCTCAACCAGCTTTGGGAAGAGATCCGAGCCGATATCGAAGGACTCACCCGAAGGGATGTGTTCAAAAATCTCTGGTTCGAACAGGTAGATGCCTGTGTTGATGGTGTCGCTGAGGGCTTCGTCCACTTTCGGCTTTTCCTGGAAAGCCTGAATGCGTCCTTCTGCATCGCTCACGACAACGCCGTAGCTGCTGACCTGTTCCTTCGGCACACGCTTGGTGATCAGGCTGGCGAGAGCACCCTTCTCCCGGTGTCGTCTCACCGCTTCGCTGAGATCAAGGTCGATCAGCGCATCGCCACACAACACCACGAAGGTGTCATCGAAGAACGTCTGGAAATCCTGGATTTTCTTGAGCCCGCCAGCGGAGCCCAGAGCGTCTCCGATCAGTTCGCCATCTTCGATGCGGCCTTCGAAGCTATAAGCGATTTCAACACCAAATCGCTGGCCGTCCCGGAAGTAGTTCTCGATCTCCTCGGCCAGGTGGGACACATTGACCATCACCTCTGTGAAACCATGCTCCTTGAGCAGTTCCAGCAGGAACTCCATCACCGGCTTCTGCAGGATCGGAATCATCGGTTTAGGGATCACATGCGTGATCGGCTGAACCCTTGTTCCTTTGCCCGCGGCCAGGATCATCGCCTTCATCGGCGTTACAGGCTTACAACGGATAAGCCAACATAAGGGTGTGGTTAGGCGGCCACGGCCCCCTCGGCCGGCATGACAGCTGGCACGTCAATGCTGGCTAGAGGCATTTGGGCCATGGTGCCTGGAGCGAGCAGGCGTTTGAGTCGGATCGGACCATGCAGGGAGTCCATCTGCTCCAGCTCGACCTGGCCTTGTGAGGACAGGAAAAGGAGCGCCCAGAAGACGCCCACGCGGTCCTTGTCCAGGTCGTCGTCGGCAACGTCATGCCACTGTGTCACCAGGTGTTCGAAATTGACCCATTGCAGGGCTGCCTCCCAGCTGTTCAGAAAGACACTCATGGCAGCTGTGGTTTCAGGCAGTTTCTCCCGGTGAGCAAGAGCCGCCACTTGAGCGATCGCTTCCTTATTGGAATAGCGCTTCTGACGCTGACGCCGGCGCATTTCCAGTTCGTCTGATTCGAGCTGTTCCGCAATCGATTCCAGTTGTTCAATCAGTTCCCCAAGCGTCACCGGGCGCCGCAGCGGTGGTGGAGCCACCGGTCGGCGTTGCAGGTGCCGCTCGGGGTGGCGAGGAATATCGAAGCTTGGATCAAGCCAGCCCTGGTCAGCAAAATCCGCTTCAAACATCTCCTCCACGTCTGGTTGTGGCGGAAACGTGCTGGCTTCAAGCACTTCCGCCTTCAGGCCCACCAGCACAGACGCTGCCAGGAAGGCCTCACTGCTGTCGGCCAGGTCACGTTCATAGCTTCCGCCACGTCGCTTCAAGGCTTCCTCCACCTGGCGAGGAACTTCGATCCGTTGTTTCAGCTGATCCAGAAAGCCGTCGACCACAGCGATGACATCCACATCCCATGGATCGAGATCACCCTGCTGAGCAGCATCCTGAAGGAGACGAATGGCGAGCCTGGCCCCGGCATCAGCTCTCTGACTCAGCCCGGCATCCATCTCAGCCTGTGGCCGTCTTCAGGAAAAATACCGGTGATGGATTGATCGGGCCAGCCCCTCGCGGCTTCAGCTCCTCAGCTTCCTGGCCGCGTCAAGGATCAGGATCCGTTGTGGGAAATCAGCTGAGGCGCCTTGAGCATGGCTGGCGCCAGAGTGCCACTGCGAATCAGCGGTGCAGTCGGACGGCTGATCACCTCCATGGCTGCAACATCTCGGTCAACCAGTGCTTCGATCGCTGTGCGGTAACTGTCAGTCATTAGACGCGGGTAGAGACCGATGCCGATGATTGGCACCAGCAGGCAGCCAATGATGTAGATCTCACGGGGCTCCGCATCCACCAGGTTGGTGTTGGTGGTGAGCTGGGCGTTCTCCTTGCCGAAGAAAATTTCCCTCAGCATGGAGAGCAGATAGATCGGCGTCAGGATGACACCGATCGCGGCCAGTCCGTCGATCACGATCCTGAAGCTGAGCGTGTAGGCCTCGTCGGTGGCGAAGCCTGTGAACACCATCAATTCACTGACAAATCCACTCATGCCTGGGAGTGCGAGCGATGCCAGGCAGCAGACGGTCCAAAGCGCAAACATGACCCGCATCTTCTGGCCCACGCCACCCATCTCATCGAGCTGCAGGGTGTGGGTACGGTCATACGTGGCACCCACAAGGAAAAACAGGCTGGCGCCGATCAGGCCATGGCTGATCATCTGCAGCATCGCGCCGCTCGTTCCCAGAGCGCTGAAGCTGCCGATGCCAATCAGCACAAAACCCATATGGCTGATGGAGCTGTAGGCAATTTTGCGTTTGAGGTTGCGCTGAGCGAAGGATGTGAGTGCTGCATAGATGATGTTGACCACACCCAGAACCACCAGCAGTGGTGCGAACTGGGCATGCGCTTCAGGCAGCATTTCTGCGTTGAAGCGCATCAGGGCATAGCCGCCCATTTTCAGCAGGATTCCCGCCAGCAGCATGTGCACTGGTGCTGTCGCTTCCCCGTGAGCATCCGGTAGCCAGGTGTGCAGCGGAACGATCGGTAGTTTGACTCCGAAGGCGATCAGCAGACCGGCATAACAGAGCAGCTGAAATCCTGTGCTGAATCCTTTCTGTGCCAGCACGCTGTATTCGAAGTTTGGGGTGCCGCCTCCCATGAAGCCCATGGCCAGAGCCGCGAGCAGGATGAACAACGAACTGCCTGCTGTGTAGAGGATGAATTTTGTGGCAGCGTACTGACGCCTCTTGCCGCCCCAGATGGCCAGTAACAGATAAACAGGCAGCAGTTCCAGCTCCCAGGCCAGGAAAAACAGCAGCATGTCCTGGACTGCGAAGACCGCGATCTGGCCACCATCCATGGCCAGAATCAGAAAGAAGAACAGCTTGGGTTTGAAGGTGACCGGCCAGGCGGCCAGCACCGCCAGAGCGGTGATGAAGCTGGTGAGCAGGATGAGAGGCATGGACAATCCATCTGCACCAACGGCCCAGGTGAGTCCCAGATTCGGCAGCCAGCTGACACGTTCGGAGAGCTGCAGGCCACTGAAGCTGGGGTCATAACCGCTCAGATAGGCAGCCACAGTGATCAGAAAGGTGATCAGGGCGATGCCAAGAGCGAACCAGCGGACCTGTCGCCCTTCTCCCTGATCAGGGATGAAGGGGACGATCAACGCGCCCACGATCGGGAACAGGATGGAAAGACTCAGCCAAGGAAACTGAGCTGGAATGATTCCTGCTGCGATATCAGCTGCAGGGTCAAAGGGAGCACTGACGGCAAACTCCAGCAACGAAAAGGCCTTTCACCACTATTCGGAGTGTAGAAATCCTGGCTGTGCTGGCACTGAGTCGATAGGCGTTGACACACATAACCCGGATTGATGTGCTGATCTGCTGATCAGCCCTCTCCAGAACCCTGAACAACAGGAAAAGGTTGATCCTTTCTGTAACCACAACTTGTGGGGTTGATGACATGTTCGCTGCATTCATCTTCAAGTCCTCAGTGGTCGATCCAGATCGCTTCTCAGGATTCAGTGGGACCAGGTCGTTGTTTTCAGAAGCAAAGAACCACTCGGTCCAGCAACAAAAAAGCTTCCTCATTGAAGCAGCTTGAAGTGGTCGAACAATCGATAGAGATCTGCAGACCTCAGATCAGAAACACCGGCAATATGGAGTTCAGGTGGATCATCAACAACATCAGCCAAAAGGCCCTGGTCAGCGGGAGTAACCAGCAGTTGCTGGAACGATTGCAAGGCGAAGGCTTCTCACACAGAACCGGCACTTCGAGCGCGACCAACCCGTTGAGGCTTGTTCATGCTGAGCGCTTCAACTGATTGGGCCACCAAGCACACCAAAGAGAACCACCAGTCCGATGACACCGCCGAACACGATCAGGGCATAGAACTGAGCGCGGCCGGTTTCGAAGTATTTGAGACCCTCACCGCTGCCCAGTGTGAGCAGACCGGTGAGGTTCACGACCCCGTCAACCACCTTGGCGTCGACTTCCAGCACCTCTCGAGCAATCTTGCGGCTGCCGCGGACGAACAGCTTGTCGTTGATGTCATCCAGATACCATTTGTTGGCCAGGAAGGCATTAACGGCTGGGAAACGAGCTGCCACCAGCTCACCCAGGTCGATTCGGCGTAGGGCATAAGCGAGCACAGCAACGCTGATTCCGATCAAGGAGATGGCAACGGAGGCTCCTGCCAGAGGCAGGAATTCTCCCCAGCTGAAGTGCTCCGCCATCTCAAGGGCTTCTTCGGGGTCGAGCAGTCCGGCGAAGCGGCTGTTCCAGGGGGTTCCGAGCAGACCGATCAAGACGGATGGGACGGCGAGCACCACCAGTGGCAGGGTCATCGGCCAAGGGGATTCATGCAGGCTGCCCGCATGGTGGGCATGCTCCTCATCCACCGCTTTGCCCGCGGCAGCCATGAGATTGGCCTGCATGGCTTCGTCGTTGCCACGAAACTCTCCCTCGAAGGTGAGGAAGTAAAGGCGGAACATATAGAAAGCGGTCATGCCAGCGGTGAGAAAGCCCACCACCCAGAGCAGAGGGAATGTGCCGAAGGCCTGGCCAAGAATCTCGTCTTTGCTCCAGAAACCTGCCAGCGGCGGGATGCCACTGATGGCGATGCAGCCGATCAGAAAAGTGATGGCTGTGATCGGCATTTTTTTGCGCAGACCGCCCATCAGTCGCATGTCCTGGGCGAGCACAGGTTCATGGCCCACCACATCCTCCATGGAGTGAATCACGGATCCTGATCCCAGGAAGAGCATGGCCTTGAAGAAGGCATGGGTCACCAGGTGAAACATGCCGGCCACAGGGGCTCCACAGCCCATGGCCAGCATCATGTAACCCAGCTGGGAAACGGTGCTGTAGGCCAGTCCTTTTTTCAGGTCCATCTGGGTGAGGGCGATCGAGGCCCCCAGAAAGCAGGTGATCGTGCCGGTCACGGCGATGAACACTCCAACGCTCGGGAACTGGCTGTAGAGCGGTTCCAGACGTGCCACCAGGAACACGCCTGCAGCCACCATCGTGGCGGCATGGATCAGTGCAGAGATGGGTGTGGGCCCTTCCATCGCATCCGGTAGCCACACGTGCAGAGGGAACTGGGCCGATTTCGCCATCGGGCCCATAAAGACAAACAGACAGAGGAGCAGTGCTGCCCAGCCAGGCACGATGCCGCTGCTCACACCCGCTGAAAGCCCATCCGCAATTCCCTGGAAGTCAAAACTGCCTGTTGCCCAGAACAGGCCGAGGATGCCGAGCAAGAGGCCGAAGTCGCCAACCCGGTTG
Organism: Synechococcus sp. BIOS-E4-1; assembly: GCF_014279995.1. Classification (NCBI taxonomy): domain Bacteria; kingdom Bacillati; phylum Cyanobacteriota; class Cyanophyceae; order Synechococcales; family Synechococcaceae; genus Synechococcus; species Synechococcus sp. BIOS-E4-1. Next base: position 2,960,042 of record NZ_CP047935.1, on the reverse strand, counting down.
ACCACAAATGCTTTCTGAGCCGCATGTGCGGCACCATCACGGTCGTACCAGAAGCCCACCAGCAGATAGGACGACATACCCACCAACTCCCAGAACACGTAGATCTCGAGCAGGTTGGGGCTCACCACCAACCCCAGCATCGAACTGCTGAAGATGGCCAGGTAGGTGAAGAAGCGCACGTAACTCTTGTCGTGCGCCATATAGCCGTGTGAATAGATCATCACCAGCAGGGCCACTGTGGTGACCAGCGCCAGCATCACTGCGGCCAGCGGGTCGATCACGTAACCCATCGGCAGAATGAAATCACCAGCGCTGGCCCACACGAACAGGTGTTCAACCGGGGGTGCGCCTCCGATTTGCTCCAACAGCACCGCATAACTGATCACCGCGGCAGCACCGATGCAGCTGATCAGCAGCAGAGCCACCGGTTTTCGCAATCGGTTGATGGTGCGGTTGAAGCTGATCAGACCAAGACCGGTGATCAGGGCCCCGAACAGGGGCAGCACTGGAATCAACCAGGCGGAGTCGGCAGCCGAGGGCATCCAGACAAAACAGCTTGTGACGAGTGTAGGCAGCTCAGCTCAACAGCTCTCCGAGACGCGAGTGCAGAAAGGCCATGCCCCCTCTGGGGATGTAGCGATGCGCCCACCAGAACACCCCCACGGCGATGGCGATGCCCAGCTGGGCCGGTCGGACAAGTTCGCTCAACACCAGCTGCTGGCGGCCATCGATCACAGCAGCGAAAGGCATCACAGATGTTTCGGCCTGAAGCCTGTCGAAAGCTTCCCCGAAGCGGGCTTTCAGTCGTCGGTCGCCATGCCAGACGGCGAATAGATGATGCGCAATCAGGCCCGTACAGGTGACCAACATGAAGCTGCTGCCGATCCAGAGGGCGTGGCTCATGCACCAGAGAATCTGACCAACAGCCTGAGGATGTCGGCTGATCCGAATAATTCCGCTGGCATAGAGGCGGACCTGAGGCTTGAGCACCGCCGGGATTTCCAGCAAGTTGTAAGTGGCTGGATAGAGAAACAGAAAACTGATCGCCGTCACGACCCAGATGGAAGGCACCATCCCCGGCACACCCTGGAGATTCCAGATTCGGATGCCGTCATAGCGGTGGGCCAGGAAGTAGGCGATCACCACCACGGCTGACGGGATGCTCAGGGCTGCAAAGATCAGCCGCCAGGCTCGCGCGCCGATCTTGGCCTCAGCCCGGGTACGCAAGGCTGCCCCACCGCTGTGGATCACTGCGAAGACAACGAGCAATCCCAGCATCACCAGGCTGCTGTGATGGATGCCTGCTGTTGCGTCAGCCAACGAGATGCTGCGGGAGCCGTGATTCTGGCGTTCAGCAGGGGAGAGGACCCCTACAGTTTTCGGGCTTCCGCTGTTTGCCGGGCAGCTTTTCATGGCCGATCTGCCCTTCACCCTGGATCAGCTGCGCATCCTGCGGGCCATCGTCAGTGAGGGCAGTTTCAAAAAGGCGGCCGACAGCCTCTACGTCACTCAGCCGGCGGTGAGCCTGCAGATTCAGAACCTGGAAAAGCAGCTGGAGGTGGCCTTGTTCGACCGTGGCGGTCGCAAGGCACAGCTCACAGAAGCAGGCCACCTTCTGCTCAGCTACTGCGATCGAATTCTCAGCCAGTGCCATGAGGCGTGCAGGGCACTGGACGATCTTCACGATCTCAAGGGTGGGTCTCTGCTGGTCGGTGCCAGCCAGACCACCGGGACTTATCTCATGCCTCGCATGATCGGTTTGTTTCGTCAGAAATTCCCTGATGTGGCTGTGCAGTTGCATGTGCACAGCACTCGACGCACCGGTTGGAGTGTCGCCAATGGACAGATCGATCTGGCGATCATCGGAGGGGAACTTCCAGCTGAATTGAATGAATTGCTGCAGGTCGTCCCCTACGCCAGTGATGAGCTTGCTCTGGTGCTGCCGGTGAAGCACCCTCTGGCGCGTCTGGTGGAGCTCAGCAAGGATGACCTCTACCGGCTCGGATTTGTGAGCCTGGATGCGCAGTCAACCACCCGCAAGATGGTTGATCAGTTGCTGGGCCGTTCCGGATTGGATGTGCAGCGGCTGCGCATCGAGATGGAACTGAATTCATTCGAAGCGATCAAGAACGCGGTCCAGGCTGGCCTGGGTGCTGCTTTCCTGCCAGTGGTCTCGATCGAGCGGGAACTTACCGCCGGGACTTTGTTGCGCCCCAGCGTCGTGGACCTTCAGGTGCGTCGTCAGCTCAAGTTGATCACGAATCCATCCCGCTACTGCTCAAGGGCAGCCGAAGCATTTCGCAGAGATGTGCTTCCGGTCTTTGCCAGTGCGGACAGCCCCTTGCGCCAGGGAAGGACCAACGCCCTGCCTCAGGAGATCAGCTCCGAAGACGCTGTCGAAAGCGGTCAGAACTGATCAGCTTCCGGAGTGATTCCCACGGTGTCATCCGCCACGCCCCGGGTCAGGAACTTGTTCTGTGTGATGTCGGTCTGATAGACGCAGCGCACAACAGGTTTGTCCCGCACTGAACCGATGTAGGCGAAAGTGTTCATGCGCTGTTTGCATTCACGCTCCTGAGCTGAAGTGATGGCCCCTTCCTTGCGCAGCACCGCCCAGTTCTCTCTTCGAATCACGCAACCAGGCTGCAGGGTCGGCTGGGTGACAAAACTGCTGGACGGATTCAGCGTCGTGTACATCTCGATATCCATCACAAAGGCACTGGCCCCCCACTGTCTGCAGAACTCCGGGTCTGGAACCGCCATGTCGAGCTGTTGGGAGCTGGCAATGTTGCCCTGGTCGCCCTGAGTGGTGCTGGTGACTGCACTACCGATCCCGATCCCCACAATCAGCACTCCAGCCAGAACCGCAATGGTGGCTGTGTTCAAGCTCATGCCGTTGCCACCTGTCTTTGGGGGTGGTGGTGGTCCTCCATAGCCTCGACCGTCTCGAGGGTCATCCCTGCGAGGCTGATCACGGCGACGTTCACCGTTTCTCCGGTCGTAGCCGGAGCCGGAACGGTCGTAGGGCGAACGACTCACAGCAGTTCAGGGGTTCTGGGAAGACCCATCGAATAGTTGAGGACGCGGCAGTCGGGGTTGTAACTCAACTTTCCGGCCTGGAGCAGCTCCCGGATACATCCTTCGAGTTCTGTGCCGATGCGACGCAGGTTGTAGTCATTCAGAGCTTGGCCGTCATGGCTTTTGACCAGCTCGCGGAAGCGTTGCTGGATAATCTCGATGGTGTGATCAGTCCAGACGAATTCGTTGTCGGGATCCAGGTCGAGGGTGAGTTGACTCGGGTCGGCGACCAGATCACCATTCTCGACCCTTGCCGTGAACAGGCGCACGTGACGGGTGGTGCTCTTCAGCAGAGTCTCGGCCATGAATCAAGCGGAGCGATGTGGACATCGCACAGGCGTATTGGCGGTGACTTTAGGAAGCGGAGAGGAGACCTCTCCTTTTAAGGTTGTTTTCAACTTGTGTTCAGAAGCATGCGCGTCGCCATCGCTGGGGCCGGACTGGCAGGTCTTTCCTGCGCCAAGTATCTGGCCGATGCTGGTCATACCCCGGTCGTGGTCGAAGCTCGCGACGTGCTTGGTGGCAAGGTCGCTGCCTGGAAGGACGAGGACGGTGATTGGTACGAGACCGGTCTTCACATCTTCTTCGGGGCCTATCCGAACATGCTTCAGATGTTCAAGGAGCTGGACATCGAAGACCGGCTGCAGTGGAAGAGTCACTCGATGATCTTCAACCAGCCGGAGGAACCTGGCACCTACAGCCGCTTTGATTTTCCTGATCTGCCAGCTCCTGTGAATGGTGTGGCCGCGATTCTGGGAAATAACGACATGCTGAGTTGGCCCGAGAAAATCAGCTTCGGATTGGGCCTTGTGCCAGCGATGCTTCGGGGGCAGGGCTACGTCGAAGAGTGCGATAAATATTCCTGGACCGAGTGGCTGCGGGTCCACAACATTCCCGAACGGGTGAACGATGAAGTGTTCATCGCCATGAGCAAGGCGCTGAATTTCATTGATCCCGATGAGATCTCCGCCACGGTCGTGCTTACGGCTCTCAATCGCTTCCTGCAGGAGAAGAGCGGCTCCAAAATGGCTTTCCTTGACGGTGCGCCGCCCGAGCGGCTCTGCCAGCCGATGGTGGAGCACATCGAAGCGCTCGGTGGTGAAGTTCATCTCGATTGCCCGCTGCGTGAAATCAAGCTCAATGACGATGGCTCTGTCGCTGCCTTCCATATCGGTGGCATCAAGGGCAAGGAGAGCTTCGACCTCACCGCTGATGCCTACGTGAGTGCTCTGCCGGTGGACCCCTTCAAGTTGCTGCTGCCGCTGCCCTGGAAGCAGATGGATGTCTTCAAGAAGCTCGACGGCCTTCGCGGAGTGCCTGTGATCAACCTGCATCTCTGGTTCGATCGCAAGCTCACCGATATTGATCACCTGTTGTTCAGTCGTTCGCCGCTGCTCAGCGTCTACGCCGACATGAGCATCACCTGCAAGGAGTACGAGGACCCTGACAAGTCAATGTTGGAGCTCGTGTTTGCACCCGCCAAAGACTGGATCGGACGCTTGGACGAGGAAATCATCGAGGCCACGATGGGTGAACTCCACAAGTTGTTCCCCACCCACTTCGGTGGAGACAACCCCGCCACGCTGCGTAAATACAAGGTGGTGAAGACACCCCTGTCGGTTTACAAGACAACGCCAGGATGCCAGCAGCTTCGTCCTGATCAGACCACGCCAATCAGAAACTTTTTCCTGGCAGGTGATTACACCATGCAGCGCTACCTCGCATCCATGGAAGGTGCGGTTCTGAGCGGCAAACTCTGTGCAGGGGCGGTGGACCGCAAGAGCGATCAGCTGGCATCATCGTCCCCTGTCAGCGAGCCGGTCTCGGCCTGAGTCATGCCTCTCGCAGCTCCGGACCTCGACGCAGCCTTCGAGGCCTGTCGTCGGGAGACCGCCGAGTGGGCCAAAACGTTCTATCTCGGAACGCTGCTGCTCCCCTATGAGAAGCGTCGGGCCATCTGGGCGATCTATGTCTGGTGCAGGCGCACGGATGAGCTGATGGATAGTCCGGAGGCTCAGGCTCGTCCTGTCGAGGAGCTGGCTGATCGTCTGAATCGCTGGGAGTTGAAAACCCGCGATCTGTTCAAGGGGTATGTCAACGATGAGCTCGATGCGGTGATGGTCGACACGCTCGAGAGGTTCCCCCAGAGCATTCAGCCCTATCTCGACATGATCGAGGGTCAGCGGATGGACCTCACCTGGACTCGCTATCCCCGTTTTGATGATCTCAGGTTGTACTGCTACAGGGTTGCAGGAACAGTTGGCCTCATGACTCAGGGGGTCATGGGTTTGGATCAGGCCTACAGCTCTGCTCCTTGGAGTGATCGGCCAGACACTTCAGATGCCGCCGTTGCCCTGGGAATCGCCAATCAACTCACGAACATTCTCCGTGATGTCGGAGAAGATCGCGGTCGTGGTCGGATCTATCTGCCGTTAGAGGATCTCGAGCACTTCGGCTACAGCGAAGATGATCTGATGGCAGGTCGTATGAATCAGGCCTGGAAGGATCTGATGGCGTTTCAACTGCGTCGCGCCCGTGAGTGGTTTGATCGCTCCGAGGCCGGGGTGCGTTGGTTGTCCCGTGATGCCCGATGGCCTGTCTGGACCTCTCTGCGCCTCTACAGGGGAATTCTCGATGTCATTGAGCGCCACGACTACGACGTCTTCAATAAGCGTGCCTATGTGGGAAAGCTCAACAAGCTGCTTGATCTTCCTCGCTCCTTTGTCCTCGCTCAGTCTCGCTAGAGCGTGATGAACAAAAAAAACCGGTCATCTCAGATGACCGGTCGGGAAAGTTGAACGTGTTTCAAACAGCCGTTTTCTGATCGGCAAGCAAGTCCTTGAGCTTGGACAGTTCACCAGCCCAACGAGGATCGGGGGCTTCTTCAGCTTTGGCATCGCTGTGAACAACCTTGTTGACAGCTTTGCGCGCTGAGCCCGGTGCGTGGCCGCCGGCCTGTCCGCGTCGGCCACCGCCGCCGCCGGCATTGCTGTCTCGTCGCTCCGAGCGCTCGACACGGAGTGCATTTCCTCCGAACTCCTTGCCGTTGAACTGCTCAATCACGGCATCAGCGACTTTTTCGTCATCGACGTTGGCGAAACCGAATCCCCGGCAGGCTCCGGTTTCGCGGTCGAGAACTGCTTTGAAGCGAACTCCCTCCCCAACGCTGGTGAGCTGAGCCTCAAGCTCTTTGCTCTCAAAATTCTGCGGCAAGTTGCCGATGTAAAGACGCACGCTCATGAAACGGGGAAGGGAAACGGAAGACTGCGTGTCAGGCCGATCGTTGTCGTCACTGCAAGGGCAGTTAATCACAGGACCCATCCGGGTCTGTCTGAACCGCTTGGTGGGACAACCAGGATCGGGCTGCGTTCAGCGCCTGCTCGCGAGTCGAAACACGACCATACGCACGCTCAAGGCTCAAGTGTCGAAGGAGGGCGCCCAAGGTTGGTCCTGGCGAGATCTTGAGGGCTTCCTGAAGGCTTGTGCCATTCAGTGGAGGGCGTGGATGGAAGAGGCTGTCCTGGAGATCTCTCCAGCGCTCAAGCCACTGCTGCTGGAGTCCTGCAGGCCAGGTCAGGATGAGCGCAGGCAGATCCTGTTCAAGATCCATGTGCAGCCGCAGTCGTTCTTGCTCAGTCAATTCCTCGGGGCAAGGACGTCCTTCGCTGGATGTTGAACGCTTGATCCAGTAACGCAGACGTTCACAACGTTGTAACTCCCGGCGACTGAAGCGGAGCTCTTTCAGTCCGACATCCGGCAGCAGCTGGGTGAGCCTTGCCAGCGGCAGGGCTTGCCTGCGTTCCATGTCTGTCAGCAGTTCGCTTGTCTGCGCACCCCTGACAGGCCGTTCGTTCCCAGCTGCCGCGTCTTGCTTGGTCCAGGGCTCTAGCAGCCCCAGTTCCTGGATGGTCGCCATGGCGCGGTCTGCGGCCGGTGCTGCGACAAGGCGCACCAGTTCGGCCTGGATCCGTTCCGGCGCGGCACGGGCAAGCAGGGCACGGTTGCGCTTGAGCATTTCCAAGGTTGGATCATCCAGGTGCATGTTCAGCTCCGCGATCAGGCGGAGGCCTCTCAACAAGCGAAGGGGATCCTCCCGAAGGTTGGCTTCACGGACTGCGACGATCCTGGCCTCCTGCAGATCCTCAAGGCCACCAGTGGGATCCAGCAGTCTTGGAGATCCGTCGAAGCTCAGGGCAATGGCATTCAGCCTGTAATCACGACGGTTCAGATCGTCGTCCAGCGTCTCCCCCTCCTGTCGGGCTAGATCGATCGTCCATCCCCCCAGCACCAGGCGGGCCATGTCCCGTTGTTCATCGAGCACAACGCAGGCACCTCCAAGCTTCTGGGCGAGCTGTCGTGTGCTCTTAAGAGCGTTGTCAGGCACCACCAGGTCCAGGTCAGGGGTATCAGAAAGCCTGTCCAGGAGGGCATCACGAACCGCTCCTCCCACCAGCACTGATCCTTTCGGGAGCTCTGTTGGCCGCACCGGCCAGCTGTTCGGTTTCAAACGCTGCCAGATGATTTCTGCCAGCTTGTCCCGATCTCCCGTCAGAATGGGTGTCGAACCGGAGCGGGGGGGCATGTGCATCTGTGTGGACTGCCGCTGGGTGGACCGCTGTCAGGCCTATCACGCTGTGGAGCGACAGCATGGAGCTCCTCATCTCGCCGAGACTCCTGATCTGAAGCCTGCTGATCCTCGAATCCACATCAGCGTGATGGACCTGCCGGCCGGGCAGGTTGGTGTGGAATGGGATGTGCGCGGCTGTGGATCATTTCAACTGGATCGAGGTCGTTGGAGTCGACTCCGGCCCGGTGAGGAGGTTCCTACATGAGCGGCTGGCTGCTCGCTCTGCACAGCTCCACAGAAACTCTTGGGATCGCACTGGTGGGCGCAGAAGCCCCTATGCAGGAAGCCCGCGTGATCTGTCGTTCGCTTGGACGAGCTCTCACCAATGAGCTGGTGATTTCGCTTCAGCAGCTCCTTCCCGCTGATCAGTGGGCAGACATCAGCAGGCTTGCCGTGGCTACGGGACCAGGCGGGTTCACGGGAACCCGTCTCACCGTTGTGCTGGCCCGCACGCTGGCTCAGCAGTTAGGTGCGCCCCTGCATGGAGTGAGCAGCTTCGCCTTGATGGCTCCCAGGCTGCGCAAACAGCTGCCGAAGCCGCAGCGGGACAAGCCGTTCTCAATTGTGCAGACCCTTCCCCGCAGAGGGAAGGTCGCCGGCCGCTACAGGATTGCGAACACAGAGGTGGAGGAACTGGAATCCCCTCGCTTGCTCAGCAATGGCGATCAGCCTGCACCAGCTGTTGCGATGGCCGTGGATGTGCCTGCGGATGTGCTGCAGCTGTTGCGCTGTTGCCATGAGTGTCATCAGCGCGATCTCCCAGGCCCATGGGATTCGGTCCTCCCGATCTATCCCACCTCGCCTGTGGGGCCAGTCTGATGGCGTTGGGTGGTCGCCTGCTGCTTCTCTGTGCTGCGGTTGTGGCCGGAGCCGCTGTGGGGGGTCCCCTGCGCCCCTACGTGGAAGCTGCTCTCACCAATCATCAGCCCCAGCGCATTCTCGTTCTCGGAGGCGATGCTGATCGAGAGCGCATGGGTCTGCATCTCGCCCGTCGCATGAACCTGCCTCTGGTCGTGAGCGGGGGAACCAATCCTGAATACGCCCAGTCCCTGGTGCGTGATGCCGGTCTCACGCAGGACAGGGTTCGACTGGATTACAGGGCTGAGGACACGCTTGGGAACTTCACGTCATTGGTGGATGAACTTGAGCGAGACGGGGTGCATCATCTGCTCTTGGTCACAAGCGAAGACCATCTGCCCCGGGCAATGGCTGTCGGCGGAATCGTTGCCGGCAGCCGTGGAATCCGGCTCACGGGCGTTCCCGTCAGCTGTCAGCCCAAATGCCGTGATGAAGGCCTCGGCAAGCGTTTTGGAGATGGATTGCGTGCTGCTGCCTGGGTGATCACTGGTCGTGATTTGAAGCCCTGGGCTCGCAGGAACTGGCCTCAGCTGTTCAGCGCTCAATAATCAAGCAGGGCGTTGATGCGTCTCTGGAGTTCGCGTGTGGCTGCTTCCAGGTCTGGTTTGCGTCTGCTGCTTGGTGCGGGAACGGGTTCGCCAATTCGCATTTCAAGCTTCACCAGTCGCGGCAGATTGCGACCCATGCCAAGGGCTCTGTGGCTGTTGAGAATGGCGACTGGCAGCAGTGGGGCTCCTGATCTCGCCGCCAGAAGCGCTGCGCCCGGCATGGGTTGGTTCACGCGTCCGTCAGACTGCCGGGTTCCATCGAGAAAGACGCCGATGGCCCAGCCTTCATTGAGTCTTGCCGTGGCGGTCCGGATCGCTTCACGATCGCTCGCACCACGCTTCACCGGATAGGCGCCGCAGGCCCGGATCACATGGCCCAGGACAGGGATGCGGAACAGCTCGGCTTTGGCCATGAACGACACCGGTCGCCCAAGGGCATGGCCGAGCAAGGGTGGATCGAGATGGGACCCATGGTTGGCCACAACAACAAGGGGGCCTTCCATCGGCACGTTGATGTTGCCGCGGGTGCGTCCTCGGAACAGCATCCTGAACACCGGAAACACCAGCAGGCCACTGACCAGCCTGTAAGTGAGGCTTGGACGCGGCGTCTTCAGTGGCTGCAGGCCGCTGGCGTTGGTTGCAAGGTTGCTGCTCACATTCACAGACCCAGGTCGCCAGCGCTCGCCAGCTGCGAGGTGGTGACCCCTTTCATCGCACGTTTGGCCAGACCGCTGAGCACATTTCCAGGACCGATTTCAACCATGGTGTCCACACCGGAAGAGGTCATTGCCGCCATCGTTTCTCGCCAGCGCACGCCAGTGGTCATTTGGCGACGCAGTCGTTGCTTCAGCTCACCGGCATCGCGGCTGGGGGTGGGGTCGGTGTTGCTGAAGACCGGGAAGCGTGCGTCTTCGAAAGCCACCCCGTCGAGATGGGAGGCGAAGGCCTCTGCCGCCTTCGCCATGAAGGGGGAATGGAAGGCACCTGAGACGGCAAGGGGAATGGCCCGCTTGCAGGTCAGTGCTTGGCTCAGCTCGTTCACAGCCTCTGGACGTCCTGACAGCACCACCTGGGCATCGCTGTTGTCATTGGCAATCACCACCCCCTCAGTGGCATTCACAAGGGTTTCCAGTTGGCTGCGATCGAAACCGATCACTGCCGTCATCGCTCCTCCCCCTGCGCTGGCCATGAGCTCTGATCGGCGTTGCATGAGCTCCAGGCCCGTCGCTGCATCAAATACACCAGCCGCATAGAGAGCCACTAGTTCGCCAAGGCTGTGCCCGGCCACCAGTTCGGGTTGCCTGCCCTGACGCAACAACTCATCGACAATCAGCGATTCCACTGCAAACAGGGCCGGCTGCGTGTTCCGGGTGTCGTTCAGGTTGGAGAGGCCGCTCGTCTCTGCTCCCTCACCTCTGCAGATCGAGAGCAGGTCCCTGCCGAGCAGGTTCGAAGCCAGAGCGAAGCGTTCCTCCGCGCCAGGCAAGCTGAGGACGGGCTCGGCCATGCCGTTTTTCTGAGATCCCTGTCCGGGGAACACCCAGGCGATCGACATTCACAGTGGCGCAACGGTGCTGGGAGCCTAAGCGGGACCCTGCCAGCGGAACAGGGCGGCTCCCCAGCTCAGACCAGCTCCAAAACCACTGCTTGCCAGCAGCTGTCCAGGCCGGATTTGGCCACCCCGCACTGCTTCATCCAGAACCAGAGGGATGGTTGCCGCTGAGGTGTTGCCGTAGTGCGCCAGGTTGCTCAGCACCTTGGCCCTGGGAATCGCAAAGCGATCGGCAACGGCATCCAGGATGCGCTGATTGGCTTGATGCAGCAGCAGCCAGTCGATGGCCTCCGGGCCAATCTCACAGCGTTCAAGCAGGCATTGCAGGACCGCCGGGACTTCACGCACGGCGAACTTGTACACCTCCTGACCGTTCATCTCGATCGGTCGGTAGCCACCCTGTCGATGGCGTGTATCGGCAGCCAGGGGTTTATCGCTGTCGAGTGCAGGCAGGTTGAGTACTCCACCGCGTGCTCCATCACTGCGCAACAGAAACCCCAGGAGTCCATCGTTGTCGGCAGCTTCAAGGGCGACAGCTCCGGCTCCATCGCCGAACAGCACACAGCTGCGTCGGTCATCCCAGTCCACGAAACGGCTCAGCTGGTCGGCGCCGATCACAAGCGCCCGTCGCATGGCTCCTGTGCGCAGGTACTGAGCGGCCGTCACCAGCGAAAACAAAAAGCCGCTGCAGGCGGCTGTGAGATCAAACGCCACGGCATTCGAAGCCCCAAGCCTGGCCTGCACTGCTGGCGCTGAGCCAAACAGATCATCCGGAGTTGAGGTCGCCAGCAACACCAAGTCGAGGCTGTCGGCGGACCATCCGGCCATGTCCAGAGCAGATCGGCCGGCTTCAGCGGCAAGGTCGTTCAGGCTCTGATCGGGGCTGCTCACCCGTCGAGTGGAAATACCTGTGCGGCTGCGGATCCATTCATCGCTGGTCTCCACTCGCAGACCCAGCTGGTTGTTTGTGATCACCTGGGCTGCCTGGGCGCTGCCGCTGCCGACCAGAGCGACGCCTCGAGAGTGCGGTGATGCTCCAGCCAAAAGAGGGTCCAAGCAGTGGCGTCAGTCAATCACAGTCCGCCAGAACGCCTGTCAGGCAAGGGGGTTGATCAGACCCTCAGTTCTGCGAGTCGAGTTGTGACTGCCGAGTTCCGCTCTGTTGAAGCCTGCTGGCTGCTTAAGCCCGGGAGGTGGCTTTGGCCCCAAGCTGGGCAAGATGGTCCATCACACCATGACTGGCGGCGGAATGGGCCAGCCGCAAGGCACTGACCACTGACAAGGCTTTGCTGCTGCCGTGGCCGATCACGCAGATGCCATTCACGCCCAGAAGCAGTGCTCCGCCATGTTCGGCGTGATCCAACCGCTTCTTGATGCGCTTGAGGTTGCTGCGCAGGAAGGCGGAACCCACCTTGCCTCGACGCCCACGTGGCAGTTCGGCTCTGAGCACACCAAGCAGCACACTGCCGACGGATTCAAGGAACTTCAGCAGGACATTGCCGGTAAAGCCATCACAGACCACCACATCGAACTCACCCGACAGCACATCACGCCCCTCACAGTTGCCGGCGAAGTGCAGAAGTGATTCCTCGATGAGCAGCTCATGGGTGCGAACGGAAAGATCGTTGCCCTTGCATTCCTCCTCGCCGATGTTGAGCAGTCCGATCCTGGGTTGGCTCACCTGCAGCACATCCCTGCAGTAGATGTCTCCCAGCAGGGCGAATTGGTGCAGATAGGAGGGCTTGCAATCCATGTTGGCGCCCACGTCGAGAACCAGCACTGGCTGGCCGGGATCTTTGGTGGGAAACAGGGCACCGATGGCGGGTCGGTCGATGCCGGCCAGTCGTCCCAGTCGGAAGATGGCTGAAGCCATGACAGCCCCGGAGTTGCCTGCTGAGTAAACGGCCTGGGCCTCGCCTCGCTTCACCAGATCCATGGCCACGTTGATGCTGGCGTCGCGTTTGCGTCGCACCACCGTGGCCTCCTCATGCATTTCCACGGAGGGGCCGCTGGTGATCAGTTCCAGCAGTCCTGTATCGATCGCCGCATTCAATGCTTCAGCCAGTCCTGCTGTAGAGGCGGCTTCCAGCACCCGGTCCGTTTCGCCGACGAAGCGGATTTTCACGGCCAGCCGTTCGATGGCCTGGAGGCATCCCTCCAGAATCGGAACGGGCGCGTTGTCACCTCCCATTCCGTCGACGGCCACCCAGACGCGGTCACGGTCATCGATTTCGAGTTCCTCGCCGGGGACCCCGCCCTGAAGGCGCCGGAGCGGATCCATCACGGGTTGGAGAACGGAGCCGGCCATGCTTCCGGCACTGTTCACCACAGTTCCCGCCATTGAGGTGACGGAACCTGCCACATTGCCGGCCGCATTGGCTGAAGTCGTTGCGGTGTCAACCAGGCTGGTCACTGCAGCATTGCGCCGATACCAAATCACAAGGCGTCGAACAGCCTTGGATCGGCGGGCTTTGATCCTCGGCGCAGCGTCCGGGGTGAGGTCAGGATCCTTCGGAGGCAACAGAATCGATGATGCGCTGGAACAGGTAACCGGTGCCGCGAGCGGTGAGGATCAGCTCGGGGTTGGCCGGGTCGTCTTCCAATTTGGAACGAAGACGTGAGATATGAACATCCACGACCCGGGTGTCGACGTGGCGTTCAGGGGTGTAACCCCACACCTCCTTCAGGATCTCACCGCGGCTGAACGGTTCGCCCGATCGGCTCACAAGCAGTTCAAGCAGACTGAATTCCATCCCGGTGAGACGGATCCGCTCGTCGTTGCGGAACACCTGCCGCTTGTTGGTGTCGATCTTCAGGTCTGAGACCTGGATCACTCCGGAGTTGGGGATGCCGGCAGCGTGCTCTTTTTCCACGCGGCGCAAAACGCAGCGGATCCGCGCCTCAAGCTCCTTCGGACTGAAGGGTTTGATCACATAGTCGTCCGCTCCGAGCTCCAGACCGGTGATCCGGTCAGCGACATCGCCCAGCGCTGTAAGCATCACAATCGGAACATCCGACTCCTTGCGCAGTTCCTGACAGACCCCGTAGCCATCCAGCTTCGGCATCATCACGTCGAGCACGACCAGATCCGGGTTGCATTCCTGGAAGCTTTCCAGGGCTTCGGTCCCGTCGCAGGCAGTGACGACGTTGTACCCGATCATCGAGAGGCGGGTTTCGAGGATCCTGCGGATGCTGGCCTCGTCATCCACCACGAGGATGGTTTCCTTGGAGGTGGAGGGTGCTGAGGCCGTCATATCGCCGGCAAGGAGCGAAGATAGTGCTCACAAATAGGTGATTAGCGGGTTCAGTCGTTCACGTAGCGCCAACTTTCTTCATCATTCGACGTGCCCCGATCGGCCAATTTTTACGTCTGTCAGAGCTGTGGTGCCCAGACACGGCAGTTCTTTGGGCGGTGTAGCAGCTGCGGTAGCTGGAATTCTCTGGTGGAGCAATCGGCACCCAAGGACGACGGCCGCCGCCGTCGCTCCGGGGGCGATCCCTCAGCGGCACCGAAGGCGCGTCGTTCCACGTCGATGGCATCCCTCGGCGATCAGCCCCTTCAGCGCATCGGCAGTGGTTACGGGGAGCTCAACCGGGTTCTTGGCGGGGGACTGGTCCCTGGATCGCTGGTGCTGGTTGGGGGTGATCCTGGTATCGGCAAGAGCACACTGCTGCTGCAGAGTGCGTCGGCCATTGCGCGGGATCGTGTGGTGCTCTACGTGAGCGCCGAGGAATCTGCGCAGCAGGTGAAGCTGCGCTGGCAGCGGCTCACTGCTGACAGCAGTGATCTGCAGCTGCTGGCGGAGACGGATCTCGAGCTGGTGCTGGAGGAACTCGAGGCTCTGAGGCCAGATGTGGCCATCATCGACAGCATTCAGGCCTTGCACGACGCCGAACTCTCCAGTGCACCTGGTTCTGTCGCTCAAGTGAGGGAATGTGCTGCGGCTCTGCAGAGACTGGCGAAGCGTCAGAACACCGCGCTGCTGCTTGTGGGACACGTCACAAAGGAAGGCGCGCTGGCCGGACCCAAGGTGCTTGAACACCTTGTGGATGCGGTGCTCACCTTCGAGGGCGACCGCTTCGCCAGCCATCGCCTGCTTCGGGCTGTCAAGAACCGGTTCGGGGCCACCCACGAGCTGGGGGTCTTTGAGATGCGTGGTCAGGGCCTCGAGGAGGTCGGCAATCCCAGTGAGTTGTTCCTCAGTGGAGAGCGGGCCAATGGGGTGGCAACGATCGTTGCCTGTGAAGGCACCCGGCCACTGGTGGTTGACCTGCAAGCCCTGGTGAGCTCCACCAGCTATGCGAGCCCTCGTCGGACCGCCACCGGCATCGCCGTGAACCGCCTGCATCAGATCCTGGCTGTGCTGGAAAAGCACATGGGCTTGCCACTCTCGCGGTTCGATTGCTATCTGGCCGTGGCTGGTGGCCTGGATGTGGAGGAGCCCGCGGCAGATCTGGGAGTGGCGGCGGCAGTGGTGGCCAGTTTCAGGGACCTGACTCTGCCGGTCGGTACTGTCCTGCTCGGGGAACTTGGTCTGGGCGGTCAGCTTCGACCGGTAGGACAGTTGGAGTTGCGATTGCAGGAGGCTGTGCGTCTTGGATTCAGACGTGCGGTCGTGCCGCGGGGAAGCGGACTGGGTCCGATCGCGTCTGGCCTCGATCTGGAACTGCTGGAGGCGGGATCCATCACCGAAGCCCTCGTGCTGGGGCTAGGTGTGAACCCCGAGGATGGCGAGACCTGAGTCGCTGTGATGCCTCAGAAGTAGACGTCCACGTTGCTGCGGCCGCTGGATTTGAGCCAGTTCTCGATGTCCAGATACCCCCCTGGATTCAGTCGCACCGCCTGAGTCCAGGCTTCAGCGGCTTTGTCTAGCCACACGTCTGCTTCATCACGCCGACCCTCTTCCTCGGCAATCCGGCCGCGCTTCTCGTAGATCAGCCCCATGTTTTTGAGACAGGAGGGCTGTTTGGGGTTTTCATCCAGAGCCTGTTGATAGGTCTCGATTGCCCTGTCTTCTTCGCCATTGCTCATGTAGATGATCGCCATGTTCTTGAGGGTTTCTCCGCGATCGATCGGGTTCTCCTCAAGCTTCAGGCTCTCTTCATAGTTTTCGAGAGCTTCGGCGTAATCACCGTCGTTCTGAGCAGACAGTCCGTCGCGGTAATACACGTAGGCCTCCTTGGCCCGGGCATTGATCGGCAGCAGCTTCACAATCAGGTCGGCCATGACCGTGAAGCTCTTGTCGATGAAGTTGTCGTTGCGGTTGCTGCGTGGCACGGAAAGCCGGACGGATTAAACCATCCTGAACCCAACAGGTGCTGCCTAGCGTGGAGTGGTGTGAACCGTTGAAGTGTCAGCAGCGTCTTCCCATCCATTGGACCCGACCGCACAGTCCCATGCTGTGCTTCTGGATGTGGAGGGGATGAAGTGTGGGGCGTGCGTTCGTGCAGTGGAGCGCACGCTGCTCGCTCAGCCAGGTGTGAAAGAGGCCAGTGTCAACCTTGTGACCCGCAGTGCCTGGCTGCGACTTGATGGCGAGGCGACATCGTCCTCTCAGCCGTTGCTTGATGACGTGCTAGCGGCCTTGCGTGGCCGAGGTTTTCCAGCACAGCCCCGACAGAGCGGACTCTTCTCCAAGGAAACGGAGCCCGAGCGAACCAGGGGATGGTGGCAGCAGTGGCGACAACTGATGGTCGCTCTTGTGCTGCTGCTGCTGTCGGTGCTTGGTCACCTTGCTGAAGCTGGGACGCTCTCTCTGCCGCTGATCGGCACGCTCAGCTTCCATGCTGCCCTGGCCACGGTGGCACTGCTCGGGCCCGGTCGCCCGATCCTGGTCAGTGGCTGGTCTGCGCTGCGCAGTGGTGTTCCCAGCATGGACACGCTGGTCAGCCTCGGTGTCGGCAGCGCCTACCTGGCCAGTCTTGTGGCACTGATCTGGCCCTCGGTGGGCTGGCCCTGTTTTTTCAACGAACCTGTGATGCTTCTCGGTTTCGTTCTGCTGGGGCGATTCCTGGAGGAACGTGCACGCCGTCGTACGGGCAGGGCTCTGCAGGAGCTTGCTGCCCTGCAGCCCGATACAGCGCGTCTGTTGATGGCTGATGACACGGTTCGCGAGGTGCCCGTCTCTGTGCTCCGTCCAGGCGAATGCATCCAGCTGCTTGCTGGAGACAGGATCCCTGTGGATGGTGTGGTGCGGAACGGCTGTTCTGCTGTTGATCTGTCAAGTCTCACCGGTGAACCGCTGCCGCTCGAGGCCGAACCCGGCACGGAGCTCAGTTCTGGTTGTCTCAACCTGGAGGCCAATCTGGAGATGGAGGTTCAGCGTGTCGGCAGCGACACGGCCCTGGCCCGCATCATTGCCCTTGTTGAGGAGGCTCAGGCCAGACGAGCTCCCATCCAGGGACTGGCTGACAGGGTGGCTGGCCGTTTTTGCTACGGCGTCGTCAGCCTGGCGCTGGTCACCTTCCTGTTCTGGTGGCAGCTGGGCAGCCGTCTCTGGCCTCAGGTCCTGGAGGTTCCTGTGGTGCTCATGGATCATGGCCATGATGCTGCGCTCCATGGCTCCCTTGGAGCCGGAGCTCAGACACCGTTCGGCCTCGGACTTCAACTGGCCATTGCTGTGCTTGTGGTGGCTTGTCCCTGTGCGCTCGGCCTGGCAACGCCCACAGTGATCACGGTCTCCTCAGGACTTGCCGCACGCCAGGGCTGGCTGTTCAGAGGTGGAGATGTGATCGAGCAGTCCGCCTCCGTCCAGCGGATGGTCTTTGACAAGACCGGAACGCTCACCCTGGGTCGTCCGCTCGTGGCTGCGGTGATGGCGAGTGAGGATGCATCCCGCACGATCCAACTGGCAGCAAGTCTGGAACAAACGAGCCGGCATCCTCTGGCCCATGCGCTGTTGCAAGAGGCCCAGCGGCTCAATCTCACGCTCTTGCCGGTGACGGCCAGTCGGACCCTGCCAGGATCCGGTATGAAGGGCACACTCGAGTCCCTGAAGGGACAATTGCGGGTGGGCTCTCCTGAATGGCTTCAGCAGGAAGGTGTGGTGTGGTCTGCAACGCAACAGCAGGCTGTTGAGGAAGCTCTGCAACGAGGACAGACGCTCGTGGCAGTTGGTCTTGATGCCGAACCGCTGGGTGTGGTGGCCATTGATGACCGCCTCAGGCCCGATGCCCCTGTTGCACTTCAGCGTTTGAGGGATCAGGGGCTGACACTGGGAATGCTCAGTGGTGATCGTCGTCAGGCCGTTGAAAAGATTGCGCAGATGCTCGGCTTCGCTGATGACGAACTGGCCTGGCAACTCCTCCCGAATCAGAAGCTCGAGCGCCTCGAACACTGGCGCGCAAACGAGACTGTGGGAATGGTTGGCGACGGTATTAACGATGCCCCTGCCCTGGCCGCGGCGGATCTGGGTATCGCCGTGGGCACGGGTACACAGATTGCTCAGGACACCGCAGATCTGGTGTTGCTTGGCGATCGGCTCGAGGCTTTGCCGGAAGCCCTGACTCTGGCGAGACGCACGATGGCCAAGATTCGGCAGAACCTGTTCTGGGCATTCGGCTACAACATGATCGCTTTGCCAGTCGCTGCAGGTGCTCTGTTGCCAGGCTTCAATCTGCTGCTGTCTCCGCCGCTTGCGGCACTGCTCATGGCCCTCAGCTCCGTGTCGGTGGTTTTGAATGCCCTCAGCCTGAGTCTCCGCTGATCATGGTCGGGCGTTTTCTGGCGCTTGAGGGCATCGATGGCTGTGGCAAAACCACGCAGCTTCGCCATCTGGCCGATTGGCTTCCAGCCAGTGGCTTGATGCCTTCCGGAGCCACGCTGCATCTCACGCGTGAACCCGGCGGCACACCCCTTGGTCGTGCGTTGCGCGAGCTCCTGCTCAATCCACCGCAAGAGTCGGCTCCTGCTCCCACCGCTGAATTGCTGCTTTATGCCGCAGATCGCGCTCAGCACGTTGAACGCATGATCCGCCCAGCTCTGCAGCGAGGAGACTGGGTCCTGAGCGATCGTTTCAGCGGTTCCACCATCGCCTATCAGGGGGATGGCCGGGGACTCGATCTGCAGACCATCCTCGATCTGGAGCGGATCGCCACGGTTGGTGTGACGCCGGATCTCACGTTCTGGCTTGATCTACCCCTGCAGGAGAGCCTCAAACGGCGCGGTGCACGCAGCGATGACCGGATCGAAGCCGAAGGTGAGGCCTTTCTGGCGCGGGTGTCTGAGGGTTTCCAGCGCCTGTCCGCTGAGCGCGGCTGGACAGCTGTGGCGGCGGACCAGAGCGCTGATCAGGTGCAACAGCTCATTCGCAGACGGCTGAGGGATTGGTTGGCTAAGGCATCGCTGTGACTGAGATGTTGTTCGGCGAATTGCAGGGTCAGCCGCTGGCGCAACGGTTGCTCATTGCGGCTCTGCAAAACCGTCGACTGGCTCCCGCTTATTTGTTCAGTGGCCCAGATGGAGTGGGCCGACGTCTTGCGGCGCTCCGTTTCTTGGAAGGTCTGCTGGGTGGAGGTGACTCGATTCCACGCGAACGCCGGCGGCTTGAAGCACGCAACCATCCCGACTTGCTCTGGGTCGAGCCCACCTACAACCATCAGGGCCGTCTGATCCCACGATCGGAAGCCGAGTCCATGGGCGTGAGCAAGCGGACACCACCGCAGGTGCGCTTGGAGCAGATCCGTGAGCTGAGCAGATTTCTGGCCCGTCAGCCTTTGCAGTCGCCGAGGGGTTTGGTGATTCTCGAACAACCTGAGGCCATGGCGGAGGGAGCGGCCAACGCACTGCTCAAGACTCTTGAAGAGCCAGGACACGGACTGTTGATTCTGTTGTCCGCTGCACCGGAAAGACTCCTGACCACGATTCGATCGCGATGTCAGCAGATCCGTTTCACACGCCTCAGCGAGGTTTGCATGCGCTCAGTGCTTGTGCAATTGCCGGACGGGACAGGTGAGCAAGCGCTTGCTCTGGCGGCCAGTCATCCAGAGCTCCTGGCCCTGGCCGGTGGATCGCCTGGGGCCCTGCTGGAGCATGTGCGGGTTTGGAACACCATCCCAGAGGAGCTGAGGCAAAGGTTTCAAAGCCTTCCCACCACACCATTGCAAGCTCTCGCTTTGGCGAGAGATGTGACAGAGCAGCTCGAAGGAGATCAGCAGCTCTGGATGATCAACTGGTGGCAGCACAGACTTTGGAATTCATCCAATCAGCCTGAGCGTCTGAAAAGGCTGAATCGTCTTCGCCAGCATCTGCTGTCGTTTGTTCAACCCAGGCTGGCCTGGGAGGTGGCACTACTCAACCTGATTGAAACTTGACCAACCTCGGATCAAGCGCTGGCCCGACTTTCCTGATCTTTCTGTTCACGCTCCTGGCGTGCCTGAGCGAGAACGTCTTGAAGACCTTCGAGCTGGGCTCCGGTTGGAAGCTCCAGGCAATAACCGGCTCCATAAACAGTTTTGATGAAGCGCGGTTTACGGGGATCTGGCTCAAGTTTTGTGCGCAAGTGCCTTACATGCACTCGGATGGTTTCGATGTCGTCGTCTGGCTCATATCCCCAAACCTCCTTGAGGATGAGAGACGGTGCAACGGTCTGACCATGACGCTGCAACAGACAGTGCAGCAATTCAAATTCAAGGTGAGTGAGGCGCACAGGTCGATCAAACCAGATGGCTTCAAATCGCTCAGGGACAAGGGTCAGCGGTCCGTAGCTGAGGATTTCGTGATGGTTGCTAGTTGTCCCAACCGGTGCTCGATCGCTGCGGCGTAACAACGCCTTGACCCTCACCTGAAGTTCCTCCAGGTCGAAGGGCTTGGTCAGGTAGTCGTCCGCTCCGGAATTGAACCCACTCACCTTGTCTTTGGTTCCACCAAGTGCAGTGAGCATCAGGATTGGGATTGCCGCCGTACGCTCATCGCGTCGAAGACGCTGGCAGAGGGTGAGTCCATCGACTTTGGGCAGCATCAGATCCAAAAGAATCAGATCCGGGCTGTATTGCAGAGCCAGTGCCTGGCCTTTGATCCCATCGTCAGCACTTTGAACATCGAAGCCACTGTGCTCAAGGTGACCACTCACCAGTTCACGCATGTCCCGGTCGTCTTCGATTAGCAGGATGCAGGGCTTCATCGACAGAGCAGCGGAGGAAAAGTTGGACGAGGGTATGCCGCGTCATTGCTTGACAGATTCTCTCAAGGTTCTTTCTGGCTTGCAGAGATGTCCTGATGGGGAGTGAACAGGATTACTTGGTTGAGAAGTGCTGCTATAACTAGTTTTTTGGGCTAATTCGACACGACTTAACGTCGTGGCCTCTAAAGAAAGTCTTCGGTTTCGAGGGGCAACTGTTAAGGAAATTCCG
This sequence comes from Synechococcus sp. BIOS-E4-1, assembly GCF_014279995.1. Taxonomy (NCBI): domain Bacteria; kingdom Bacillati; phylum Cyanobacteriota; class Cyanophyceae; order Synechococcales; family Synechococcaceae; genus Synechococcus; species Synechococcus sp. BIOS-E4-1. Next base: position 2,939,029 of record NZ_CP047935.1, on the reverse strand, counting down.
TTTTTCAGGGCATTTTCAGGGAGGGGATTCAGCTGCTGGAACGTTCAGTCCTCAACCTGGTGAGAGTCGGTGGGACGTTTTCAACAAAAATCACCACAACTCAATGAGTCGTGGTGATTTTTGTTGAACAGAACTCCCCGGGCGGGATTCGAACCTGCGACCAATCGATTAACAGTCGACCGCTCTACCGCTGAGCTACCGAGGAATGTGACGTGGAGAACCTACCCCTCAGCCATGCCGTCCCGCAAGGGGTTCAAGTTGATTTCGCAGCGATGGCCCTTTCTGCCAGGCGCCGACTCGTCCCCGCTCCATTCTGGCGGCTCCATCGGCATGATCCAATTCTCCAAGTCGGTGGGTGATCCAGAGAGCTGTGAAGGGAGACCTGGACCGGTGGCAGAGCTGTTGGACCGTGCTCAGGATGGCTGCCTGACTGGTGGGATCCAGCAATGCTGTGGGTTCATCGAGGAGCAGAAGCGTTGCTTCGCTGGCCAGCGCACCGGCGATGGCCAGACGTTGCTTCTGGCCGCCACTCAGGGTGTGAATCGGTCGTCCTGCCATCTCTGCCAGTCCGACCTGCTCCATCAGTCGATGGATTCTGTGACGCTGTTCATGACGGCTCAAGCCGGAAGGCAGGTTGAGCAGAAGCTCGCTGCCGCAGCTGGGCAGCAAAAGTTGGTGGTCTGGATTCTGGAAGACAAGGGCTGGCCTCAGCTCATGGCTAACAAGGCCTGACTGAGGGCTGATCAGTCCGCTGATGATTCTGAACAGGGTGCTTTTTCCGCTGCCATTGCTGCCCACAAGCATCCAGAGTCCCGGTCCGGGAATCTGGAAGCTGCAGCGATCAAGAGCTTTTGTGCCGCAGGGCCAGCTGAAACTGACTCTTTCGAACCTCAGTCCTGCCTGCGCGGCCTGTTGATCCGGGCTCATGCAGGTTCAGCCGTCCAGAGAGAAGCCCGGACGCTTGCTTCCACCCGCAGCCGCTGTTTTTTCGTAGATCTGCACTGCCATCAGATCATTGGTGAGCACACTGAGACGTTTGCCTTCAACCTTTTCGCAAGTCAGTTCGAGCAACTTTGGTTGCCCCTGCTCAAGGGCCGACCGCACCTGTTGATAAAGCCCTTCGGCAGCGTCAAGCTCCTTGCGCTGCACGGAAACGGGCATGGGGCTCATGCGCAGAGCCAGCTCAATCACGTACACGGTCGGATCTCTTCATTCAGGTCATCTTCGCGAATGAAGGGCGGGTGTGTAGTGATGGGCATTTCTACTCATGTCGAAAGCAATTTCTGAATCATTGCCCACAGAGTCGCTGACTCCAACTAGGCTCGGCACGTAAAGCTTCATGAAGCTCTCTCATGACGATCGCTGTAGGACGCGCGCCACAGCGGGGATGGTTTGACGTCCTCGATGACTGGCTCAAGCGCGACCGCTTCGTTTTTGTCGGCTGGTCCGGCATTCTTCTCTTCCCAACGGCCTATCTGGCCATCGGTGGCTGGCTCACAGGCACCACCTTTGTCACCTCCTGGTACACCCACGGCATCGCCTCCTCGTACCTGGAAGGTTGCAACTTCCTCACAGCTGCTGTGTCCACCCCCGCTGATGCGATGGGTCACAGCCTGCTGCTGCTCTGGGGCCCTGAAGCCCAGGGCGACTTTGTTCGCTGGTGTCAGCTCGGCGGCCTCTGGGCCTTCGTGGCCCTGCACGGTGCCTTCTCCCTGATCGGCTTCATGCTGCGTCAGTTTGAGATCGCCCGTCTGGTCGGCATCCGTCCTTACAACGCCATCGCCTTCTCCGGTCCGATCGCGGTGTTCGTCAGTGTCTTCCTGATGTACCCCCTCGGCCAGAGCAGCTGGTTCTTCGCGCCCTCCTTTGGTGTGGCAGCGATCTTCCGTTTCCTGCTCTTCCTGCAGGGCTTCCATAACTGGACTCTCAATCCCTTCCACATGATGGGCGTCGCCGGCATCCTCGGCGGTGCACTGCTCTGCGCCATCCACGGCGCCACCGTGGAAAACACCTTGTTTGAGGATGGTGAACAGGCCAACACCTTCAAGGCGTTCGAACCAACCCAGGAAGAAGAGACCTATTCCATGGTCACCGCCAACCGCTTCTGGAGTCAGATCTTCGGTATCGCCTTCTCCAACAAGCGCTGGCTGCACTTCTTCATGTTGTTCGTGCCTGTGATGGGCCTTTGGACCAGCTCCATCGGCATCATCGGCCTGGCCCTCAACCTGCGCGCCTATGACTTCGTGTCACAGGAAATCCGCGCTGCAGAAGATCCCGAATTCGAGACCTTCTACACCAAGAACATCCTTCTGAATGAAGGTCTGCGTGCCTGGATGGCACCGGCTGACCAGCCACACGAAAACTTCGTCTTCCCTGAAGAGGTTCTACCTCGCGGTAATGCGCTCTGATTGTTTCAAACCATCCATGCCAGGGCCCCGAAAGGGGCCCTTTTTTTGTGGTCTGATCGAAGAACCCATGCTCCTAACGTCTGGGACATGCCATTTTCAATGCGCTATTCCAGGGGAGTGCGTTTAACGCATTGGTTGATTGTCGGTCTGGGATCTGCGGCCGTTCTGGCACTCATGATCGGTTTCATCCAGCTTCTGCTCGCTGGGTTCGGCTCTGGAGCCAGTGCTGATTCAGGTTGGTTCCTGCTCGCTTTGGCGCTGGCGGTCGTGATGGCATGGGGGCGCATCTCCCCATGGATGACGCGAATGCTGGCCGATGCAGACGAGCCTGCCCATCGTGCACGTCGACTGGCCGTTTGGTTGCTGGTCGCAGCAGCGATTCTGTTGATTGCCGTTTTGAAGATCAGCGCAGCAGACATGGATGCCTACAAAAGGCTTGTCTTCGGCGAAGGTGGCCTGGTCGAGTGGAGCCAGGTGCTCGTTCTGGCCGCAGCCTGTCGTGTGGCCTGGCTGATCGGCGCAGATCTCAGGCGACAGTTGGCGCACCCAGCTCCATGCCTGCTGGCCAGAGGATTTGCACTGCTTCTTGGTCTGTTGCTGTTGGAAGAGCTGGCCTGGGGGCAGGTGATTTTTGGCTGGCAGACGCCGGAATCACTTCGATCCATCAATGCCCAGCAGGAGACCACCATTCACAACATCGGCTGGTTTCAGGATCGTCTTGATCTCTTCACGTTCCTGGCAACGCTGGCTCTGCTGGCTGCTGTACTGCTGCTTCCTTGGATCTGCAGGAGAGCCCTGCGTCGATCGTCAGCGCAGCGAAAAACACTTGTGCAGGCATTGATGCCTGCTCCTTACGCCTGGCCACTCTTTCTGCTGGTGGTCGGCCTTGCCTATTGCGTGGCCACGGAGTCATGGTCTGATGTCGTCCACAACCGCGACCAGGAATGGGGTGAGCTTGTTCTCTATGGATCGAGCTTATTAATGCTTCTCAGGACGCATGTCTTGCTGGGAGCCTTCGAGCAGCAACCCGGTGAACTGTGATTCAAGCAATCCGTAGCCTGCTCGAACATCAAGTCAGGGCTGCATGAGCGACCCCTCCCTAACAGGTGTTTCAGCCCCCTGGTCATTTCCTCGGCCTGTCATTCTCTTGGCGGCAGGTTTCTTTCTGCTGTGTCTGGCCATTCAGATCTGGCGGCTGGAAAGTCTGAGCGCCACCTACGACCAGGCTTTGTTTTTGCAGGAGCTCTGGTCGACGGCTCAGGGGAGGCCTTTTGAAAGCAGCCTTTCCTCTGTTTTATCGGGTCCTGTGAAGGTGGGTGGGGAGCTGCCCCGCATCGGTTATCTGCACCTTGGTCAGCATGCCAATGCACTCACGCTGATCGTTGCTCCGCTGCTGGCACTCATCGGCAGCTGGGCATTACCGCTAGCGCAGGTGTCCTTGCTGACGGCGGCAGGTCTTGTGTTGTGGAGGATCGCTTCCAGGCGTCTGCCGCACTCTCTTGCCCTCAGGATTACCGCCGCCTATTACCTGAGCGGAGCGGTCATCGGGCCTGCACTTGAGAATTTTCACGATCTCATCTGGTTGCCACTGCTTGGATTTCTTGTTGTGGAGGCTCTGCTAGAAGACCGTCGTGGTCAGCTGATCATCACCGCGCTGCTGCTGTTGCTGGTGCGTGAAGACAGCGGTCTGCTGTTGTTTTCGCTTGGGCTCTGGGGTCTTGTGAGGCGGCCGGGTATGCGCTGGATGTCTGCCGGCTTGATGTTGATGTCATTTGTCTGGGTCCTGCTGGTCACGGGCTGGATTCAGCCGGCGGTGGATTCCTCTCTTTCTGATCGCTTCCTTCAGGAGAAGTTCGGACATCTGGTCGAGGACGTTTCAGGTGGAACGTTTGCGCTGATGCTCGGCATGCTCCGCCAGCCTCTGGCACTGCTGCAGGCGATTGTGTCTCCGCCAGGCAGCACGCTCGGCTTCCTGCTTGCGCTGAGTCTGCCGTTGCTGTTCATCCCGCTGCTTTCCGTTGATTCGTTGCTGCTGGTGGCCGCTCCTCTGTTCATCGCTCTGGTCTCTCAGGGACGTTCAGCACTGTCAGTCACGCTGCGTTATGTCTTGGCACTGGTTCCCGGCCTGTACCTGGGAGCGGTCCTCTGGTGGCAGGCGCACCCTGTCATCTGGTCCAGACGCTGGATTCGTCGATGCTGGACAGGAGCCCTCAGCCTCGGGCTGCTGCTCACACTGGTTGGCAATCCCCATCGCAGCCTTTCAGCACTGGTTCCCGACAGTTTTTCTCCCTGGGTGCATGTGCCTCCAGCCGAGATGCTCGATCGAAGGGCCGCTGCGCTTGAGGCCGTGGCCATGGTCCCTGAGCAGGCTTCCGTTTCAGCGGATACCCCCCTTCTGCCGCTTTTGGCTCAACGGGATGTGGTCATCCGCTTCCCGAAAAGTGTTCGATACCGCGATCGAGATGGAGATCCGCAGGATGTTGATTGGGTTGTGGCATTCCCAGGGTTTTATTCACCGCTCGCGCCGGTGTTCGATCTTGAGCACAACCAGCAGCGTTCGATTCGGCGTGCGTTGAACAAGCTCACTGAATCCGGCGATTATCAGTTGGTGCACTGCCGTAAAGGAACAGTTGTGTTGCAGCGACAGCGCGGTCTTGTTGGATCAGCACTCAACAACGCCGGCTCTGTCGGAGCTTGTCCGTGGATTGAATGATGATGTCTGCGGTGATGAATTAAAACTCGGTCGGTAGATTCTTGAGCGGGATAAGAAACGTCTGCTGTCTTTCGTCGATCCAGCCGTTATCGCTGGATGATGCGATACGACGAAGTGTTTTTTGATGATCTTCTGGCATGGCCTGATAGGTCTCCTCCCAGAGAAAGCTTCCTGCTAGATGACTAGCCCCTGCTTGCTTCAGTTCCGTCATCCGCGATGGGGTGATTTTCTCGCTGGAGATGAGCCAACCCTGGCGACGAGAGAGATTGAGGAGAGTTGGGTCTGGGCCGGTCACCGTGATCAGTCGGGCATCGGCCGGGAGCTCATTGCGGATGGTCGTCGCCAGTGGCATCCAGATTCTGCTCTGGCGAACCTCGACAGCCCAGTAATCAAGTGAAAGCACAATCATGCTGATGGTCATCCAAAGCCCCAGAAGCGCCCAGATCAGTCGTCCGTTTTGCTGCTTCTGCCAAGAGTCCCAGCCCACTCCAATCAGCGGTGATGTGAACAACAGCAGCGGGAACTGGTAGTAGTCATGAACGGTGCTGGACCGCATGGTGGCGATGGTGCAGAGCAGCAGCCCGATCAATCCTCCGATCGCAATGCGCCCTCCGCCTGTCGACCAGCTGCGAATCCCCCCAAGAATCAGGAATGGGATGCCGATCACACACAACACCCTGATAACAGTTCGTATCGACAGATTCAGCCAGCTGGAGAGATTCAGAATCAGGCCGATGTTGCTGCGATCGCTGTCTCCCCCCCAGAAGCCGAAGCTCAACCCGCTGGCTTCACCAAGGTGGTAGGCATGCGAATACCAGGCTGAAAGAATCGCAATCGATGTTCCGCTGTAGATCCAGAAACCCGGAGATCGCAACAGCCTGAGCAATTGTTGAGCAGTCGCTTTGAGAGTGATTGCTTGCTCCCGTGGAGCGGGGGTCAGATGCACCAGGAGCAATGGAAGTCCCAGCCAAAGCAAAGGAATAACTTTGATCAGTGCAGCAGTTGTAAAAAACAGCCAACTCAGAATCAGCCACCATTTTGATTTCTGATTTGATGTCTGACTGTTCCAAACGCTATGACATTCGAGTGCTGCAGCAGCGCAAAGCAACATCAGCGCTTCTGCTTGAAAGCTGCGGCCGTAATAAACGCCCAGGGGAGCAACAGCCATTGCCATTCCGCCCCACCAGCCAGCTGTCGGATTAAACCAGCGTCGACCTAGCCGAATGACGAGCCAAATGGTTAATCCGCTGCAAAGGATCGAGATACAGCGTCCCAGCCACTCGTGAAGGCCAAAAAATTGATAGAGCTGACTCGTCAGGTATGGGAAGAGTGGGAACTCTGATTCCACATAGCCAGCAGATGCACCTGCCCAGTCGATCTGTGGTAGCCAGATCGGAGTCTTTGAAAGATGGAAATGACGGGCCATCGCGGCAGTATCAGCTTGCCGCCAGCTGTGGATACCGGTGATGGGCATCCAGGCCTGAATGCCGCGCAGGATGACTCCCAGACTGATTGGAATCCAGGTTGCAGCAGCAAGCAGATTTTGCTTTCGGCTGCCAAGGCAACTAGCTGTCATTGAAGGACCGTCTCAGGGAGTGTTCCAGACAAATCGGGATGACGCCGCATAATTCCAGATGTAAACCACAATGATTCCTGATAGTTGTGCAATAACCGCATTGGCCTGAACCAGGTTGTAGAAAACGGTTGCCAGTCCAATATTGGCGAGTGAAGGAAGAGAGGCGACGAGTAAGAATTTAAGAAGACCTTTGAGCAGTCGTCGGCCATGCTGGCGTTGGTCTTTGAATGTCAAGCTGTTATTGATTAGATAATTTGAGCTTGCGGCTGAAATAACAGCAACAGGCAGGGCTTGTTGAAAGCTCAATCCAAGAGCCATGACCAACGACGTGATGATCAGCTGTACGACCACTCCAGAGACTCCCACGAGGCCAAAACTGATTGCTCGCCGCGGAAGGAGTCTGAACAGGGCAGTGTGAATCAGTGATACAACAAAATCCCAAAGTACGGCGTAGTCAAGCTTTGAAGTTCCATGCAGTCGTGGTTGAAAATTCAGTGGGATTTCAGTGATTCTTAACTTCCCTTTGCTAATCGCAAGTAGTTCGTACAGGAATTTGAAGCCGTTGACATCCACTTTTCTGACCAGCTGAATGCAGCGATTGAGGTCCATGGCAATGAAGCCACTCATGTAATCGGTGAGCTGGCAATAGCTGTTGGGCAGACTCCATCTCGCCAGGCGATTGGCCAGATTGGAACCCTCGGTGCGGCGTTCACTCAGCCCGTGGATTTCAGAGTTAACAAGAAAGCGACTTCCAATCACGAGTTCAGCGCCGTCATGAAGATGCTGAATGGCTGATAAGACGGAGGAGGGTTCATGTTGTCCGTCACTGTCCATGGCAATTGCAAAGGGATAAATAGCGGCGATCAGCCCTTCCTTGATCGCGCTTGCCAGGCCAGAACGCCCCACGCGCTGGATTAACTTGATCCGGGAATTCTGTCTCGCCAGTTTCCGTACAATGTTTGCAGTTCCATCCTGGGAATCATCGTCAATAACTAAAATTTCGACTTGGTATTGATTGGTGAGTTCAAGAAGTGAGGAAACCATTGTCTCGATCGATCCGGCTTCGTTGAATGTCGGCAGAATGATCGATAAGCCTTGGACTTCGATATTTTCTGATCCGGTTGTGAAGGGCACGTCTTTAATCTTCTGGAAGCATGTTATCGCAATCAGTCAAAGTCCACTTTTGGTGTCTGGCCAAGATTTCACAATGATGTTGCTGCTTGTCGCTCAAGCGCAGTCTCTTGTCTGAACGGTTTCGGGGAATTCTCTGCTTTGCGTACCAATTCAGGCTGGGCCTTTCGTCATGCCCCACGATGGTGATTGGTTGTCCATGCCCACGAGTTGTCAGATCGGCAACCGGTTGAACAGGCCATGTTTCATTGAGTTCCCAGTGCCAGAGCGGTGAGCTGAAGATCAGTGCCAGAGCCCCCAGATTTCCGCAAACAAGGCTGAAGGCGCCCAGTCGTCTTTGACCGATGCTGCTGGTCATCAGCAAGGACCCGCCCACGCTCCAGCCCAGCCCTAGAGCTGCGGCAGGCCCTCGATAGTCGCTGAGCGCAGATGCGAGCGGCGTCATGCTGGCTCCCAAGAGGATCAACAGCAGAAGGCCCATCAGAGTCCAGAGCCGTGGAACTCTGGTCAGAAGTCCTCGCAGCAGTAGTGGTGGGTCAGGGGAGGCCCTCTGGTTCACGATCCAGGCCAGTAGCGGTGCGCAGAGCAGGGCCACCGGCAGCCAGAGAGGGTGGCTGTACCAGGGCAGCTGAGTGCGCAGAGGCAGGATCGATGCACTCATGACAACCAGAAGGCTCAGGCTCCATCGTCCCCAGCGTGTGGTTTTGAGCTGCCAGGCCCACAGCACCGCAATCGGGAAGAGGGCGAGCCAAGGCCAACCTCCTTCGAGCATTTCGATCAACGGCACTCGCCAGCCGAGGTCACTGCCCTCGCCTGCATCCAGAAGAACGCGTCCTGCGCCATCACCCCCCCAGAGCCAGAGTGCGGATTGACCTCGCACCAGGGCATGCCATCCATGCCATGCAAGGCCTGGCAGCAATCCTGCTGCAATCCCCAAGCCTGTCTCAGGCAGTTGCCAGTGCCGCCATTCCTTTCCCCAGGCAATGGCCACCGCTCCGGCAGCGGCGGCGGGCACCAGCAGAGGAGCTTTCAGCAGCAGCATCGCGCTTGCTGCTAAGCCGGTCAGCAGTCCTGCTCGCCGTGGCTGATGCGTTGAGGTCAGATGCATCAGTCCCAGCCAAAGCGCCGCCATGACTGTGAGTTGAGTGCCGTCGAGCATGGCCATTCGCCCATGGCGAGCGACCGGCAGAAGCGTCATCAGAATGGCGCTCATGGCAAGAGTGCTCGATCGGTCTCCAGGCCGAAGCCTCCACTGCAGCAGTCCGCCCAGCGGTACAACCAGTGTGGAGAGAAGAGCCGGTGCAATTCGGATCGTCCATTCATCAGGAAGTCCTGAAGATGGGTTGATGCCAATCATCGTTGCGATGATCAGATGCAGGCCTGGAGCTTTATTGAGATAGGGATTCCCCCAGAGTGTTGGCAGCCATGCCGCTTCGCCTTGACCCTGGTGAAGTTCGAAGGCCACTCTCGCCACGGTGGCTTCATCAAAGTCCCTCAGTGGCACATCGCCCAGGCCGACTAGGGACAGAACAGCTGCGACAATCCAGAGAGTGAACAGGATCCGCCAGGGAAGCTTGGATGACATGGGGTTGGAGCCAACGGGTACTCCACAGGGCCGACGAATCTGAGTATGGTCCTGAGGTACAGGATGCAGTGTCGTGAATTCAGGTTTTGCTCCCCGGAGCCCCTCCTGATTTCGAACGCGTCGCCGGCATTCACAATCCTTCAGGAGGAGGTGTCCATGAGTTCCAGTTCTTTAATTCAGGGTCTGCTGATCGCGGAGAACGCCGGCTGACGGCACCTTCCTTTGAGTGATCATTCGGTTCCGCGCCAGAGTGGACCCGGCGAGAGCCCCCGATCGGTTTCCGGTCGGGGGCATCGTTTTGAAGTGGTGCTGTCATTCGCGCTCGTGTGCCGAGATGCATTCACGGACTGCACGTTTGGTCGCCGTTCTTACACAAATTGCTGATTTTGGTACTCACCGATACATGTCAGGGCTTCTGGTGTCACAGCATGTGGCTCTTTGACCAAGGCAATCAGCCACATTCAATGTGGCGTTTTATACATTCGCCGGTTCTGTGTGTGAGGACCCTTCTCCATGAAATTGTTCAAGCAACTGCTTGTTGCTCCTGCTGCCCTGGGCCTGCTGGCTCCTGTGGCTGCCGGTGCAACTGAAGTCAATGTTGCCGGTGTCTCCGACTATGCCTCCGTGTCCGAGGGCGCGGTGTCTGTCGAGCAGGTCACCAGCATCACCCAGTTCTCTGATGTCTACCCGACCGACTGGGCCTATCAGGCTCTCAGCAACCTGATTGAGCGCTACGGCTGTGTCGCCGGTTATCCCAACGGCACCTACCGCGGCAACCGTGCCATGACCCGCTTTGAGGCGGCCGCACTGCTGAATGCCTGTCTCGACCGCGTCACCGAAGTGACCGACGAGCTCAAGCGTCTGATGAAGGAGTTCGAAAAGGAACTCGCCATCGTCAAGGGCCGTGTTGACGGTCTGGAAGCTCGCGTTGGCGAACTGGAAGCAACCCAGTTCTCCACCACGACCAAGCTGAAAGGTCAGACCACCTTCGTGATCGGCGCCAACAGCTACGGCGGTGACGCCAAAATTGGCGGAACAGAGGTTGCGGATCTTGCTGCTGCTGCCTCTGGCGCAACCACCTTTAACTACGACACCCGCCTCTTCCTTGACACCAGCTTCACTGGTAAGGATTTGCTGCGCACCATGCTGCGTGCGGGCAACTTCGCCAATTCCGCCTTCGGTGGTAACAGCCCTTATTCGGGTCTGACCACGATGGAGACTGCCTACGAAGAAGGCAGCCCCGACCAGATCAACGTCAACAGAATCTGGTACCAGTTCCCAATCGGATCAAGCTTCACCGCCACAGTGGGTGGTCGGGTCCGTCAGGACGACATGCTGGCTGTCTGGCCGAGTGCTTATCCAGCTGACACCGTCCTCGACTTCTTCACCTACGCCGGTGCTCCTCAGACCTACAACCTGCAGCTCGGTGCAGGTGCTGGTCTCTGGTGGTCTGACAACGACTTCAGCGTCAGCGTCAACTACGTGAGTGGTAACGGCAAAAACGGCAACCCTCAGGTCACTAACCCTGACAGCGTTCTGAGGGATTCAAGCGAATGCGGAGGCATCGGAACCGATTGTTCCTCAAGCAGCGGAACCATTCAGATTGCCTATGCCCCCGACAACTGGGGTATCGCCGCTGCATACAACTATGCATCGGGTGATAACGGAGCTGGTATTTATGCCGGTAACGGCACTCCGCTGGCGAACCTTTTCAGCAGCCTGGGCACCACCAACTCTGTTGGTGTGAGTGCTTGGTGGACTCCTGAAAATGCAGGTTGGATGCCGAGCATCAGTACCGGTTGGGGTTACAACAGAGTCGACATCACAGGTGCCAATCTGCTGTCAGATTCTGACGACACTGATTTGATTGGCTCTGGCTCCATTGATGGTGCAACATCCCAGTCTTGGTATGTGGGTCTTCAGTGGTCTGATGTCTTCCTGAAAGGCAACGCTGCTGGTATGGCTGTTGGCCAGCCGACTTTTGTCACCAGTTGGGATAACGATTCCAGCATCAATGATGGAAGCGACTTTGTTGCTGATGGCAACTATGCCTGGGAATGGTGGTACATGTTCCAAGTGACTGACAACATCTCTGTCACTCCTGCCATTTTCTACTTGAGTCGTCCTCTGGGCGCCAACACCAATGGTTTGGCTTCCAATGATGATGAGTCCTTCAATAACTTTGGTGGTCTTGTCAAGACAACCTTCCGCTTCTGATCCTGAATCGGTTTTGGTGTATTTAGCCTCCCGTTTTTAAGGGGGGCTTTTTTTATTGGGTTGAATTTTTAGTGAGTCGACGCAGGCAGAATTCCAGTTCCTGATCTGCGTTTGTGATGATTGGATGGAGTTGAAGCAGCACCAGTCACCCGACCCGCATGCCGATCGCTCCCGACATCACAGCGTTGGTGGGTCGTACGCCCCTGGTGCGGCTCAATCGTCTTCCGCAGGCCTTCGGCTGCCAGGCCGAAATCGTGGCCAAGCTTGAGAGCTTCAACCCCACAGCTTCGGTGAAAGACCGCATCGCAGGGGCGATGGTGGAGGCGGCGGAGCAAAGCGGCACAATCCTGCCTGGCAGCACTGTGCTGGTGGAACCCACCAGCGGCAATACGGGGATCGCTCTGGCGATGGTCGCAGCAGCGAGAGGTTATCGACTCATTCTCACGATGCCTGACACCATGAGCACGGAGCGGAGATCGATGCTGCGTGCCTACGGCGCGGAATTGCAGCTCACCCCAGGCAATGAAGGAATGCAGGGCGCCATCGCTCTCGCCAGGGAGCTGGTGGAAGAGATTCCAGGGGCCTATCTTCTTCAACAATTCGATAACCCTGCCAATCCCTCCGTCCATGCGACGTCCACCGCAGAGGAAATCTGGCAGGACACAGATGGCCGACTGGATGCCTTGGTGGCGGGAGTGGGGACGGGAGGAACCATCACCGGTTGTGCCCGCGTGCTGCGCAGCCGACAGCAGGATCTTCAGGTGATTGCAGTGGAGCCTGCTGCCAGTCCAGTGCTTTCGGGCGGAGCGGCCGGTCCCCATCGCATTCAAGGCATCGGGGCCGGCTTTGTCCCTCCGGTTCTGGAGAAGGAATTGATTGATGAGGTCATTGCAGTGACCGATGAGGAGGCCATGGATCTGGGCCGGCGTCTCGCCCGGGAAGAAGGACTGCTCTGCGGAGTGAGCAGCGGAGCGGCTGTTGCAGCAGCGTTGAGGCTGGGCCAGCGTCCAGCGATGGCCGGTCGACGAATCGTGGTGATTCTTGCCAGCTTCGGCGAGCGTTATCTCTCCACTCCGATGTTCAGTGCTGCAGCTGTTCTGCCCGCGCGCAGGGATGGTCAGCTTTGAGCCCTGCATTTCCCAATCGCTCGGATCATCCCCTGGATCCCTATGAGGTGCTTGAGGTGACATCCAACGCCACCCAAGCCGAACTCAAAGCCGCCTATCGCCGACTGGTGAAGCAGCACCATCCCGACGCAGGGGGCGATGAAGAGCGGATCCTGGCGCTCAACGCCGCCTGGGAACAGCTCGGTGATCCCGAGACCAGGCGCTGCTTTGATCGCGAGCAGGGATCCCCGCAGTCCGTCCGCGAGGAAGCACGTGCCCGAGGGGCCCGCAATGCCAGAGCCAGTCAGGCCGCACGGCGTGCATCAGGCCAGGGAGCTAGCGAAGACCAGGCACTGTCCACATGGCTGCAGAAGGTCTACGCCCCGATTGATCGTCTGCTCGGGCAGGTGATCAATCCTTTTGCTGCGGAATTGAAAGCTCTTTCAGCTGATCCCTATGACGATGACCTGATGGAGGCGTTTTGCACCTATCTGGAGCAGAGCCGAAACCGTTTGGACAAGGTCAAGAATCTGTTTCAGTCCTTGCCGACTCCGCCATCGGCCCGTGGCTTTGGCCTGAGCGTGTATCACTGCCTCTCTCAGGTGGAGGATGCCGTTGCAGAGCTGGAGCGTTACACGATGGGTTACGTCGATAGCTATCTCCATGACGGTCGGGAGATGCTTCGGGAGGCACGACAACGGCGCCAGCGTCTTCAGCAGGAAAGGCGCAGGTTGGAGATCGGTTGATGAGTGCCGGGGCGTTCCGTGTCTGCCTGATCCTGGTCTGGCTGCTGTCCACCGTTGCTGATCGTCTGTGGTGGGGCCATCACGCTGGCTTGCCGTCCTGGGATCAGGCGGATTACCTCAACAGCGCGCTTGACCATGGCCGTGCTCTCGGTGTTCTGGCTGGAGGCGGTTGGCAAGGGTGGAATGCTCTGCTCGATCTCTCGCCCAAGATCCCCCCTCTGGCGTCGTTGGTGAACGGCACGGTGATGGCCGCGGCTGGCGATGCTCCCGCCCAGGCGGCATGGACGTTGAGCCTCTGGAATGCTCTACTGCTGTTCTCAAGTGCCGGCTGGGCACTTCAACTCCTGCGCCCGAGAGGTTCAGCCAGGGGTTTCGCCCTGCTGGCCACCGCCGCTGTGGCCCTGGCACCGATGCTCCTGGAACTCAGGACCGACTACGTGCTTGAGCTGCCTTTGACCGCCATGGTCACCCTCGCACTCTGGCGTCTGGGTGCCTGGTGGAGTCCTCGTAGCGGCGGCCAATGGTGGCAGGCATGGCTCGCTGCCCTTGCGGTGGCGTTGTCACTGCTGGTGAAACAGAGCGCTCTGCTGGTTCTGCTCCCCGCTCTGGCTTGGTCACTGGTTGCCGCTCAACGCATTGGTCGAGGCCGTCGACTTCAGGCGCTGGCAGGACTGATTCTGGTTCTGATCTCAGTGTTTCCCTGGCTTCGGCACAACTGGATCACGACCCTCGGTGGCACCAATCGAGCTGTGATTGAATCTGCGGCCCGTGAAGGTGATCCAGGGGTCTTCAGCTTGTCGGGCTGGTTCTGGTATCTGCGTCAGGTGCCTCTTCAGATCGGCTCGGCACTGCTGTGGATCGGTTTGGCCGGCCTTGTGTTGCTGGTCGTGATGCGCTGCAGGCCTCCAATGGCAACGATGAGCAATCAACAGGATCGAGGCGATGCCTGGAGCTGGTTGGTGGGAACGCTGGTTCTGGGCTGGTTGGTCACCAATCTCAGCCCCAATAAGGATGCCCGTTACATCGCCCCTTTGTTGCCGCCGTTGCTGATATCGCTGAGCCGCGGCTGGTGGCAGTGGGGGGTGTGGATCCGGCAACACTGGCCCGCCCGATCAGCCTGGCTGCCTGGATTGGCTCTCACTGCGGGAGCAATGGTCGCGATCGCACCGGCTTGGACTGCCCAGTCCGCTCGTCTACGCCCCCGCAATCGTCATCCGCTTCAAGCGATCGTTGAGAGGGCTGGTGGCGCCGATCCCGTCGCGGCGCCCAACACGTTGATCGTTGTGCCCAGCACTCCAGATCTCAATCAGCACAATGTCAGTTACTACGGTCGCCGTAACGGGGGACGGTTGGTGGGTCGCCAGCTCGGCGGCAGCACGGATCACATTCAGCCCGTGCTGGCCCATGCCAACTGGGTCTTGCTTGCCGAAGGTGACCAGGGGTCGGTGCGCAGGTCTGCAAGTTCCTTGGATCAGGCCGTGCGTGAGAGCGGGGTTTTTGAGGAGGTGGAGGTGTTTCCGCGTCCAAAGGGAGGCAGTTACTCGCTCTGGAAGCGACGCATCGATTCAGAGTCTCCCGTTGGCTTCGAACAGCGGTTTCCCCAGCTCGCTGCAGGACTGGCCCAAGGTCCTGCAGGACTCGATCCCGTTTTCAGCAGTGTGGCGATTGAACACATGCTTGACGGTCATTTCAGCTATCGAGCACCACTGCGGCAAGCGGCTATTGAACGCCTGGAGCAGGATCCATCCGATGTGTCTGCTCGCTGGACTCTGGCTCTGTTGGCGGTATTGGCCAACAGGCCGGCTGAGGCCGCTCACCATTTCGAGCTGTTGGAGAATCTCCAACCTGACAGTCCCTGGCCCAGCGCTTATCGCAGTGTGGTGCTGCTGGCGGGCTGGAATCCTTGGTCTGCTTCCTCGGTGGCCTCAGCGGCTCTTGGGCGATATGGGCGACACCCAATTCTGGAGAGCCTTGAATCACTCTCCGCTGTTCTTGGTGGAGCCATCTGGAGAGTTCCTGAGGCTGTTCAGTCGCTGCCCGCAGCAGTCTCCACAGTTGAGGAGTCGCTGAATCCTCAGGCGAAGGGTTCGAGCTGATCGATGCGTAACCAGACATCAGGAACTGGACGCCGCCAGCGCACCTGGCCGTAGTCGCCCTTCACCACCAACAGCTCTCCAGGACCCTCGAAGATGTAGGCCGGTGGATAAGGATCGCTGGCACCAGCCTCCACACTGCCGGCATAGGCCGCCCGATTCACCCTCACCAGCGCGCCTTTCTTCAGGGGTGCGGGGGGTTTGGCAGCTGCTGCAGGGCTCGACTCTGTCTCTGCCATCACGGGTCGTTATTCGCTGGCCAGGCTAGAACCCTTCAAGACCACTTCCATCGTTGGTTTGGACAACGGCCTCTCTCTCTATCTGGTCGCATTCGGTGGTTTGCTGCTGGTTGCAGTGCTGCTGGATGACCTGGCGGCAAGGGTGAGGGTGCCTGGAATCCTCATGGTGCTGCTGCTCGGTCTGCTGATTGAAAATCACGTGGATGTGGCAGGCAGCCATGAGATCACACTGCTGAGTATTGATCAGGCCAAGCAGATCACTCAGGCGGCTCTGGTGCTGGTGCTGTTTTTTGGAGGTCTCACCACGAACTGGCAGCAAGTTCGTGGCGTGATTCCTTCAGCGGCTCGTCTGGCCACCATCGGTGTCTTGATCACGGCCGCTCTGATCACGCTGGTGGTCCTCGGCTTCGGTCTGTCGCAAGGCACGGAGTCGATCTCCGCTCTGCTCCCGCGCAGTCTTTTCGTTGGCGCCATGGTTGCGAGCACCGACGCCTCGGCTGTTCTGGCTCTGCTGCGTCCTCTCCAGGGCCGTCTGCCGAAGCCGTTGACGGATCTGATCGAGTGCGAGTCGGGTTTCAACGATCCCATTGCTGTCGTTCTCGCCGGACTGGCTCTGGCACTGGCCGGTGGTGAGGGTGTCGGAGCTGGAGTGCTGGTAACCGATTTGGTCCGTCAGTTCCTGCTTGGGATTCTGATTGGCTTCCTCGGCGGCAGTCTCACGGTGCAGCTGCTGGGAACACGCATGGGGCTGAACCAGACCCAAATGCTGCCCGTGGTCAGTCTTGCCTTGCTGATGGTGCTGAGTGGTGGTACTTCACTGCTGGGCGGCAGCTCTTTGCTTGCGGCCTACGTGGCAGGTCTGGTTCTTGGCAACAGTGCCGATCTAGACCAGAACTGCTTGGAGGAAGCGCATTCCAGCTACGCAAAAATGGCCGAGCTCCTGCTGTTTCTCTGCATGGGGCTCGTGGTGAATCCGCAGGATGTCGTTAAGTCCGCCGCTCTCGCGTTTGTGCTGTTTCTGGTGATGCAGCTGGTGCGTCTGTTGATGGTGCAGATTCTGCTCTGGCGTACGCCGTTCAGTTCCGGCGAAAGGATCTTCGTGTGCTGGGCGGGCCTGCGCGGTGCCGTGCCCATTGCGATGGCTATCCAGGCCTGGTCGACGACGGGTGTGAGCTGGGGTTTGACCATGCCTCCGCTCGCTCTGGCGGTGGTTCTGTATGGCCTCTTCATTCAGGGCTTTGCCCTGGTGCCCATGGCGCGCAAGATGAATCTCACCTTGCCCCTCGAGGACACCGATCCCTCCATCGCTTCCTAACCTCGACAACTTGACGTCGCCATTGCCATGCGCCTTCTGCTGATCGGATGCACGGGCTTGGTCGGCCGTGGTCTGATTCCCGTTCTGCATGCCGCCGGTCATCAACTCACCATCGTCAGTCGCCGTGCCTCGCCGGCTGCCTTCCCGGCTGACGTTGCAGGAGATCTTCAATGGATTCAGGTGGATCCAGCTGCGGCGTCCAGCTGGGCAGTGTCCACACCTCTGCATGATGCGCTCACCGCCAGTGACGGTGTTGTGAATCTCGCCGGTGAACCGATCGCAGAGCAGCGCTGGACTGTCCAGCATTTAGAGACGTTGGAATCCAGTCGTCTGGGCACAACGCGTCACCTGGTGACTGCCCTGGCCACGCTGGCCAAGCCTCCATCGGTGCTGGTGAATGCCTCTGCTGTTGGCTATTTCGGCACCAGTCTTGATGGCCGCTTTGAGGAGAGCAGCCCGACCGGTCAGGATTTTCTTGCGCGTCTTTGTCAGAAGTGGGAGCAGTCTGCTGCCGAAAAGCCAGAAGCAACTCGGCTTGTGGTGCTGCGAATCGGCATCGTTTTGTCAGCAGATGGTGGGGCTCTTGCCAAAATGCTGCCCGTTTTCCGCGCAGGCTTCGGTGGCCCGATCGGCTCTGGTCAGCAATGGATGAGCTGGATAGAACGAGGCGATTTATGCCGGATCATTCAGAGTTCTCTGGAACAAAACTCCTGGTCTGGAGTGATCAACGCCGTGGCTCCCGACCCTGTGACCATGGCTGTCTTCGCTGGAAGTCTTGGCCGTTGTCTGGGCAGACCGAGTCTTCTGCCGGTGCCAGGTCCCATGCTGCAGCTGCTGCTGGGTGATGGCTCCAAGGTTGTTCTGGAGGGTCAGTTCGTGAGTTCGAGTCGACTCGAACAACTGGGATTCAACTTCCGCTGTCCGACCCTGCCCGTTGCACTCGACGTTGCCACCAGCTCAAGCAACCGCTGAGCAGAGCTGCGCCCATGAGCAGGCCGATGGCGGGTGTGAACAGAGGTTCCCACAGGCGCATGAACACTCGCATCGGCGCTTCCAAACCCTGACTGCTGCCGATAACCGCGATGGCGAACCAACCGGCGCCGGCGATGACCAGGAAGACATTCAGAACAAGGACGCGGTCCAGCCAGCGCTTCCAGATGGGTTCGTTGTTCGGTTTGCTCATTCGGACGCCCGCAGCAGTTGCGAGATCGATGCCGCCATCCTGGCCCCGCCGCCGGCCTCGCCGAGGCGGTTCAGCGCGACGTCCTGGCAGAGGCGCTGCAGCTGCTGATCAAGGTGGCTGCGCTCCAGAAGTTCGAGGGCTAACGCCGCAGTGCGTTGGAGGGTCGTTGCTGTACCCGCCTCGCCATCCACACAGAACACCGTCGGCCCCAGCAAACGGCGCTGAGCCTCCGCGAATCCTGCTGTGAACTGAGGCCCTTCACCCACCAGCTGCAGGACCGGTCTGGCCAGACCCACGGCTTGTTCGGCTGCTGTTCCCGCCATACACAGCAGAAGATCGGAGCTGTGCAGAACTGCTCCAAACCCTCCCCGGCGGATCCGCACCTGATGAGCATCTCGTCGCAGCAGAGTTGACGTCCCGCTGTCGGCGGTTTTGAGGCTCCAGCCGATCGGTGCAACCAGCTCTGACAGTGAAGCGTCGGACAGGGAGGACACCAGTGCCAGCTCAAGCTGCAGCTCACCACTGCTCAGCAATGCTGCCGGCAGATGTTCAACCACTCCCAGCAAAAGGACCAGGTTCTGCTCCAGCTCAGGCCGTCTGCTCCCCGGCAGCAATCCCAGTCGGCGGCGTGCTTCAGGTAGGCGTCGATCGTCTCTCAGGATCGGATCCATGAACGGATTGCCCAGAAACGTGACTGGCTTGCGCAACTGTTCACTCAGATCGTCCGCACTGAGCTGGTCCCGGCTGAATACGGCCTGAACGCGAGGGCTGCGCAAGCACTCAGCGCATGGCCAGGGCAGCCGCAACCTTCCCTCATAGTGACTCGAGTACGCCACCAGGTAGGTGGCCACAGGCCGTCTGCAGAGCCAGGCAGCCATCACCGGAATCACATCTCCAATCACCACCACCTGGTCGTAACGGTGGGCGATGCGCAGCAACCTCAGCAGGCGGCGCAGCAGATAGACCACCTGTCCCTGCAACAGCTCGGTCAGACGACCACGCAAGCTGGTGTAACCAAGGCCACCCGTGCTGAATTCTTGAGTGCCTCCGATCAGTGCGATGCCAGCGTCCCGATAGGGCTGTCCCTTGCCAACCAGGGGAAGAGCGTCCACTGCATGGCCTTCGGACTGGAGTGCCTGTCCCAGCAGAGCACCGGAAAGATCTTCTCCATGGCCGTTGCTGAGCAGCAGCAGTCGGCCCACTTCAGAGCTCCAGCCAGGCCTTCACCTTGAGCAGCGCCGGCCAGTCCGGTCGGCGTTTGAGACCGTCTTCGATGGATTCCTTCAGTTCAGCCCCCACTTCAGGTGCAAGAGCCATCACCTGCTGAACCACTTCAATCTGATCTCTCACGCCTTTGGCTTTGGTTTCCAGCATCGCCAGACACAAATTGATCCGGGCCTGAGGATCCTGATTGTTGAGCTTCACCGCCATCCGCGCAGACCGCAGTGCCTCTTCGGACTGATTGCTCAGCAACTGAAGCCACGCCAGACACGTCCAGCCTGCTGACTGTCGAGGGGCAGCTGAGGTGATGGTCTCAAAATCAGCGAGTAACTCCTGAGCCGGAGCTCCTTGCTGGTAACGGTTCATCGCCTGCTGGAAGAGACTTTCCTGGCTGGACTCCATGGAGTGCTGATCTGTCGGGCAATGTCTTCAGATTCCCACAGCAGCCAGATGCTCACGGATCGATCAAACGGCGAAGGAGCTTCCGCAGCCGCAGGTCTGGGTGGCGTTGGGGTTGGTGAAATTGAAGCCGCCGCCAATCAGCGCTGTGCTGAAGTCCAATTGCATGCCGTAGATGTAAAGCAGGCTTTTGGGATCACAGATCACTTCAAAGCAGGCGCCATCAGGTGCTTCGTACTGATAGCGCTCATCATCTTTTTGAATGTCTGATGCAGGCACGAAATCCATCGTGTAACTCATGCCGCTGCAGCCTCCCGAGCGCACGCCCACCCTCAGAACCTGTTGGCTTCCTTGGTCGGTGCAAAGTCTGGCCAGCTGCTGCATGGCAGGCCCTGTAATCAGGATGCCCTTGCCGTCTCTGGCGGTGTGAGACTCACTGGAGGTTGTGGTCTCAGCTGTGATTTCGCTGCTGGACATTGGAGGCAGTGGCACGAGGACCTTTCTTCACTTTATGAAGCCCTTGCTTGTTCTGCCTAAAGCAGTTCAGCCTGATCAATTCATAGAGTCCTCGCAGTTGCACTCATGACGGTGCGGGTCGCGATTGTGGGTTCTGGGCTGGCTGGCCTCTCCGCTGCTGTGGATCTGGTGGATGCAGGCCATGAGGTGAATCTCTACGAGGCTCGTCCTTTCATGGGCGGAAAGGTGGGCAGCTGGGTGGATCCGGATGGCAACCACATCGAAATGGGATTGCATGTCTTCTTCTTCAATTACGCGAACCTGTTCGCACTGATGCACAAGGTGGGCGCTTTCGACAATCTGCTGCCCAAAGACCACACCCATCTGTTTGTGAACCAGGGTGGTGACCTGCGGGAACTGGATTTCCGATTCCCTGTAGGTGCGCCTTTCAACGGTCTCAAAGCGTTCTTCACCACTCCCCAGCTGGGTTGGATTGACAAACTGCGCAACGCTCTTGCTCTCGGAACAAGTCCGATTGTCAGAGGCCTGGTGGATTACGAAGGCGCGATGCGCACGATCCGAGCTCTGGATTCGGTCAGCTTCAAGGACTGGTTCGTGGGGCATGGCGGCAGTCCGGAGAGCATCCGCAGGATGTGGAACCCGATCGCCTACGCGCTTGGGTTCATCGACTGCGAAACGATTTCCGCCCGATGCATGTTGACCATCTTCATGATGTTCGCGGCCAAAACCGAAGCCTCCAAACTCAACCTGCTCAAGGGTTCACCCCATCGTTGGCTGACCGGTCCCATCCTCGATTACATCCAGCAGCGTGGAGGCAAGCTGCACCTACGCCATCCGGTGAAGCAGGTCGAGTTCAGTGACGGGGATCACCCCGAAGTGACTGGCCTGAAGCTGAGTACCCCTGATGGGGAAAAGCATGTAGTTGCCGATGCCTATCTTGCCGCTTGTGATGTGCCCGGTATCCAGCGCCTGCTCCCAGGCGAATGGCGTCGTTTTCCACAATTTGAGGCCATTCACCATCTCGAGGCGGTTCCGGTGGCCACGGTTCAGCTTCGCTACGACGGTTGGGTGACGGAACTCGGTGATAGCAATGGTGAGAGTCGTCGCGACTTAAGTCACCCCGCTGGTCTCAACAACCTGCTTTATACGGCCGATGCCGACTTCAGCTGTTTTGCCGATCTCGCCCTGGCCAGCCCGGAGGATTACCGCAAGCACGGTGAGGGTTCCCTGCTGCAGTGTGTGCTGACACCTGGCGATCCCTGGATGCGGAAGTCTGTTAAAGACATCGTTGAGCACACCGATCGCCAGGTTCGAGCGCTGTTCCCATCCGCCGCAAACCTCACACTCACCTGGAGCAATGTGGTGAAGCTGGCGCAGTCCCTTTACAGAGAAGCGCCTGGTATGGAGCCTTATCGACCTGACCAGAGCACTCCGATCAGCAATTTCTACCTTGCTGGGAGCTACACCCGTCAGGATTACATCGACTCGATGGAAGGAGCCACCATGAGCGGACACCTCGCCGCTGCCGCCATCCTGGGGCAACCGGCTCGACTTGCCGTGAACACCGCAGTTGCCTGAACCGATGGGACGCTGGCTCGAACATTCCGTAACCACAGAAGTCAAGGCTCCCGTTGATCGGGTCTGGGATGTCTGGAGTGATCTGGAGGCAATGCCCAAGTGGATGCGCTGGATCGAATCCGTGAAAACCCTCGACGATCCAGACCTCACCGACTGGACACTGGCAGCTCAGGGTTTCCGTTTTCATTGGAAGGCCCGCATTACCCAGAGGGTTGAGGCCCAGCAACTCCACTGGGAATCGGTTGGAGGTTTGCCCACCAAAGGTGGAGTGCGCTTCTACGCCGAACAGCCCCAGCTCACGGCTGTGAAACTCAGCGTCACCTACGAACTCCCAGGTGTCCTTGCTCCCTTGATGGAACCCAGCATCCTCGGTGGAATCGTGACGAAGGAACTTCAGGCGAACCTTGACCGATTCCGAGACCTGGTGGAAAGCGGATACGCAGCTCAGACCTGAGGTGACTACTCCTCACAGTCCATCCCCAGTTTCCTGTGCAGCTTGGCTTCTGGCGTTCGCTTTGGCAGGCCTCAGCGGATGTGGAAAGCCAGAGAACACCCAGTCATCAGCCGCTGCGATCTCGCCTGATGCGCCCGTTGCTGAGTTGTCTCCGCCCCAACCGTCCACAGCTGCGACTGGACTGACCCCCCTGCCCACTCGTGAACAGGTCTTGTCATCGGTGCCGGAGGGGCGAGAGGACCCTTTCGCACCAATTGTCGGCGCCTCCTCGTCCGTCACCTCTGAGACGGATCCTGACGCCTCAGCCACGCCCGCTTTCGAGGTCATGGGTGTTATGGCTGTCGGATCTGAACTTCGGGCGCTGGTCAGAGGCCCCGAAGTCTTTGGAACGGTCTGCGTCGGTCAGCGTGGCCGTTGCCCGGATAATCCGGATGCTCCGCTGCCGATGGGCTGGACTGTGCAGAGCATTGATTTGGGACTGGGCTGTCTGAGACTTTCAATCTCTGGAGAGTCTCAGCTCCGCTGTATTGCCTGAACGCAGGCTTCCACCAGTCCTTCCAGGTCGTGAGGCGTGGCTTCCTGATCCACTCTGCCGAGCAGTTCCCTGCAGCGTTTGCTGGTCTGTGGACCGATTGAAACCACAGCAGGCTTACTGAACAGCTGTTCAGTGCCTGAATTCCCGAGTGCGCTCTGCAGCAGCTGCACGGTGTGGGTCACGGTTTTGCCGCTGCTGAAGCTGATCACATCAACGTCTCCATTCTCCAGTGCTTTCAGGGTGTCTGGCGGAATCGACGTTGGGCAGCGGGATTCGTAAGCCGCCACTTCCACCACCCGTGAGCCCGCCTCTGCGAAGGCTTCTGCCAGAAGAGTGCGTCCGCCGCTCTGCACCCGCGGCAACAGGATTCTCAACCCCCATCCAGAGACAGGGAAGTGGTCGATCAGGCTGTCGGCCACGAATGTGGGGGGCACGAAATCAGCAGGTGCCCCCAGTTCTTCCAGCCGCTCAGCGGTTTTCCGCCCCACGGCTGCGATCTTGAGGCTTTCAGGCCGTTGCATCAGTCCCTTGCCTCTGAGCTGCAGTCGTTCCTCCACCGCTTCCACCCCGTTGGCACTGGACACAATCAACCAGTGAAAGTTCTCCAGATCGGCGAGGGCATCGTCGAGGGGAGCCCAGCTGTCAGGGGGGCCGATTTCCAGAGCTGGCAGGTCGAGAACCCTGGCACCAAGTGACTGCAGCAGCCTGCGGCCTTCGCTCTGCTGTTCACGGGCCCGGGTGATCACCACCGTGTGTCCCTGCAACGGCAGGGGTTGATCGCTGCTCATGCGCTGGCCTCATCGTCCAGCTTCACCAGTCCATGCACCTGGGCCTGCAGGGCGCTGGCTTCTCCCTGCCGCTCCTGTGAGCGCAGCAGCGCGATCGCCTGGCGGAAGCCTGCACGCGCTCCATCGATATCCCCTCCTATCAGCCTGGCCACTGCCAGGTTCTGGTGGCTTTCCGCGTGGGAGGGATTCACGCTCAGGGATCGCTCGTAAGCCTTGATCGCCGCCAGCAGGTCGCCACGACGGCGCTCCATCAAGCCCAGGTTGTACCAGGCCAGTGCCACTTCGGGTGCTCGTTGACAAGCGGTTGTGGTGAGCTGAACGGCTTCCTCCAGTTCGTTGCGCTGCATCAGCAAGGCCGCCAGGTTCATACGTGCACCAAGGCTTAAACGAGTCTCCAGCGGTTGCTGCAGTGCCTCTCGATAGCACTTCACGGCAGCCTCGCTGTCTTCTGAAGCCAGCGCGATTCCGAGATTGAGCAGCAGTTCATAGCGTTCAGCACTGCTGCCATCGCCTTCAGGCAAATGCTCTAGACCGTGGCGAAGAAGACTGAGACCACGTTCTCGGTTGCCGTCACTGACCTCCAGAGCACCAAGCTTGGCGCAGGCATAGGGATCATTGGGCTGATCGTTCAGCCAGCTCTCCATCGATTGACGCAGTCTTTCCGCCTTATCGGATCCAGCCAGCAGATCCGGTCGATACCCTTCATGCAGCAGGGCTGGTTCGGTGCAGTTGGCAATCCGCCAGCCGGGCTCTTCCTTGAGCAGCGCATCAACGCTCTCGTCGATCATCGAGTGATAAGGCTTGCTCCATCGGATGCGCGGATGTCGGCGAAACAGACGGCTCACATTGGAGTAGGGAGCCATGGTTGCTCCCAGTTCGTGGCGCAGCAGGTTGATCACCAGCACATCCGGCTGGGCCATCAGGGCTTTGAGCTGCGGGATTGCTTCCGAGCGCAGCTGTTCGTCGGCATCGAGCACCAGGACCCAGTCACCCTTGACGAGCTTCAGGGCTGCATTGCGTGCCGGCGCAAAGTCTCCGGGCCAGTCCATCCGCTCCACCTGAGCGCCGCAGGCTTCGGCGAGGGCGATGGTGCCATCCACTGAGCCGGTATCGAGAAGAACCATCTCATCCGCGAAGCCCTTGACAGAGCGGATGCAGGCCTCGATCTGCGCTTCCTCATCGCGCACGATCATCGAGAGGCTGAGCATGTTGGTGAGGAGCACTGCCGCAGAGGTTAAGGCGGTTCCAATGGAGCGGTTTCGACAGGCTTTGTTGGTCTAGTCCGTGAAGTCCTGGCGTTGGTGCGCTTCGCTGCTGAACCCCCACATCCGATTCAACAGCTGCTGCTGAGCTTCAGGCATCTGCCCAGGGCTGTAGCCCGCAGCGATGCTGTCCGGAATCAGCTTGCGCAGAGAGTCCCAGCGGTAAGGACAGCCATAGACCGCCAAACCGCAAAGGCGCTGAACACGCAGCAACTGCTCGATGGCTTCAGCCCAGGGTTCATGGCGCTGCTGGCCGGCGCGGAATGGATTGCCGCGCAGAAACAGTTGCAGGAAGACAGAGCCAGGCCCCAGACGTTCAAGGTCAAGCGCCCCCGCGGGGTCTTTGTCAGTGCTCCAGGGCTCAATGCCCCTGTCATGGCAGATCAGAGCCTTGTATCCATGGCGTTCGGGTGTGCTGATCGCAGCGGCATCAGCACGCAGGAATCTGCAGGGGAGCACCCCATCCACCCGGATCAAGGTCACTCCGTTCTGTGCGGGCTGGGTTGGAAGTTGGGGGCCCTGCACCTCCAGTGAGCTCTCGATGAGCTCCATGCACAGCCGGCGGTCCGTTGCTGTTTCGAGCTCGATTTCGGGCGTAGTGGCTATGGCGGTGGCGGAGGGCTTTTCACAACCTTGCAGGGCTTCTGTTCGTCTCTTCAGCGAATCGTGCAGACGGGATTCAGGGATCCTGCCGTCGGCCAGTGCCGTGCAGAGTGCATCAATCGCCGCATCGGCATCGGCGGGCATCAGGATCAGGTCCGCTCCAGCTGCGAAGGCCTGAACCGCGGCTTCTCCAGGCCCTGCCCTGTTGCTGATGGCCTCCATCACCAGTGCATCGGTAACGACGAGGCCAGTGAACCCAAGTTCTGTTCGCAGTAGATCTGTCAGCACTGCTCGCGACAAGGTCGCCGGCTGCGAGTCGTCCAGTGCCGGGATCAGCACATGAGCTGTCATCACACTGGCGATTCCTGAGTCGATCAGTCGCCGGAACGGCACCAGTTCCACGCGGTCGAGCCGGCTGCGTCCGTGCTTGATCAGAGGCAGCTCCAGGTGGGAATCCTGATCCGTGTCGCCATGGCCAGGGAAATGCTTGGCGCAGCCCAGCACGCCAGCGGCGTTGAGGCCCCGTTGAAATGCTGTCACCAGATCCGCTACGGACTCAGGCTGATCGCCCCAGGCCCTCACATTGATCACCGGGTTGTCCGGATTGCTGTTCACATCGCAGACCGGCGCGAGCACCCAGTTGAGGCCGCATCGTTGTGCCTGATCCCCGGTTGTTCGGCCATAGCGCTCGGCCAGTTTCAGAGCGTGCTCCGGGTTGGTTTGATGCAGCCGGCCCACGGCCATCGGTGGCGCCAACCAGGTGGCACCTGGGAATCTCTGGCCAATGCCTTCCTCCACGTCGGCGCAGAGCAGCAGCTCTCCGCTGTCGCTCCAGCTCCTGAGTGTTCGACATCGTTGCTGCAGCTCCGTGGCTGTGCCACCCAGCAGGATCACCCCGCCAACGCCTGATTGCAGCAGCCTCTGCAGCTCACCATTGGAATGTTCCCAGTGGGGGTACTGACGTTGCCGGTCTTCGGCATGGCCGCTGGCGCGAATCACCAGAAGCTGGGCGACGGCTCTGCGACGCTCAGCTTCAGTCATTGAAGTTGGGAGTCTCGGTGTCGTCGCTGCCGGAGTGGATGCTGCCCTTCACCTCTCGCTCCCGCTCTAGTTCTCCGAGCAGGTGCAGAACGTTGGTTCCCCTCTCCAGCCCGCGGTCGAGTTGGAACACCACTTCAGGGGCTCGTCTCATCTGCAGACGTCGACCCAGTTCTCCCCTCAGGTAGCCACTGGCTGCCTGCAGACCGTCCATGACCTCTTTGCGAGCATCGTTGTCCGCCAGGACGCTGACAAAAATCTTGCAGTGCTGAAGGTCGCCGCTGACCTCAACATTCGTGATGCTCACCATGCCCTGATGCACGCGCTCATCACGGATCCCATTGATCAGCAGTTCACTGATCTCTCGCCGGATGAGGGCTGCCACGCGTTCAACCCGACGTCCCGGGGCCATGTCAGCTCTGCGGTGCTGAAGACACCATGGCACGCAGGACAAAGCTCAGACTGAGGAAGCCACTGATCAAAGCCCCGATCAGGGCCACCGCGGTCACCGGGTTGCTGCGACGACGGGCGAGTGGCTCTGCCACGGAATTGATCACGCCCAGGCTGAAAGCGATCAAGTAGCGCGGATAGCGCGTCACGTTGATGAAAAATTCTTTCATGGCCAGTTATCGCAGGGTGTCTTGTTGAGTCGGGTGTTTCCGGAATGACTGAGGCTTGCTGCAGAGGAGAGGGCACTCAACGGCAAGCAGCAAGTTCTCAATAAGAGGGCCTTATTGACATATTTCAGTCTATCTGGAGCAAATACAGACGAAGAACGACCTTCCGGCTCAGGGGCTTTTCGCCCAGGTGACCTGGGACTCCGGAACACCCCGAGTAGCAAATGAGTCATTTGCTACAGCGTCTAGTGATTTTTGTCGATTCAATTAAGAGGAGGTTGATGACCTCTGAATCACACCAAGATTGGGGGAGTCGGCAGCGAGTCTCCTTTTTTTGAGCTTTATAGGCTCTGGGCAGCTCTGCTGGATGAGCCCCTTCGGTATCAGTTTGATCAGTTTCGGCATGCGAAGTGTTTGCTAGTGAGGGATTCAATGTTGTTGAGCTCGGAAATGAAAGGTTTCTTCCTTTTCAAGGCGATGTTGCTGCTCGGTTTGTGCGGCGCTGCCTATGCGGGATCTGTCACGGTTGAGGGCATGGATCGAGAGATCACCATCAATCAGGCTCAGAGCAAAGTGCCCCAAGGGAAAAAGGTGACCGACACCTCCTGCACAACCATTGAGGTCCGTCTGGATCCGAGATATCGCTGCACTGTGATCTGGGAGTGAAACCACATCTGCTTCAGTCGTCCCATCAATGCTCTGATCTGAGTGATGGACATCCTCAGGAGCTGAATCAGCAATCGGCCAGTTTTCATCGCTGTGGACAGTCAGCTCAAGTTGTCGCTGGCACCATGCGTTGCAGTTTTTGCTCGAATCTTGGAGATCCTCGATCTTTTCCCAAGATCCATTTTCAAGGGCCACCTGCCTGAGTCGCTGTTGAATCAGCTGCTCAGCATCAGCGCCGATGTGCTGGCTCATCCTGGCGCCAGTCTTGATGCCTCAGCAAAGCTGGCTGGTCAGCTCAGCCAGCAAAGAGAGCTCAGTGGTGGGCATCCCGCGATTCAGCAGTTGTGTTCAACGCATGTGCTTCCAGCCTGTGACCGCTGGATCAATCATGTGATGGGGCGTCAGCCTCCACAGGGGCGGGGGCCCTGGGTGCCTGGTCGCTATCAGCTGCAGATGGTTGATCTGTGGCTCAACTGTCAGCGGGCTGGCGACTACAACCCCACTCATACCCATGGGGGCAGTTTTTCAGGGGTGATCTTTCTGAAAGTTCCACCACAGATCAATGGCCAATGCTTTGACGGTCAGCTCTGCTTCCATGGCCCTGAGGATTGGCATCTGCAGTCGTTTCGTACGGGCATGGCTCACTATGTGTTGCCCGTGCCAGGGGAGTTCTACGTTTTCCCCGCCTGGCAACCGCACTCCGTTGCTCCCTTTCGGGGAGACGGAGACCGTTGGTCGATTGCCTTCAATGTGCTCGCTCTTCCTCTTCAAACTTCCCCGTCGGCTCATTCCGCTGGAGTCTCCACCACGCATCGCATCGGGACAGGATCGCCTCGCAGGTCTGAGTCGACGCCTAGGAATGTCTCGCTTTCAAGTGGTCGCACAATGCCGAGGGGATTCTGAACAAGGTCTGGGTCAGTCGTGAAGGCTGCTCCGGTGCTGATGGCGAGGTGAAGATCTGGATGGCTACCGTTCCAGCGCCTGACCCGGCTTGGACATGCTGGAGCTTCATCAGTTTCGTCACTCGGCTTTCTGTCTCAAGGTGCGGATGGCGTTGCACGCCAAGGGACTCAGTTTTCGCGAGGTTGAGGTCACCCCTGGTATCGGCCAGATTGCCCTGTTTCGGCTTTCCGGTCAGCGGCAGGTCCCCGTTCTTGTGGATGGTGATGAGGTGGTCTCTGACTCGAGTGCCATCTGCCGATATCTGGAGGAACTCAGGCATGAGCCGGCCTTGATTCCTGCTGATCCCCGCCAGCGTGCTCAGATGCAGTTGATCGAAGACTGGGCCGACACCACCCTTGCCGCTGCGGTCAGGGCCGCGCTTGTTCAGGCGGCTGCGGATGACACTCAGCTTCGGGATGTCCTGCTTCCTGATGATGTCCCCTCCCCGGTGCGCCAGGTGATGTCTGGTCTTCCGGGTGGTTGGCTCAGCAGTCTTGGTGAATTGCTTGGCCAGGAACAGAGAGCGTCGATGCTCAGCAGTTTGTGCGCCGTTGCCGATGGCCTGGATCTCAACGGCTTTTTGGTTGGAGATGCCATCAGCCTTGCGGACCTTGCTGTTGCTGCCCAGTTGTCGCTGCTGCGTTTCCCTGCTTCTGCAGGAGATTCACTTGCCGGGCGAGGGGTTCCAGGGCTCAGCGATCATCCCCATCTCCAGGATCTGTTTCGCTGGCGAGATCAACTGGAGACGCGACTGATCAACCTTCATCCAGCCTCAGCGGTTTAAGCGTCAGCCTGAAACGGCTGCTGCGCCCCTCCAGTGTCTGATCAGTCTTCAGGCCAGGTCCTGCATGACTCACCTGACGCTGGTCGGCGCAGATGTCCGGTCCACAGCGCTCATAGTGCGTGAGGGTTTCAATTCTGCTCAATCGTGGAGCGCCCGGTCCGTGCAGGATTTGCAGAACCAGTTCATCGCTGAAGAAATCAGAGGCCGCCTTTGGACTCGTTTCTCGACGCCCGATCACTGTGGTTTCGAGCAGCACATCGTCTCGAAATCTCGCCAGCTGACGATTCACCTGGTTGGGATCCTGTTCGACCGAAAGCAATTGCTCCCCAAGCAGAGCTTTCCCGACTGAAGTCGCGTTGTAGGGGCGGTCACCGATGAGTTCGTTGCGACGGTTTCGCAGGAAACGGACCTTGTGCACAAGGGGGCGATCGTCGGGAATGGCTTGGCCTGAATCATCCAGTGCCTCACTGGTCACTTGCCATGTCCCTGAAAACCAGTCGGGATAAATCAGGTCCTGTTTGGCGCGCGGACGGGGCAGAGGTGCCGGCAGTGACCATTGCGGCCAGCTTTCGAAACGCTGCTCAAGAAAGTCAATCCCGCGATCACTAGCCGCAGCGGCGGACTGGACTGACACAAGCTGCAGCAGCATGGTGATCAGCAGTGTCAACACCGGTTTTGCCATGTCCGACCCTCTGATTCGATCCCTTGATCACTATGTGGTGCTGGTTCCAGGCGAACCTGAACAGCTGCTCACAGCGGCAGACACGATGACATGGCTGGCCGGTCGGCTGCAGGATCTTGACCCCTGGCCCTCGGATCTCAGCAGTTGCGAGAGCCCGGAGCAGGCGGCACTTCGCTTGATGGATACAGCCTGTGAACTGGAGATTTCGCCTGGGATCGCTCTGCAGTGGTACGCGGTGCGTCTCGATCCACCTGGCTCCTGAACCTCATTCCGGTCGTTCTTTGGGTGGATCCTTGATCAATTCCGGCAGCAGCTGAATGATCCCGTTGGCAACGACGTCTGGTGTTTCTGATTCGATCACCACTGTGAGATCCGCCTCGTCGTACAGGGGGCGTCGCTGCTTGAGGATCGCGTCAAGTGTTTCGGCAGGATCTTCCGTCATCAGTAGCGGTCGCTGAGTGGAGTCGGCCTGCAAGCGTTGCAGTAGCTGACGGCGTTCGACATCGAGCCAGATCACAATGCCCTGTTGCATCATTCCCCAGTTTTCGGAACGCGTGACAACGCCGCCCCCGGTGGCCACGACAAGAGAATGACGTTCACTGATGGACCTCAGCACCTGCGTTTCAAGGCTGCGGAAGTCCTCTTCACCGTCACGTTCAAAGATTTCTGAGATGGTGCAGCCGGCTACCTGCTCGATCACTGCATCCGCGTCCACGAATCCATACCCCAGCCTTTCCGCCAGAGGCCTGCCGGTGCTGGTTTTGCCGCTGCCCATCATGCCCACCAGGTAAAGACTGCGCCCTCCCAGACGCTGCCGCAGAGTTGGAGTGGTCTCCACCATGACTCGGAATTGCCTGTAGCTCATTAGGATGCCTCCTGGCCGGACCGTCACATGACTGAAATGAAGTCAATTGCTCACGGTCGCGGACGTGGCTGCGTCATCACCCGACGCGCCTGCTTCAGTGCAAGCCACCGCTACTGGTTGCCTGAATTGTCCGCTGATGACAATGCCGCGCGCTTCGGGCCCTGTGCGCTGGCTCCTGGTCATGGTCACAACTATGAGTTAATCGTTTCGATGGCCGGTGGCCTCGATGCTCATGGAATGGTGCTCAACCTCTCCGAGGTGAAGCACGCCATCCGCAGCGAGGTGACTGGCCAGCTCGACTTTCGCTTTCTCAACGACGCCTGGCCCGAATTCGATGTGTCGAAGCCGGAGGGTTGCCTTCCCACCACTGAGGCCATCGTCCGGCAGATCTGGGCTCGTCTGAGTCCTCATCTCCCCATCACGGCATTACGCCTCTACGAACAACCAGGCCTCTGGGCCGACTATCTCGGACATCCCATGGACGCCTTCCTCACGATTCGCACCCATTTCGCTGCTGCCCATCGTCTGGCAAGACCTGAGCTCAGCCAGGAGGAGAACGAACGTATCTACGGCAAGTGCGCACGTCCCCATGGTCATGGCCACAACTACCTGGTGGATGTCACGGTGCGAGGCCCCATTGATGCCCGCTCAGGCATGGTCTGCGACCTGTCCGCGCTGCAACGCCTCGTCGACGACCTTGTGGTTGAGCCGTTTGATCACACATTCCTCAACAAGGACGTGCCCTTCTTCGCCGAATGTGTTCCCACCGCAGAGAACATCGCGCTGCACATTGCTGACCGCCTGTCGTCTCCGATCAAGGCGATCGGTGCCCATCTCCACAAAGTGCGCCTGCAGGAAAGCCCCAACAACGCGGCTGAGGTCTACGCCGAAGTTCCTCAGTTGGAGATGACTCCTTCAATGCTTGAGGCGGCGGTTCCTGTCTGAATCCATCGCCTTGGCTGAGCAACCCACGCTTCGTCTTGTGCTTGCGGTGAGTCTCGATGGTCGTCTTGCTCCACCGAGAGGAGGAGCAGCTCAGTTGGGTGGATCAGGTGATCGTCGTGTTCTTGAGGAGGCGCTCGCCTGGAGTGATGCGGTGCTGATCGGAGCAGGCACACTCAGGGCTCATCAATCCAGCTGTCTGATCCGGGATCAGGATCTGTTGAACGAACGTCGATTTCAGGGGCGCTCGCCTCAGCCGGCAGCGCTGGTCGTCAGTCGGCAGGCTGGATTTCCTCTGGAGTGGCCCTTTTTTCAGCAACCGTTTGAACGTCATCTGCTGTCTGTAAGCGATGGGTCTGCCCCTGGCTTCCAGTCATGTTGTCGGCTTTCGTCCCGCTGGAGCCAAACGCTGCAGAATCTGCGCGCCAAGGGCTGGTTCAGGCTGGTCCTGCTTGGTGGTGCTGTCCTGACTCATTCGTTGCTGGTCCAGGATGCGGTCGATGAGCTGCAGCTGACGCTCAGTCCCAGGCTCCTGGGCGGATCCTTCACCTGGTTGCTGCAGACGGAGACAGCGCTGCCAGCGTCGCTCACGTCTTCGCAGGCTTGGAGTCTGATGGATGCCCGTTCGCTCGGAGACAACGAACTGCTGGTGCATTACTGCCGTAATCGCTCCAGCAGTTCCTGAACAGGAATCTGCTTCAGGCTGGATTGGGACAGGCCAGTCAGGGATGCCAGGCAACGACGAATCACCACTTGCGCGTCGTCGCCTACCTTGCCTCTCAGCAGTTCCGTCAGCACTCCCAGCTCTCTGCCACTGCGGCTGGTTTCTCTGATCAGACACTCACTCACAGGGCGGGCAAGTGTTCGGCAAGGCTGCTCAACAGCGGAGTTCAGCCAGCTTTTTGGAGCGATCTCGGCTGCAACGCCATCAAGAGCCTGTTCAGCCAGCTGACGGCATTCGCTCACAAGCTTGCGTTCGATTCGTGGTTGCAACAGCTGAATCAATGGTTGGAACAGCCCCGCATGGGCGGTTTGATGCACGGAGCTCACCTCCAGACAAAGAGGTGAGATCAACAGAGGTGTGATCCATCTCAGGCTGTGCCGAGATGATCTGGGCATGACCCTGGCCCAAAGGTGTCTTCATTGTCTCCCCTTCTGGTTTCGCTGGTTAGTGTCGTTGCCGAGTCGTTTCAATTGGCCCTGGATGGCATCGCTCACGGCTCGTTGGCACCGCAGCATCCATGAGATCCCTCAGCCCCAATGGGAGGAGTTGCTCGCAGAGCACGCAAGCCCCTTCTATCGCTGGTCTTGGCTGGAGGCTTTGGAAAACTCAGGCAGTGTGGCTCCCGATCAGGGTTGGCAGCCACTGCACCTGTCGCTTTGGAGGGGCGACGAGAGTCTGATTGCCATCGCACCTCTTTATCTCAAGGGGCACAGCTACGGAGAATTCATCTTTGATCAATCTTTCGCACGCCTGGCCGGTGATCTTGGACTGCGCTACTACCCCAAACTGATCGGGATGAGTCCCGTCAGCCCTGTTCAGGGCTATCGCTTCCATATCCACCCGGATGAAGATGCTCAGGGCATCACGGTCATGTTGCTTCAACTGATCGATGAGTTTGCCGCTCGCAACAACATTCTCAGCTGCAACTTTCTCTACGTGGATCCTGTATGGCAGCCCTTGGCGGAGGCTGCGGGCTGTGCGGGCTGGGTGAATCATCAGAGCCTGTGGTCTTCAGAAGACCAAAAAGATTTCTCCGACTATCTCGCTGGCTTCAATGCCAATCAGAGGCGCAATATCAAGCGGGAACGCAAAGCGGTCAGCCAGGCAGGACTGGCCGTGACACCACTGACCGGCTCAGAGCTCACCCCGGAGCTGCTGGCGCGGATGCATTGCTTCTATGCGCAGCACTGCGCCCGCTGGGGTCCCTGGGGAAGCAAATATCTTCAGGGCTCATTCTTTGATCGACTGGCTGAACCTGAACTCGCACAGCATGTGGTGCTGTTTAGTGCCCATCGCGGAGATCCCTTTGAACCGGTGGCGATGTCCCTTTGCATCCAGGACGAGTCCCATCTCTGGGGGCGCTACTGGGGTAGTGAAGAAGACATCGACTGCCTTCACTTTGAGGTCTGTTACTACGCGCCGATCGAGTGGGCCCTGCATCAGGGCCTTCGCAGCTTTGATCCAGGAGCGGGTGGCAGTCACAAGCGCCGACGCGGCTTTGTGGCTCAAGCTCGTACCAGCCTGCATCGCTGGTACGACCCGCGCATGGATGGCCTGATCCGCTCCTGGCTTCCAAGAGCGAATGGACTGATGGAGGAGGAGATCGAGGCCATTAACGCCGAGCTTCCCTTTCGCACCAAGCCGCCTGAATTGATGGCCTGAGGCGATCATTTGTAAGGTGTGACGATGGCAGAAGGCACTTCCTCGATCGATGACCAGCTTTCACAGCGATTCATCGAGCTTGACCCGTCTGGTTACTTCCTGATCAAGCTGGACACTGATGTCGGTGAACTCGTTGCTGAGCACTACAGCAATGATGTGGATGAACGGGGCCGAGCCACTGATCCGGAAACTGGTGAAGTTCTGGCCTGTCGTGGTGGTGGCCCGCGTCAGCCGAGCACAAGCTTTCGCGGCAGAACGGCCAAGGAACTTGGCATTGCTCTGACCGAAGCGGATGCCCCACTTCCCGTCAGCCGTCTTGACCATGCCTTGTACCTAGGCAGGGAATTGCAGAAAGCCGAAGCCTGCCTGAAAGCAGGACTGCCCTACAGGCAGGATTGAGTCAGGTCAGGCCGTCAGCAACTCGCGGGAAGTGCTGGGTTCTTCTGGGGGAAGCGATTCCAGCTGTTCGCGGATTTCGCGTTGAACGATCGCGCGATATTCCAGGAAGTGTTCGTTGTGGGCCAGCACCACCAGGAACTGCTCCAGCATGGCTGGGTTGCGTCGAGCCATGCTGAACATGTAACGCCAGAAACGACTGCGGGTATCGCGTTTGATGCCCTGCCTCCAGACCACGATGGACAGAGCCCTGATATCAGTCCAGGTCGGCAGTTTTGATGTGCCCTTCCAGCGTGGCGCTCCCATTTTCAGGTAGTAGGAGTAAACGCGATCCATGTATGCGTTTGGTTCATAGAGCGCACAGAAGGCATCGACGTATTCGTTGGCGATGTCCCGGATCGGACGCGTGGGTTTGAAATTGAGCAGGTTGGTTTGGTTCACGCCCTTGGCGGCGGACTTGTCCTGAATCAGACGCCCCTCTTTCTCAAGGCGATGCCAGAGGGCTGTGTTTGGAAGAGCCTGCAACATGCCCATCATGGCTGCCGGAATTCCGGTTCTGGTCACGAAATCAACAATGCGTCCGCCGGCGCCGTCTTTTTCACCGTCGAAACCAATGATGAAGCCTGCCATCACGCGGATGCCGTTCGCGGTGATCCTGTCAACGGCAGCATCCAGAGGATTGCGTGTGTTCTGAAGTTTTCGGGAGGTTTCCAGACTCGCTTCATCCGGAGTTTCGATGCCGAGAAACACACTCTCAAAGCGCGCTTCGTGCATCATGCGCATCATCTCTTCGTCATCGGCGAGGTCCACTGAGGCTTCGGTTGCGAAGCTGAAGGGATAGCCACGCTCTTCCTGAAACTCTCTGATCTGGGGGAGGAGCTGCTTGGCGTTGCGCTTGTTGCCGATGAAGTTGTCATCCACAAGGAAGATGGATCGCCTCCAGCCGAGGTCGTGGAGATACTGAAGCTCTGCGATCAGCTGTTCCGGTTTTTTCGTGCGTGGCTTGCGTCCATAGAGAACGATGATGTCGCAGAACTCGCAGTTGAAGGGACAGCCTCTTGAGAACTGCACGCTCATCGAGTCGTAGGCATCGAGCTGCAGCAGGTCGAAGCGGGGAATCGGTGTGGCTGTGACATCGGGTTTGTCACCCTCAGCGCTGAAACGCCCGCCACTGTCACCTCGCTGGATCGCTTCGATGAACATGGGCAGTGTGATTTCACCTTCATCGAGCACCTTGAAGTCGGCCTCTGCGATCTCAGGGGCATCAGGAGTGGAACTCGCATAGGGGCCTCCCACGGCGACTGACAATCCGCGACGCTTGGCTTCGGCGATCTGGATCTGCATGTCGTCTTTCTGGACGATCATTCCCGAGATCACCACAAGCTCGGCCCAGTTCCATTCCTCTTCGGTGATCTCTCGCACGTTGCGATCGACGAGCTTCATCTCCCATTCCTGGGGCAGTAATGCCGCCACGGTGACCAATCCCAGGGGAGGGAGCAGCACCTTGCGATTCACCAGCTCCAGAATCTTCTCGTAACTCCAGAACGTCTTCGGGAAGAGGGGATAAATGAATAAGGTGCGCATGATCCGGAGCGTGAAGGTGGTCTGTCTGTTACTTGCGGTCGACCCTGCGGACAGAACCTTCCGTTTCCATTTGATTTCGTTGTGCAGGATCTTAAGGGGGATCTGCTGAATCGAGACCTGATTTCTGATCTAATAGGTGCTGCAATCTGTGACAGGCATGGGCGTCCTCATTTATGTGGGTCTAGTCGGGGCCGGACTCACCACCGCTGTGACCATCAGTTTCGTTCTGCGTCGGATCAAACTGATCTGATTTCGGTCAGCACAGAGTCGCCGCGGCGCCAGATCTCAAGCACTGCAAAAAAGACTCCGAGAGTGCCGCTGATGGCGAAAGTCGCCTGAAGTCCCATCATTACGGTGAGTTGTGCGGCAATCAGCCCACTGAGTCCACCGCCTCCCAGAAAGGCAATCTGTCCAAGGCCAGCCATACGGCCGCGCAGGATCTGTGTTGAACCCACCTGGGTAATCAGGTTGCTGCTGCTCAGCAGCCCCGCAGTGCCTGCTCCGATCATCAGCGTCATTGCGAGCAAGAAGGGCACGTCACCCCCATGGGCCATCCCCAGTTGAGCCACGGCGGTGATCAGTGCAAAACCGGCCAGAGTCCGAGAGGGTCTTCGGCAGAAACGGTGACTGTTGCGTTGCAGCAGCAGCCCACCAGCAATGCTTCCCAGGGCCAGAACGCTGGTGAAAACAGCAAGATCCATCGGGGTATTGCCCAGTTCGCTAGCGGCGATCAAGGGCCCAAGCCCAGGGTGGAAGAAGCCCACCACGCACATCAATCCGGTGAACATCAGCACGTGCCTCAACGTGCTGCCGCATTCCCTCCAGGCCACGCGCAGTGACGCCTTATCTCCCGGCGCACTGCGCTCCTCCAGTTCCGTTCTCGGATGCAGCAGCCAGATCACACTGGCGATCGGTATCAGGTAAGTGGCGGCATCAAGAGTGAGGGCTGTGGCCGGACCCGCCAGAGTGATGAGCACTCCCCCCAGGAGGGGGCCTACTAGCTTCCCGACGTTGAAGACCACTGAGAAGCTCGTCAGGAAGGGTGCCAGCTCGGAGTTGTCGTCCAACAGCAGCGCGCAGTATTTATTGCGAGCCGTGAGTTCATAGGCACCGGCAATGCCCACCAGCAAGGTGCTGGCCAGCAACATCAAGACCTGTGCTTGCCCATCGAACACTGGAATGGAAAGGGCTCCCAGCAGGCCTGCGCCGAGCAGTGCCCACTGTGCCTGGATCAACACCCGCTCACAGCCAACCCGATCGGTGCGCACGCCGGCGGGGCCGCTCACCAGTATCGTAGGCAGGGAGAGTGCGGCGAAATTCAGTGCCAGCACCATGGGTGCCTTGGTTTCATCCATCAGGATCCAGCCCTTGGCGGTGAGCCCTGCGAACGAACCGGCAGTGCTCAAGCCGGATGCGATCAGGAAGATGACGCGTTGGCGTGCATGCGGTGAAGGATGGCTCAAGTGCTGCTGCGAGCAGAGGCCACCATTTCGCTTGCTCCTACGATCTCTCCGCTCAGGTCGTAAATGTCGGCACTGTTGATTCGCACCGGAACCATGGTTCCCGGTCCTGCTTGCATGCCGTCCGCGCGTGGCTGCACCTGCACTTCGCCATCCACTTCAGGTGCAAAGCGGGCACAGCGGCCAATCATGTCTCCAGTGCTCGGATTGTGCTGCTCGATCAGCACATCCACGGTGCGCCCCACCCAGCGGGTGTTGGCCTCGGCCGAGATCGGTTGTTGCAGGGTCATCAGCCGATCTTTCCTGGCAGTGGCAATCTCGGCTGGCACTGGATTGGGGAGCTTTGCTGCGGCCGTTCCTTCCTCCGCGGAGAAGGTGAACACTCCAACGTGATCGAATCGCTGGCTTTCAAGGAACCCAGCCAGGTGTTCGAATTGCTCCTCCGTTTCACCGGGAAAGCCCACGATCAGCGTGGTGCGCATCACGGCATCCGGCAGCTGTTCCCGCAGCTGGTTCATCAGACGGTCGTTGACATCCGCCTGCCAGGGACGGTTCATGGCTCTCAGTACCTTGGGGTGGCTGTGCTGGAGAGGCAGGTCGAGATAGGGGAGAACATTGGGGACATCCTTGTATGCGGCGATCACTTCAGGGGTCAGGCCTGTGGGGTAGGCGTAATGAACCCGAATCCAGGGAATCTCAACGTCACCGAGGGCCCTGAGAAGGTCCGCAAGGCGAGGCCGTCCGTAGATGTCCTGCCCGTAATTGGTGGTGATCTGGCTGATCAGAATCAGTTCCTGAACGCCCTGTTCCGCCAGTTGATGGGCTTCAGAAACGATCGATTCGATCGTTCTTGAACGTTGATTGCCACGCAGATGCGGAATGATGCAAAACGCGCAGCGATAGTCGCAACCTTCGGCCACTTTGAGATACGCAACCGCTTCTCCGGTGGTGCGATACCTGGGAAGGGTTTCATCGCCGACGAACGTCGGGTTCTTGCTGACCCGGTTGACGCGTTCCCCCGCCTCGACTCGCTCCAGCACCTCCACAATGTGCTGGTAATCGCCAGTGCCGACGATGGCTTTGGCTTCCGGTAAAGAGTCGAGCAGCTCTTCCTGAAAATGCTGTGCCAGGCAGCCGGCGATGATCAGTTCCTTGCCTTGCTCAGCGAGTCCCACCAGCGTGCGGACCGATTCCTCCCGGGCTTCCTGGATGAAGCTGCAGGTATTGACCACCACAACGTTGGCATCACTTTCGTCACTGCTGACCCCATAGCCTGCTCGTGTCAGCAGGCCGAGCATGTGTTCGGTGTCGACCCGGTTCTTTTCGCATCCCAGATGGGCGAAAGCCACCGTTGGTCGTGTGCTGACCATGTCGCGGCCGGGAGCTTGGTCCGGTGACATGGGAACTGCGCAGCAACTTTCACCATAAATCTCGCGCTGATTCCTGCCAAAATTCAAAAACTCAGTTCAGTGCGCATGGGCACCACCCGACTCACCAGCCGACGTCGTCAGGACCAGGGCTTCAAATGGGCGCGCATCAGCATGGCGGTGCTGGCAACCGTCGGGGTGATCGATACCGGTTCGATCA
This sequence comes from Synechococcus sp. BIOS-E4-1, assembly GCF_014279995.1. Lineage (NCBI taxonomy): Bacteria > Bacillati > Cyanobacteriota > Cyanophyceae > Synechococcales > Synechococcaceae > Synechococcus > Synechococcus sp. BIOS-E4-1. The sequence goes on along the minus strand of NZ_CP047935.1, from coordinate 2,899,451 downwards.
CGCTTAAGCGTTGGGGGATGCTCGGTGAGCTCATTTGCCCGATGGGCGGAGATGGGTGCGACAAGGTCCTGAACAGTCCCTGGGGAACCCTGGCTCAGACGGATGCCGTCAGCATCCCGTTGTCCTTTGCCGGACTGCTGGCCTACCTCGCTGTTCTGGTGATGGCCCTTGTGCCTCTTTTGCCGGGATTGATGGAGAACCGCAGCGATCTGTCCAGGCGCACCTGGTGGGGACTGTTCGCTGTGTCTCTTGGGATGGCGGTCTTCAGCTTGGTGCTGCTGGGCTTGATGGTCTTCAAGATTCAGGCCTTCTGTTTTTTCTGTGTGCTCTCAGCGACCTTGTCGATTCTGCTGCTGATCCTTTGCGTGATCGGCGGTGGATGGGACGACCCCTCTCAGCTGTTCTTCCGCGGCATTCTCCTGGCTCTGGCTGTCTTGCTCGGCAGTTTGATCTGGGCCTCGGTTCTTGACCCTGACCGGCCGGAGGCTGCTGTGACCGGCCCTGGTGCACCTCCTCTTGTCACCACCGAAAGCACTCCTGCCAAGGTGGCTCTGGCTGAACATCTCACCGCCACCGGAGCAGTCATGTACAGCGCTTACTGGTGTCCTCACTGCCATGAGCAGAAGGAGGACTTTGGTCTGGAAGCTGCCAATAAGCTCACCATCGTTGAATGTGCCCAGGATGGTCAGAACAGTCAACGCGCCCTCTGCCAGAGCAAGAAGATCGAAGGTTTCCCCACCTGGGAGATCAACGGCAAACTCGATTCAGGTGTCAAAAATCTGAAAACCCTGGCAGGCCTCTCCGGCTTCAAGGGAGACACCAACTTCTGAGCTGCCGGCCCCACTGTTTGGTCAGCGCGTCGATTAATCAATGACGCTGCGGGTTTTGATCTCTTCCCCTCTGAGCTGCCGACTGTGCCGGCGCCACTGGGGAAGGGAACAGGGTGCATCGCTGCGGAAATGTCCTCCGCGACTTTCGGTTCTGAACAGACAGGCTTCCAGGAGCAAAGCAGTGGTGCGCTGCCGATGGATGAGATCAAGCAGCAGATTCAGTTCCTGGCGACTTGGTTCCTCCAGCTGCAGCAGTTGCTGATGGGATTGGCGGTTGACCATACACAGCAGCACTTCCTGTTCCAGGGGGCTCATGGCCCTCCTGGTCAACTTCAGCAGGGTCTGCATCCCTGCTCTGGAGCGATTGACGCCGGCCACATCCCAGCAGTGTTCACTCAGCTGATCGATGCTGCGCGTGAGTTCGCCGATGCTGATCGTGCTGCGGGCATTGGTCTGGCTGGTGCTGGTTGTGTCCCTCTGAAGGCTCCATTGCTCTTTGTCGTGCTTTGAAACAGCCGGCAGGTCGATCGTTCCCAGTTGGCGTGCGAAGACCAGACATTCCATCAGTGAATTGCTGGCCAGACGATTGGCACCGTGCAGCCCTGTGCAGGCCACCTCACCCACTGCGTAGAGGCCTGGCAGCGATGTGGCGGCGTTCAGATCCGTTGCGACGCCTCCCATCCAGTAATGGGCTGCAGGTGCGACGGGGATTGGTTGCTCAAGAGGATTGAGGTTGTGGTTGCGGCACCGCTCAAGAATTGTGGGGAAGCGGCGTTCAGCCTGGTCGCGGGGGATCCCTGAAAGGTCCAGGCCAACGTGGTCGGTGTCCTGGTTGCGCATGCTTTTCAACAGTGCGCGGCTGACCTGGTCTCTGGGAGCGAGATCAGCCCCTGGCAGGTCAGTGACTGGACTGTTTCCCGCTGCGTCCACGAGTCGTCCTCCTTCTCCACGCACTGCCTCAGAGATCAGAAAGCAGGGAGCTCCAGGAAGCTTCAGCGCAGTCGGATGAAACTGGACGAACTCGAGATCTTCAACTGCAGCCCCAGCAGCCCAGGCCAGGGCAATTCCCTCCCCTGCGGCTTGAGCTGGATTGGTGGTGTTGGTGTAGAGGTGACCTCCGCCTCCAGTGGCCAGGATCACTGCTCTGGATCGGATCCATTGCAGCCTGAACCCGTCCAGAACCTGGACGCCGCAGCACCGCCCGTTCTCAACCCAGAGCTGGCTGACGCGAACACCCCTGCGATGCAGCAATCCAGGCCTCTGCTCGGCATGTTGCCGAAGCACATCAACCAGAGCATGGCCGGTTCGGTCCTGAACATGCAGCACTCGATGATGACTGTGCGCAGCTTCGAGGGTGGTGGCCAGGCTCCCGTCGCTATTCCGATCAAAATCCATCCCCAGCTCGAGCAGCCTGTCGACACACTGCGGTGCCTGTTCAACGAGAAGACGGACCGAATCACCGTCGCAAAGACCAGCACCCGCATCAATGGTGTCTGTTGCGTGGCTGTCGCTGTTGTCATCGCGACGGGTGACGGACGCAATCCCGCCCTGGGCCCATCGGCTCGATGAGCGCCGGCTGGTGTTGCGATTGACAAGCAGCACTCGCAGCCCGTCCGGCAGTTCAAGACAGGTCATCAGGTCTGCGGCTCCGGCACCAACCACCACCACATCCCAGGGACCCGAAGGGATGGGTTCGCTGCCAGGGCTGGAGGGTTTCATGTCAGAACCAAAAAACCGCCGGGTTGTCCGGCGGTTTTACCGCAATCGAAGCAATCCAATCAATGGCGATCGGCGTTTTCAGTGAGCTGCCTCAGCGGTACTGGCCATCATTGATCCGATCGAAACCCTCATTGAGAGCAATTGATGGTTCTGTGACGGTGAAATTGTCGCGGTACTTCTCGAACAGCTCTTTCTGCCGATCTGTGAGATCGAGGGAAAGAACATCGTTAACGCTCTCGTAGGGCCCACCCAACACGATCTTGCCGGCAAGGGTGGGATACATGCCAGGGAACTGCTGGAAACGACGCACGGAGGAATTGTTCAGATCCACCTTTTCGCCGCGCTCTGCGATCTTGTCGTCAGCCACGTTGCGGATGTCAGCAGCCTGAACGCTCGCTGGTAGGAGCAGGCCCATCAGCAGGCCTGCCATCACAAGAATGCCTGTCAGCCAGGACAGCAGACGCTTCATGGAACTCTCCGTCTAGAAGATCGGAACGGGATGATTACCGGCATTGCCGGCATGCAAACCATACAAGTGCCGTTGCCGTGATCCGTTGCCAGGGGTCGCAGTTTTTTGCAGTTCGTTTCAGACCAGGCCGCTGAGTTCTGGTGCAAGCAGTGACAGCGACAGAAATAATCCGTCAATCAGAAGGGTTGTGAACAGCACTGCAGCCGCCACAGACCAGGACTTGTCCGTCGCTGTTGACAGGTTGCTGCGATGTCTGCAGTGCTGGACGAGCTTGAGGATGACTGCTCCTGCCGTGATCACCGTCAGCAGAGAACTTGGCCTGAGCACGAATGCAGCAGCGTCCTGGAGCAGCAAAGTCGCTTCTGCCGTGGAGGCTCCAATCACCGCAGGCCAAAGGGATATGACGCCTGTGAGAGCCATGGCCAGATCGGTGAAAGCTGTGCCCAGCAGCGACGCCAGATAAAAGGCGCAGCCAAGACGCCATCGCGTTTGTAGGCCTGTGATCGCCAGAGGCAAGGCAAAGGCTTCAACAGGAAGATGCAGCAATGGATGACTCGCAAGCCACCCCCAGAACAGGCTGCCAGCCAGCCAGCTGCCACTGAAGCCAACCAGAAGTGCGCCCAGCTCTTTCCATTTATTAGGTGCAATCGAATTGGTGATCACGCCCACTGAAAGCAGGACCAGGCCGAACAGGCAGGAGGTGAAGGGCTGTTGGCGCACCCATGGAGCCTGAACAAACACAGGCAACACCACCAGCATGGATGCCCAGAAGGGCAAACCTGCCATTCCCAGAGCGATCGGCTGGACCGGCTCAGTAAGGGCTTGGTTGCGTATCAGCCCACTGAACAACGATCCACTCCCGCCATATGTGAAGAAAGGACTGTGACATTAGAAGATTTGCGCCTGATTGAGCGTTTTTGTGAGCTGTCTGATGTCATCGAGTGTTGGGTCTGGCGATAGCGTCCTCAAACTTGTGTTCAGGACGTCATAGGTGTCAGAACCCGGACTGCTTGAGGCCATCTGGAGAAATGTTGTTCTGGGTGTCGTTCAGGGCCTGACTGAGTTTTTGCCGATCAGCAGCACGGCCCACCTGAAGGTGGTGCCCGCCTTGGCCGGCTGGCAGGATCCCGGTGTGTCGGCCACGGCTGTCATCCAGCTGGGCAGCATCGTCGCGGTTATCGGCTATTTCCGCGACGACCTTGCTGGGGTTTGGAAGGGAATCAGTGCTGCCCTGCGGAGAGGGCAGTGGCGGGAGCCCGAAGCCCGTCTGGGGATTGCAATGGCCATTGGCACTGTGCCGATCCTGGTGGTGGGGCTTGGCATCAAAGTGTTCTGGCCCGGCTATGAGACGTCTCTGCTGCGCAGCGAACCGGTGATCGCCGTTGTGTCGATTGTGATGGCGTTGCTGCTGGCTCTGGCGGAGAAGCTTGGCCCCCGCCTCAAGCGACTCGACCAGGTGCAAGGGCGTGATGGCCTGGTGGTGGGTCTCGCCCAGGTGCTCGCTCTGATTCCTGGGGTTTCCCGATCGGGGAGCACTCTCACCGCCTCGCTCTTTGACAGCTGGAAGCGTCCGGATGCGGCCCGATTTTCTTTTTTGTTGGGCATTCCAGCCATCACCCTGGCGGGTTTGATTCAGTTAAAGGATGCTTTTAGTGATCCCAGCGCTGGTGGCGCGCTGCCCCTGTTGATCGGAATTTTTTCTGCAGCAGTGGTCTCCTGGCTGGCCATCGACTGGCTGTTGAAGTACCTGCAACGTCACAGCACCTGGATTTTCGTGATCTACAGGTTGCTCTTCGGAGTGTTGCTGCTGGTGTGGTGGTCCGCCGCCGGCCCAAACTGATAACACTCGCCTGCTTGATGTGTGGAATGAGCCTTCCGCAGGGGTTGCTGTCGCGGCTCTGGACCCCGCAAGCCCCTCACGACAGCCTGAGCCTGCAGTGGTGGCTTCAGTCGAGTCAGGCTCCATTGGAGAGGAACTGGGGTTCGAGCCAGGGGATCAGCTGCTCAGCATCAATGGTGTGCGCCCCCGCGATCTCATTGATTACCGCTATCTGATTGTTGAGGAGGAGCTGACGCTTGAGGTTCGTGACAGCGCCGGTGCGCTGCATTGCGTCGAGCTGGAGAAGGATGCGGACGATGGCTTGGGGCTGGCTTTCACCGAAGCTCTCTTTGACGGCCTTCGTCAATGCACCAATCGTTGCCCCTTCTGCTTCATCGATCAGCAGCCGCCGGGCCATCGAGACAGCCTATATCTCAAGGATGACGATTATCGACTCAGCTTCCTTTACGGCTCCTATCTCACTCTCACCAACCTGAGTGATGCCGATTGGGAGCGGATTGAGCAGCAACGGCTGACACCGCTTTTCGTGTCTGTGCATGCAACAGACCCCGATCTGCGATCCGCACTTCTGGAGAATCCAAGAGCAGGAAAGCTGCTGAAGCAGCTGGAGTGGTTTGCGCAGCGCAAGTTGCAGATTCACGCGCAGGTAGTGGTGTGCCCCGGTCTTAATGACGGTGATGCACTTTTAAGGACTCTTCGCGATCTCGCCTGTTTTACAGGTGTTGAGTGGCCTGCAGTGCTTTCGGCTGCGGTGGTACCGGTGGGGCTGACTCGTTTCCGCCCACCTGGTGATGGGTTACGGGCTGTCACCCCTGAAGATGCCAGGCGGGTGATTGACGCAGTGGAACCGCTCCAGTCTGAGTTCCAAGGGCGCTTCGGCAGTCGATTTGTTTGGTTGTCGGATGAGTGGTATTTGATAGCGGGTCGTCCACTTCCTCCACGCCTCAGCTATGAGGATCTCCCTCAGCAGGAAAACGGCGTGGGAACGATCCGGGCGTTTCTCGAGTCCCTGGATGAGGCCACGGAATCACTGCCAGAGCGAGTCGCCGTGCCACGGCGCAGCAGTTGGGTGGTGGGTCGTCTCGTCGACAAGGCTCTGGAGACGGTCACCGAACGTCTCAACAGGATTGATGGCGTCTGCCTGCGGATGCACGGTCTTCCCAGTCCCTACTGGGGACAGGACCAGGTGGTCACCGGTCTGCTGACTGGTCAGGATCTGCTGGATGGCCTCAAGGATCAGGACCTGGGGGATCAGTTGCTGCTGCCGTCGGTGATGTTGCGGCAGGGGCAGCCTGTTTTTCTTGATGACATGACTCTGGATCAGGTTCAGGCGCAACTTCCTGTCCCGATTCGGATCGTGCATGGAGCAGCTGACATCGTGGCCGCAGTGCTCGGAGATCCAGAGAAAACCACCTAAGCTCCGCCAAGCTCAGGATTTGAAGTGCGTCGGACAGCTGCAAGCCTTTTTCTGATTGCAGGCATCGTGCCCTCTCACATCGCTGGGGTTGTCTCCGCTCAAGAGTCTTCTGGAGTCACGTCAGACAACGGCGCTGCGTTGATTGATCAGAATTCCCTGCCGACAGCCATTGAACAGAAAGGAGCCCGGCCCCAGGCGGACCCTTCGGTGCTTCCTCCGGCGGCCACAACACTGCCCGAGACGCTCGATTCGTTGCATTCGCCGCCTACTCTCGCGCTTCCGGATCAGCCTGATCAGGTTCGGATTCGAGAGCTCAGACCGCTCACTCTCGCGGAAGTTGAACAGCTGGCAGAAGTCAATAGTCCAAGGCTCAAGGCGGTGGCACTCGAGGTGCAGCAAGCCAAGTCCAGCTTGAGAGCGGCGATCTCTAGCTGGTACCCAACGCTCAATCTCACTGCCAATGGTCTGCCGCAGTATCTTTCCGGACAAGAGCGATTCACTGACAATAATGAAGCGGATACTGAGAGCGTTACGACTGGTCTGCGGCAGAGATCAGGTGTTCTCACCTATACAGAACAGACCACTGCCAGTTTCCGAGCATCGCTGAACTGGAAGTTGATTGATCCAGCACGAGTTCCCCAGATTTCTGCTGCGCGAGACAGCTTTGAAAGAGCACGTGATGCCTATTTGATCGCTTTGAGAGATCTGCGATTAACTGCGGCCACCGCCTACTACAACCTTCAGCGATATGACTCACAAGTTGATGTTGGCAAGCAGGCTGTGGCTGCTTCACTGTTGAGCTTGCGTTACGCAAGATCACGTTTTCAGGCAGGTGTGGCAACCAAGCTGGAAGTGCTTGAAGCGGAAACGCAACTTGCCCGAGATCGAGATGGCTTAATCCAGTCTCTTAATTTACAGGTTCGAGCGCGTCGAGATTTGGCCAGAATCATCGATCTGCCTCAGGACATCACTGCAACCGCCGCATCCCCAGCAAAAGTTGTGGGCGTTTGGGAGCCGTCTTTGCAAGAGAGCATCATTGCGGCTTATGCCTTCCGCGAAGAGCTCGATCAGTTCATTCTGGATATTTCGATTAAAAACAGCAATGCCAATGCTTCTTTGGCAGCTGTGCAGCCGGTTTTAACCATCTTTAACGATTTCTCGACACAAAGATCCGAGATCCAGCAATCCCAACAATCTTTCTCTACCGAACTTGAAGGATGGGACATGGACAATGCGGTTGGCCTTCAAGCAACCTGGAATATTTTTGATGGTGGCAAAGCCCGAGCTGATTACCGTCGCCAAAAGCAGGCTGCTGAAGCGAGCGCTTATGAATTCGCGAATCAACGCGGTGTGATTCGCTTGCAAGTGGAACAGAGCTTTTATGACTTAAGGGCGAATCAGCAGACCATTCAGACAACCGCGCGCGAGGTTCTGTCTCAACGAGAAGCCTTACGCCTTGCACGCCTTCGCTTCGCTGCGGGTGTGACCACCCAGCGTGAAGTGGTTGATAACCAAAGAGACCTCACAAGAGCACAGACTCGTCATGTCGATGCTTTATCTAACTACAACATCACCGTTGCCGAGTTGAGGCGATATACGGGACTGGACCAGGTCGGCGCTTGTCCACCTCTGAACTTACCTGCTGACAAGGCAGAAATTCCTGAGGCTGAACAGATTCAGATCAAACCCACACCAGAAATTCCAGCCTGTCAAGCTTCCCTCTTGGGTTCTTGATGATGATGCGACGTTGACCTCAAGATTCCTTAACTCTCAGCAATTACTTGCAGTTCATCAGCTGCTCGACAGGGTTGCAGATCGGCAGAGACAGGATTTCGGACACATCGTTTCGGATCTCAAGGCTGATGGATCCCTGATCACAGCCTGTGATCGCTGGAGCGATCAGGCGCTGGTAGATGGACTATCTGAGCTGGCTCCCGGTGAATTCACCCTCAGTGAGGAGGGAGAGAAGGTTTGTCCGTCTTCTTCAGCCTTCTGGGTTGTCGATCCACTCGACGGCACCACCAATTACGCAGCTGGAATTCCTTACTGGGCGATTTCCGTGGCTCGTTTTGTGGACGGTCGTCCTAGCGAGGCTTTCCTGGAGATTCCATCTCTGCGTCAGCGCATCGTGGCGATCCGAGGTCGAGGTGCTTGGCGCAACGGCAAACCTCTCACGCCCGAGACCCGTCTGCAGGCTGGCAGTGCCTGCGTGTCGCTTTGCAGTCGTGCGATCCGGGTGCTGCAGCGCCGTCATGAGGACCCTTTTCCAGGAAAAATCCGCTTGCTGGGTGTTGCCAGCCTCAACCTGGTCAGCGTGGCGATGGGACAGACAGTCGCAGCCCTGGAGGCCACACCCAAGATCTGGGATCTTGCAGCAGCCTGGCTGGTTTTGAGCGAATTGGACTGTCCTCTGCAATGGCTTGATCAAGATCCGGCCGCGCTGACGCCTGGACAAGATCTCGCCGACGTCAGTTTTCCCGTGCTCGCAGCGAGTTCGCAGGCTGAGCTTGAGCGGCTCAGGCCCTGGGGAGAGTCGCTGCTGCTTTCCTGACTGGTCAACCAGTTGCGTATGGGGTGGATTGTGAGTTATGTTTTTGGACTGCGCGTCAGGCGGAAGCCTGCAGCGCAGCCTTTGAGCATGAAGAGCGCGAGCTTGTAATGTTTGGGGGTGCTTACGAGGCCAGGAGGGAGAGATCCCACGGTGTTGTAAGTTTCACAAGCGGTCGCGAGACCGCACGGCCAACCGTTCCTGAGAGGGGACGCGACGGCAGAACCTGGACAATCGAAAAGTTTAGGAACTGACGCTTTCATCGCGTCGAGTTTCGGTTGCTGAGCCGCAAGGTTGAGTAATTGAGCTTGATGAAAATGCGATGTAAGTGTGAGGTCCCGTCAACAATTATTCGTTGCAAGGAAGCAACGTGCTTACAAGGTTGAAAGTTTTCACGAGCTTTTGAGTTTGTCGGTGTGCACGTTGTGGAGCAACAACCGGATCTGAGATCCTGGAAAGTCACGAGGGAGAGATTCTAAGTGCACTCTTAAGAACCCTTCTGTCAGAGGAAGGAGGTTTTAACTGCCATCAGTGCGCCAGTGCTGATGAGTGGGTAAAGCAAATCAAGTTGAAGAGGTGAAAGCCTTTAAGAGGACTTGATCTACAACGGAGAGTTTGATCCTGGCTCAGGATGAACGCTGGCGGCGTGCTTAACACATGCAAGTCGAACGAACCTTCGGGTTAGTGGCGGACGGGTGAGTAACGCGTGGGAATCTGCCCTCAGGAGGGGGATAACGGTTGGAAACGACCGCTAATACCCCATATGCCGAGAGGTGAAATGAATTTCGCCTGAGGATGAGCCCGCGTCTGATTAGCTAGTTGGTGAGGTAAGAGCTCACCAAGGCATCGATCAGTAGCTGGTCTGAGAGGATGATCAGCCACACTGGGACTGAGACACGGCCCAGACTCCTACGGGAGGCAGCAGTGGGGAATTTTCCGCAATGGGCGAAAGCCTGACGGAGCAACGCCGCGTGAGGGATGAAGGCCTCTGGGCTGTAAACCTCTTTTCTCAAGGAAGAAGATCTGACGGTACTTGAGGAATAAGCCACGGCTAATTCCGTGCCAGCAGCCGCGGTAATACGGGAGTGGCAAGCGTTATCCGGAATTATTGGGCGTAAAGCGTCCGCAGGCGGCCTTTCAAGTCTGCTGTTAAAACGTGGAGCTTAACTCCATCATGGCAGTGGAAACTGTTGGGCTTGAGTGTGGTAGGGGCAGAGGGAATTCCCGGTGTAGCGGTGAAATGCGTAGATATCGGGAAGAACACCAGTGGCGAAGGCGCTCTGCTGGGCCATAACTGACGCTCATGGACGAAAGCCAGGGGAGCGAAAGGGATTAGATACCCCTGTAGTCCTGGCCGTAAACGATGAACACTAGGTGTCGGGGGAATCGACCCCCTCGGTGTCGTAGCCAACGCGTTAAGTGTTCCGCCTGGGGAGTACGCACGCAAGTGTGAAACTCAAAGGAATTGACGGGGGCCCGCACAAGCGGTGGAGTATGTGGTTTAATTCGATGCAACGCGAAGAACCTTACCAGGGTTTGACATCCTGCGAATCTCTTGGAAACGAGAGAGTGCCCTCGGGAACGCAGTGACAGGTGGTGCATGGCTGTCGTCAGCTCGTGTCGTGAGATGTTGGGTTAAGTCCCGCAACGAGCGCAACCCACGTCTTTAGTTGCCAGCATTTAGTTGGGCACTCTAGAGAGACCGCCGGTGATAAACCGGAGGAAGGTGTGGATGACGTCAAGTCATCATGCCCCTTACATCCTGGGCTACACACGTACTACAATGCTACGGACAAAGAGCAGCAAGTTCGCGAGGACAAGCAAATCTCATAAACCGTGGCTCAGTTCAGATCGTAGGCTGCAACTCGCCTACGTGAAGGAGGAATCGCTAGTAATCGCAGGTCAGCATACTGCGGTGAATACGTTCCCGGGCCTTGTACACACCGCCCGTCACACCATGGAAGTTGGCCACGCCCGAAGCCGTTACTCCAACCCTTGTGGAGGAGGACGTCGAAGGTGGGGCTGATGACTGGGGTGAAGTCGTAACAAGGTAGCCGTACCGGAAGGTGCGGCTGGATCACCTCCTAACAGGGAGACAAACAACGATTTTGATGTCTGAGTACTTAATTCTTAGGCCGAAATCCTGTCACCTTAGGTCGATCGGTACCTCAATTTTGAAGTCAAGAATGTGTAGCAATGTGCATTGCTTGATGGAGATTTTCAGTTCCTAAACTTTGTCTAGGTCACATCCCACAAGGGTTGAGTCTTCCTGGGCCATTAGCTCAGGTGGTTAGAGCGCACCCCTGATAAGGGTGAGGTCCCTGGTTCAAGTCCAGGATGGCCCATTCGGTGTTGGGGGTTTAGCTCAGTTGGTAGAGCGCCTGCTTTGCAAGCAGGATGTCAGGAGTTCGAGTCTCCTAACCTCCACTGATCGAACTCAATCTCCATCTTCTGGATGATGGAAGATGAACTCGAATGTGATGTGATTTAGATGTGTCCGCTGGCATGACCCCAGCTTCCTGTCATTCCGAAATGAAGTGAATCATCACGATTGTTTTGGTTGATAAGATGCTGGGCTCGAACTGATTGATCAGTTTGATGTCTAGCAGAACCTTGACAACTGCATAGGAAAAAGTCTGTAAGAATAAAGCATCTCTCATGGATGCATCATTCTTTTATAGGATGATGTCAATTCTTGAGCAAGAGCCGAGACTCCATAACGTTCTTTTGATTGTGTCGAGCAATCGAGAGTTTGATGATTAATTCAAATTTGAATTAGTCAGAATCTGTTTCAACGACAGCAAGCGTTTTGGAGATGAATGGTCAAGCTACAAAGAGCTCACGGCGGATACCTTGGCACACAGAGGCGATGAAGGACGTGGTTACCTGCGATAAGTCTCGGGGAGCTGGAAACACGCTTTGATCCGGGAATTTCCGAATGGGGCAACCCTTAGAACGGCCAGCTGAATCCATAGGCTGGCACGAGCCAACCCAGCGAACTGAAACATCTTAGTAGCTGGAGGAAAGGAAAGTAAAAACGACTCCCTGAGTAGCGGCGAGCGAACGGGGAAGAGCCTAAACCGATGGTTTCGACCATCGGGGTTGTGGGACAGCAATGTGGAAAAGGGATGTTAGTGGAAGTGTTTGAAAGACACGCCAAAGAAGGTGAAAGCCCCGTACACGAAAACTGAACTGACCTAGCTGTATCCCGAGTAGCACGGAGCACGTGAAATTCCGTGTGAATCCGCGAGGACCACCTCGTAAGGCTAAGTACTACTGTGTGACCGATAGCGAAACAGTACCGCGAGGGAAAGGTGAAAAGAACCCCGGGAGGGGAGTGAAATAGAACATGAAACCGTGAGCTTACAAGCAATGGGAGCCCGACTTATCGGGTGACCGTGTGCCTGTTGAAGAATGAGCCGGCGACTTATAGGCACTGGCGGGTTAAACCGGAAATGGTGGAGCCACAGCGAAAGCGAGTCTGAATAGGGCGTTTGTCAGTGTTTATAGACCCGAACCCGGGTGATCTAACCATGGCCAGGATGAAGCTTGGGTGATACCAAGTGGAGGTCCCAACCAACTGACGTTGAAAAGTCACTGGATGAGCTGTGGTTAGCGGTGAAATGCCAATCGAACCCGGAGCTAGCTGGTTCTCCCCGAAATACGTTGAGGCGTAGCGTCTCGTGCTCCAGCAGGGGGGTAAAGCCACCATTTCGGTGCGGGCTGCGAGAGCGGTACCAAATCGAGATGAACTCTGAATACCCTGTGTGTAGCGAGGCAGTCAGACTGTGGGGGATAAGCTCCATGGTCGAGAGGGAAACAGCCCAGACCGCCAGCTAAGGTCCCCAAATCAACGCTAAGTGATAAAGGAGGTGGGATTGCCCAGACAACCAGGAGGTTTGCCTAGAAGCAGCCATCCTCAAAGGAGTGCGTAATAGCTCACTGGTCGAGCGATCCTGCGCCGAAAATGAACGGGGCTAAGCGTTGTACCGAAGCTGCGGATTTATGGTAGGGGAGCGTTCTATGTGGGGCGAAGCGTTAGCGTGAGCGGGCGTGGACTGCATAGAAGTGAGAATGTCGGCTTGAGTAGCGAAAACATGGGTGAGAATCCCATGCACCGAAACCCTAAGGGTTCCTCCGGCAGGCTCGTCCGCGGAGGGTTAGTCTGGTCCTAAGGTCAGGCCGAAAGGCGTAGTCGATGGATAACAGGTCAACATTCCTGTACCGGTTATGTTTTGGGAAGAGGGACGGAGAAGGCTAGCCAAGCCAGATATTGGTTACTGGTTCAAGCGTTCGAGGCTATGAGGAGCGGCGAAAACGTTCCGAGCTGAGGCGTGAGTACGAGCTGCTACGGCAGCGAAGTTGGTGATGTCATGCTTCCAAGAAAAGCTCTATACCCGTTAAGGCATAACTGCCAGTACCCGAAACCGACACAGGTGGGGTGGTAGAGAATACCGAGGTGCGCGAGGTAACTCTCTCTAAGGAACTCGGCAAATTAGCCCCGTAACTTCGGGAGAAGGGGTGCCACCGCAAGGTGGTCGCAGTGAAAAGGCCCTGGCGACTGTTTACCAAAAACACAGGTCTCCGCTAAGTCGCAAGACGATGTATGGGGGCTGACGCCTGCCCAGTGCCGGAAGGTTAAGGAAGCCGGTCAGCGTAAGCGAAGCTGGCGACTGAAGCCCCGGTGAACGGCGGCCGTAACTATAACGGTCCTAAGGTAGCGAAATTCCTTGTCGGGTAAGTTCCGACCCGCACGAAAGGCGTAACGATCAGGGCGCTGTCTCGGAGAGAGGCTCGGCGAAATAGAATTGTCTGTGAAGATGCGGACTACATACACCCGGACAGAAAGACCCTATGAAGCTTTACTGTAGCTTGGTATTGTGCCCGGGCTCTGAATGCGCAGGATAGGTGGGAGACGTTGATCTCGTGCTTGTGGGTACGAGGGAGTCAATGGTGAGATACCACTCTTTCAGAGCTAGGGTTCTAACGTTCACCCGTTATCCGGGGAGCGGACAGTATCAGGTGGGCAGTTTGACTGGGGCGGTCGCCTCCTAAAAGGTAACGGAGGCGCGCAAAGGTTTCCTCAGGCTGGTTGGAAATCAGCCGCTGAGTGCAAAAGCAGAAGGAAGCTTGACTGTGAGACCTACAAGTCGAACAGGGACGAAAGTCGGCTTTAGTGATCCGACGGTTCTGAGTGGAAGGGCCGTCGCTCAACGGATAAAAGTTACTCTAGGGATAACAGGCTGATCTCCCCCAAGAGTTCACATCGACGGGGAGGTTTGGCACCTCGATGTCGGCTCATCGCAACCTGGGGCTGAAGTCGGTCCCAAGGGTTGGGCTGTTCGCCCATTAAAGCGGTACGCGAGCTGGGTTCAGAACGTCGTGAGACAGTTCGGTCCATATCCGGTGTATGCGTAGGAATATTGAGAGGATTTCTCCCTAGTACGAGAGGACCGGGAGGAACGCACCTCTGGTGTACCAGTTATCGTGCCAACGGTAAACGCTGGGTAGCCATGTGCGGAGTGGATAACCGCTGAAAGCATCTAAGTGGGAAGCCCACCTCAAGATGAGTATTCCCATGGGGTAACCCAGTAAGGTCACGGGAAGAACACCCGTTGATAGGCTCTACGTCGAAGTCCAGTAATGGATGCAGCGGAGGAGTACTAATAGACCGAGGGCTTGACCATGATTTGGTTCTTGCCTGAGGCGAAGTTTTATTCGATTCAGACGAATGATTGATGATGAAAGTTGTTGATCATGTCCTATGCAGTTCTCAGGGTTCACCCTTGGGAATGTTTTCTATCCTGGTGTCCATAGCGCTGTGGAACCACTCCGATCCATCTCGAACTCGGTTGTGAAACGCAGCAGCGGCGACGATATTTGGGGGGTAGCCCCCTGAGAAAATAGCTCGATGCCAGGTAAAACATTCCAATCACATTGTGATACGAAGAAAGCCACCCCGGAGAGGGTGGCTTTTTTTGTGCCTTGACGCGCTAGTTTAGAGCGATAACTTTGTCAGAATTCATGGCGAAGATGCTGTCGATTCGTCAGCTTTGCCGCTCTCTGTGGAGGGCTTATCTGCGTTGGGCGTCTTCTGATTGTGTTGATCTCAGTGCAGCTTTCGCTTACTACACTCTTCAGTCAATCTTTCCGATTCTGCTGATTTCATTGTCTTTGACGTCCTGGTTGCTTGGGCGGCAGCAGAACCTGGATGAACAGATTCTGATCTATGCAAGTGGTGTGCTACCACCTCCTGCGATTGAGATTATTCGCCAGACTCTTCAGAAGCTTGTTTCTCAGGGATTTGGAGCTGGTCTTCTCGGTGCAGCCGTTCTGTTGGTGACGGCTGGGAATGTTTATTTGACCTTGCAGCGTGGAGCGGATCGTTTATGGCGTGATGTTCTGCAGCCATTGCCTGATGCGTTGCCGTTCGGGGCACAGGCTTATCGGTTTGTGCGGGTGAGAATAGAAGCTTTTTTCGTTGTGATTCTGATAGGTCTTCTGATCGTTGTCGATCAAATCAGTGCCAATCTGCGAATGGTGCCTGCGGCTTTTGTTGATGAATTAACCCGCTCTTTGCCATGGTTGACTGATATTTTTCCTGATTTGCCGGTGCTTCAGTTCGGCCGTTTGTTGATTCCTTTTATGGGTTTTTCGGGAATGGCTTTGTTGCTGCAATTCCTGCTTCCCAGCCGAAAAGTCCCTTTCTTGCCTCTGATTCCCGGTTCTTTGTTGATCGGGTTTTTGCTGACAGTCCTCAATCTTGCTGTCAGCAGAAGTATTTTTTCGCTGGGAGCTCGATATCAGGCTTATGGAGTCATTGGTGGAGTTCTCGTGCTGACGCTATGGATCTGGATGGTTGGCGTTGTGATTTACTTCGGACAGTGTTGGAGTGTGGAGTTGGCCAATATGCGTATTAAGAAGAGCGGTGATCCGTTCTTTCACGCCGTCCAGGACTGACATGGATCAGTGATCATAGATATGGATCATTCACTGGGTCTCGGTTGATATGGGTCGACTGCCTCCTCTGGTCTGGCTTGTGGCCCTGTTGCTGTTGCTGCCGACGCCTCTTGGCCGAGCATTGATCGATGTGCTCGGCGGAGTTGCTCTGGTTCTGCTTGCGCTTCCTGTGATTCTTGGTGGTCTGGGTTGGATTGGATGGAAGGTGTTGCAAAGCCGAATGCAGGTTTGCCCCAACTGCGGTTCAGCTTCGTTGCAGGCAACCCCAGTTTGTGCTGTCTGTGGGTCTGCGTTCTCAACGGCCGATACAGCTCAGGCTTCCAGATCGCAGACTGAAGTTGATTCAACTCCCGCTAGTTCCGTCACGATTGATGTCACTGCCGAAGATGTTGATAGCTGAGGTTCACCTCAATGGGTTGGTCCTTCAATCGTTTTGCTCGATCACTGGCGTTTCTTTTTCCAGCTCCAGCAGACGACGTTCACGTAAATACAGAAAAAATGGTCCTCCGCAGGCAAATGACACGGTGACGCACAGCACTAAAGAGATCCACCAGCTTCTGACCTGTAAACGGCGCCCTTCGATGGTGATCCAGATGGTGAATGCAGTGGCGCCGATGATCAGATCGCGGCTGAGTGATCGTGAGGCTGCATTCAGATTGGCGTCTCGGATGAAGCCAGTTAGATCGAATCCTGTTCCCGCTCCTGCCTGAATGAATTCCAGATTGGCTTGCCAAGGCAGAACGGCACCCAGCAAGGCCAGAAACAGATAGCTCCAGATCAGCACGTTACGCATCGTTCCGCTGCTCATAGGTCTCGCTCTCATACGTCTGGGTGGTCAATGTCTGAGGATCAAGTTGAAGAACACTCTGTTCTGTTTCGCTGAGAAGTTGTTCACATCGACTCAGATAAATCTCCGCCCGTTGATGACTGCTCTGAAGTTCGGACAACGGTAGGGATTCGTCCTGAAGCTTGGCCAAGAGAAGGTCGAGTGCCTGGAGGGCCTCCTCGTAGTTCAGTGCTTCAGCATCTTTTCGCCAGGTCACCTGAGGATCATTCTTGACGGTTGGGGATTTCTTCGGCATCGACAGATAGGGGAGTGGAGTTCCAAGCAGAGGTTTCCCTCTGAAATGAGCAGTTAACCCAAGTTTGTCTGAACGGATTGGACCGTGACACCGATCAGTCCGTCTCGAACATGGATCACCAGATCGTCGTTGGGATTGGCTTGATTCACCGACTCCAGCACCGTTCCGTCCAGTCGGATCACCTTCGCGAATCCCCGGCTCAACCAGCGATCTGGTGAGAGAGCCTTGAGCAGTTGTTGCCGTTGACGCAACTGCTGGCGGCTGCGCTGCAGCACAGTAAGCGGTTGCACACTTTGTAGCAGTTGATGCCTTTGCTGAAGCCGCTCTCTTTCTCGCCTGAAACGCCATTGTTGTTGTTGGATCAACTGCAAACGTTGCTGCCGGGCTGTCTGCAAGGCTGAGACTCGACTAGGACAAAGGCTGACGATTGCTGCGGTGGGTGTCGCAGCACGATGATCAGCCACCAGATCGGCAACGGTGAGATCGTCCTCGTGCCCCAGTCCGGTCACGACCGGACAGCAGAACGCTGCAATGGCACGACAGACCTGTTCATCGTCGAAAACCATCAGATCCTCCCTGCTTCCTCCTCCCCTGGCCAGAACCAGAGCATCCAGGTTCAACTGGGGGTCAGCCTGGTTGAGCTGCTCCAGCACTGCGCAGATCTGTGGGGCGACGGCGCCCTGAACAGGGATTGGAACAACCAGCAGTTCTGCTAGAGGCCATCGCTCACTGGCAGTCCTGAGCATGTCCGCCAAGGCCGAACTGGGCACGCTCGTCAACAGAGCAATTCGCCTGGGGATCAACGGCAGGCGTTTTCGTGTTGCTGGATCAATCAACCCTTCTGAAGTCAGCAGCGCTTTAACAGCTTCAAAGCGTCGCTCAACGGTGGAGAGACTCGGGCGGATGTCGATGGCCTGGACCGCGAGACTGGCCCGGGCTGCCCAGAAATTCAGTTTTCCCACCACCGTGACTCCGTCACCGTCTGCAGGCACGTAATCGAGCTGGTTTAACCGCGATGCCCAGCAGACCACAGTGATGGTTGCACCCCCATCGGTGAGGTTCATCCATAGGTGCCCTTTTTTGACCTGGGGGCGGGACGCAATGCCCTGGACCAGAAAACGGGGGGCGAAACCACGTTCGAGCAGTGAGCCGACTGCACTGTTGAGCTCCTTGACGGAGTAGCTGGGGATGGCGTTAGCGGTCAAGGCGGCGATAGGCGAAACCCCAGTAGATGCAGACGGCGCCAGCGATCACACTCAGGATTCGTCCCCATTGATGGTCCAGCTGGGTCAGCCCGATCGACAGAAACACCAGTGCACTGCTCAGCAACCTGGCACCATCGCGGCGGTTGCCGGCGAAGAAACGGGGCAAGGGCAGGGGTCAACTCCGCATACTCTCTCGCAGTGAGGGCAGACAATAAAAAACCCCATCGGCTTGGCCAATGGGGTTGGTGAGTGCCAATGGCGCTCAGTGCGGTAGACGAGATCAACCGAGGCCGATCTGAGACAGGATGCCTTGGCCGGTGAGCAGCTCTGTACCCAGGCCGATCACGAAGCCCATCATGGCCAGGCGGCCATTCCAGGTTTCAGCGAAGTTGACGAAGCCGAAGCGGGATGCGTTGTCAGACATGGGTTGTGATCCGTGACTTCAACCAATGTAACAAACAATGGAGTTTTGTTGCCTGTCGTGAATGCGACATTACGACCACTTCTTCGACCTGCTAGTGGGGACCGCTGTCATCGGTGACTCCGGCCATGGGTGTTTCGGGTAGCGGCCGCGCATCTCGCGACGGACTTCCCTGTAGCTCCCGGTCCAGAAGCCTGCAAGGTCCTTGGTGCGCTGCAAAGGTCGGCCGGCTGGCGAGAGCAGTTCAAGGGTCACCGGCAGGGCTCCGTTGAGAAGGATCGGTCCCTGGCTGCAGCCGAACATCTCCTGCAGCTTGACCGACAGCACTGCATCGTCATCGCCGTAAGTGACTCTGGCTTCTCTGCCGCTGGGAATCCTCAGTCTCTCGGGAAGCAGTGTTTCCAGCTCCCGTCGCTGTGCCCATGTGAGGTCGCTCCACAATGCTTCAGTCAGGTCGCCGCTGGCCAGCTCCTGCCAGCTGCTGCAGTTCAGGCTGGCCTCTCCGAGCCAGAGCTCAGGAGTTTCCTGCAGTGTCTGGAGAGTGCGATTCGGCCATGGGCTCCCCAAGTGGCTGTGGGCAATCTGAAGGCGCCGACGCAGCTGTTCGCAGGATTCGTCCCAGGGGAGAAGTTCGAGGCCATGGTCGCGAAGGCGCTGCAGCAACGCATGGCTTACCAGATCGGCTGAAGGGCGGGGCAGTTGCTGTCGCTGCAATTCGATCGCACCGAGGCTCAGGACTCGCTCAGCGCGGATTCCCTGTTGTTTGTCGTTCCAGGCGACGTGTTCACTCCATTCCCCATGCTCTGAGGCCATGTCTTCGAGAAAGTGCCGGCTGATGGGCACCGCCAGGCGAATGCGTGCATCACGTTCCTTGAGGTCAAGCCTGGCGATGGCCAGGGCCTCGGCACTGCTCAAGGGGTCTGATATCAGCAGTACTGCGCCGCGACCCTGGCGCAGTAGGAATGCCCCTGGTCGTCCAGGTCGTGCCAGGGCGAGCCACTCAGGGAATGCAGTGGCGATCAGCCGCGCGAGAGAGAGATCCTCAGGCTCGTTGAGGGGCAACCGCGACGCTGATGGCTCGAGTGAGCGGAGCTGTCTTTGCCATTGCCTGCTCTGCTGGCGCATGCTGCCGAGGCCGTCGTGACGATTGGATCGCGCTGTGTCTCGCAAGCGCTGAAGGCGATGGCCGACATCACACCCAACATCACGGCTGCCGGGTAGATCCCGTTCACTCAGCAGCGCAGCCAGATCGCAGGCCAGTGTCTCCAGTCCCCAGCGCCTCGCCTGGATCAACATCAGCCCCAACCTTGGGTGCATGCCGAACGCTGCCACCTGTTGCCCAGCGGCTGTGATCTGCCCCTGATCCGTGAGCAGTTTCAGCTGCTTCAGTTGCTGCTGCCCTTCCTGGAACAGTGGTTTGGGTGGAGGTTCCAGCCAGTCGAGGTCTTCACCCAGGCCAGCACCCCACTGCGCCAGGTCAAGCACGGTGGGTTGTGGATCTGCCCGTTGCAGCTCCGGAGGATCTTGCGCTGGCCGCCGTTGCTCGTCAGCCGCTGACCAAAGGCGTACGCAGCGGCCTGGTCCCTGGCGCCCCGCTCGTCCCCGCCTCTGATCCGCGCTGGCAATGCTGGCTGGCACGGTCACCAACTTTTCCATGCCGGTGCCTGGATCAAAACGCGTGTGGCGATTCAGTCCTGCATCCACCACGAGGCGGATGCCATCCAGGGTGAGAGAGCTTTCCGCAATGGATGTCGCCAGGACGATGCGTCCATGCCAGCGTCTGTCGCAGGGCCTGAGTGTTTCGGTCTGCAGTTTGAGGGAGAGCTGGCCATGCAGCGTCAGTACCCGCCAGTTACGCAGACGCTGTACTCCCATAAGCCTTTGTCGGCAGCGTTCAATCTCACGCACACCAGGGAGAAAGACGAGGACCCCAGGAGAGATTTCACCGGTGTGGCTGTTGTGTTCGAGCTCGATCAATTCCTCCTCGAGGACGCGCAGCACATGCGTTTCGAGGCACTCCTTGTTGCGGGGTTGGCAGTGGCGGGTCTGCACCGGGAAGGCTTGTCCCTGACTGGTGAGCGTGTCAGCAGCATCGAACTGGGCACTCAGCGCCTTCAGCTGCAGGGTTGCTGACATCAGCAGCAGCTTCAGATCAGGCCTCAGCAAGCGTCTTGCTTCCCGCAGAAGTGCCAGGGCAACGTCACTGTCGCGGCGGCGCTCATGGAATTCATCGAAGATCACAATCTCCACCCCTGGCAGGTCGGGCTGGGACTGAAGACGCCGCAGGAACAGCCCGTCAGTGATGGCTTCGATGGTCGTGGCGTCTGAGCGTCTCTGTTCGTTGCGGACGGAGTACCCCACGCGCTGGCCCACCGGTTCGCCGATGGACTCAGCCAATCGAGTAGCAGCCGCTTTAGCCGCAAGCCTTCGCGGCTCAATCAGCAGGATGCGACCTGAAGCCCGGGGGGCGTGGACCAGCTCCCCCATTAATGCCAGGGGAACCCGGGTGGTCTTGCCTGCACCCGGTGGTGCCTGAAGGATCAGGGTTCCTGAGCTGTGGAGTCGAAAACAGAGGTCAGTGAGAAGACCATCAATGGGAAAGGAACCCAAGGGCGACGATCGACGTCAGAGGATGAAGTTGAGAATCCCCAGCAGCAAAATGCTGGTTAATGCTCCCATTGCCGTGAGCAATTTGATCAGCGGTGCGCTGCGGTGTTTCAGCGTGGCCATGAAGAAATCCTTAAAGGCCTGACGGAAGTTTTTTAGCTCCTTGTGGGCTGGCTTGGCTGTGTCCGTTGGCACGGCGTTACATGTAGCAAGGTGGCGAACAAGGGCAGGCGCTGCCGTCTCAGGGGCTCAACGCACGTGGCGAGCCCCATCAACCGGGTGGTAATCCTCACCGGTGAGTTCTTCGTAGACAATCGCTGGCAGTCCGGTTTCGAACATCGTCTGCAGGGCTTCTTTCAGGTAAGGGTTCCAGCCACCGGTGCTCACCTGGCCATGCCTGACCGTCCAGTCCCAGGTGCCCTGAAGATCGCGAGGAATACGCCCTTCGCGGTCGCGTCGGGCAACCAAGTCGAGTGATTCAACCAGCCCTACCTGGATTGGATCTTTGCCGTAGGCGGGAGTCAGGCTGAGTTCCAGACGAACGGGGTCTTCCTTGAGCAGACGCAGGCGAAAGCGGGGAGGCAGTTTCACGGATTTGATCACCGCGGCAACGATCCGTGTTCTTTGATCCACCAGGAGGTTCCCCCTACGAGTCCGAGTCGAGCTGCCGCGCAGCTTTCCTACCTAACTTATTCATTAGGGCGCACGCCAGGTTCGCCAGTCTCGTCCTCACCACTGAATCGAACGGTGAGTAGGTCCTCCTCAGTCAATCGGCCATCACCATCGAGCAGTTCAGGGTGAATGGTCACCTTGCCGGTTCGGTCAGCAGGAGTGTTAGTCGCCCCTGGAGAACGCACTGCTGCGCTGAACCCGCGTCCCATCACCCGGAAGGCTTGCCACAGCAGGGCCAGGAAGACCAGTCCGTAAATCAGGGGAAAAAGACTGCTGATCATGGGATGACGGCGGTTGTCGAGCTGGGACACACCCTCTCTTGCCTCCATCATCGCTATTCCTCGCCCAGTTGTGCTCGTTCAGGGCGCACTGTTGGTTGCATCTGGTCATGGAATCAACGGTGATTCCCCCTATTCGCGGTGGATTGCCCTGATTAAGGTCGGTTTCTCGCAGTTCGTCGTCGCCCTCTCCATGGCTGTGGCACCGTTCATTTCTGTTAAGGAGCCTGCTCCGGTTACACGTGTCAGCCGGAGGGTCCTGCCTCTGATGATGGGGCTGTCGCTCGTGGCGCCAGTGGGTCTGGTCTTGCCACAGAGGAGTGTTGTGGCGGCAGCTCAGGTCTCAGCCTCAGCCGGTCTGTCGGCTCAATCCTTTGTGGCGGCGGCGGTGGCCAAAAGCGGCCCTGCGGTGGTCACGCTGGAAACGCAGCGAACCGTGCGGACAGCTGGTGGATCGGGCTTGCCAGATGGACTGCTGATGGATCCGTTCTTTCAGCGCTTCTTCGGTTTGCGGGGCTCCGCTGCTCCGAGGGCTCGCGTGGAACGTGGTCAGGGCAGTGGTGTGATCTTCGATGACCAGGGACTGGTGCTGACCAACGCCCATGTTGTTGAGAACACAGATCGGGTGATGGTGGGATTGCCTGATGGAAGACGAGTTTCCGGCCAGGTTGTCGGCCAGGATTCGGTGACCGATCTGGCGGTCGTGAAGCTCCAAGGAGGAGATCTCTGGCCAACCGCTCCTCTTGGCGATTCGGATCGACTGCGAGTTGGTGACTGGGCCATTGCTGTGGGTAATCCTTTCGGGCTTGAAAACACCGTCACCCTGGGAATCGTGAGCAACCTCAACAGGAACGTCTCCCAGCTCGGAATCCAGGGCAAACGCCTGGATCTGATTCAGACCGATGCGGCAATCAACCCCGGGAACTCCGGTGGCCCTTTGCTGAATTCCGTTGGTGAGGTGGTGGGAATCAACACATTGGTGCGCTCAGGCCCCGGCGCCGGCCTCGGATTTGCCATCCCGATCAACAGGGCTAGAACGATCGCTTCGCAGCTGGTGAACCAGGGACGAGCGAGTCACCCCATGGTCGGGATTGGTCTCTCGACGATTCCTGCATCAAAGCCTGGCGGAACGGTGCCCCCCGGCGCCGTTGTCCGCTCGGTGATGCCTGGTGGTCCGGGCGCTCTGGCCGGCCTTCAGATCAATGATGTCATCGTGTCAGTGGCCGGCCAGCCGGTGCGCAATCCAGCTGAGGTGGTGACAGCCATTGATCGCAGCGGTGTTGGTCAGCCTCTGGTGCTCAGCGTGCAGCGCCAGGGAAGGCAACTGCCAGTGACGGTGAGGCCCGTGGAAATGAGCGCTCTGAAGATGCCCTGATCTGGGTCAGGTGTCATCTGCATCCTTCAGTTGCTCAACGCAGCGTGTGATGCATTCACCATCATCCAGAGAGCATGTGGTAATGCACTCGAAGTAGGTCTCAACGGCATCCCATGTCTGCTCATGGTCGCCAGCTGGATTGGGGCTGCTCAGATTGACGCTATTGATACCGGCGGACTGAGTTTCATGGTTTCTCATCGAGTGCCGGGATCGGTGATGTCAGCCTATGCACACGTTTCGAGCGGGTAAAGGGAAATAAGTCTTCCTGCCTAACTGTTCGTGAAGTTTCGTCTTGCACGCCACCGTCTTGGTTTCAAGCCGCACTTCTCCGTTTCGCGTCCCGTTCTTTCTGTTTCTGGCGTTTGGCCTTTCTCTTCGCGTCCTGTTGCGCCTGGCGGAGTGCGGCTTCGGCGGCCTCCTTCTCTTCGGCTTTCTTTTCGACGTAGTAGGAGTAGTCGCCTCGGTAAAGCACCAGTTCTCCATCCCGCAGTTCAACGATGCGATTGGCGACACGGGAGATGAAATACCGGTCGTGAGAAACAAGCAGTGCCGCTCCCTCGTAGGCGCAGAGAGCGTCTTCCAGCATTTGCTTGGCTGGGATATCAAGATGGTTGGTGGGTTCGTCCAACACTAGGAAATTGCATGGTGTGAGCAGCATCAGGGCCAATGCAAGACGTGCCTTCTCGCCGCCGCTCAGCTTGCCGACCTCTTTGAACACGGTGTCGTTGCTGAAGCAGAAGCTGCCCAGCAGTGAGCGGACCTGGGTCTGCGTCCAGTCCGGTACCGCTTCAAACATCGTGTCAATCACTGTTTTGCCCAGGTCCAGAGCCTCTGCCTGGTTTTGTTCGAAATACCGCGCGATCACGTTGTGTTCACCCAGCCGAGCCGAGCCCTCGTCTGGTGACTCCATTCCCATGATCAGTCGCAGAAGCGTGGACTTTCCGGCTCCGTTCGGCCCAACAAAGGCAATGCGATCACCGCGCTCAACCTCCAGTTCCGCTCCCAGGAAGAGGATTTGGTCGCCGTAGCTATGGGTGAGATTCTCCATCAAAGCCACCTGGGCACCGGATCGGGGTGCTTCAGGAAACCGGAAACTCGGTCCGGCAACGCTTTCGATCGGAGCGTTAACCAGTTCCACCTTCTCGAGTTGTTTTTCCCTGCTCTTGGCCTGGGTGCTTCGCGTGGCACTTGCCCTGAATCGATCGATGTAGGCCTGCTGGGTGGCGATCTCCTTCTGCTGACGGTCGAAGGCCGCCTGCGTCGCCTCCTGCTCCAGCTGCTTCTGTTCCAGATGCGCGGTGTAATTGCCGAGATAACTTCTGGAGATCCCCCTTTCGGTGGCAACAATCTGGTTGCAGACGCGATCGAGAAAGGTTCGATCGTGACTGATTACCACAAGGGCTGCTGTCTGCTCCTGCAGGTAGCCCTCGAGCCACTGGATCGTTTCCACATCCAGGTGGTTGGTCGGCTCATCAAGCAGCAGCAGATCAGGGTCCTGAAGAAGAATCTTGCCCAGGGCGATGCGCATCTGCCATCCGCCCGAATAGTCTCCGACCAGGCATTCGGCACTCTCCGGCGTGAAGCCGATGGTGGGCAGCAGCTTGTCGATGCGGGCATCCAGTTCGTAGCCATGCAGGGCTTCGAATCGGTTCTGCAGCTGTCCTAACTCGTGGATCAGCTCATCGAGATGGTCGGGATCTTCAGCTGCTTGGTCAGAGCCCATCGCCTCTTCGACTTCGCGCTGACGGTTCAGCACAGTGGCGGCTTCTCCAAAGGCTTGGAAGAGCTCCTGCCGCACCGAGCGGTTGAGGTCCACGTCGAATTCCTGTTGCAGGAATGCGATTCGTGGTTCCCCCTGGCGAACGACCGCGCCGCTGGTCGGCTCTTCATGGCCCGCGATCAAGCGCATCTGAGTCGATTTGCCTGCGCCGTTGACACCGACCAGGCCAATGCGATCGCCGGGTTTGATCTCCCAGGTGACGTCCCGGAGCACTTCCCCAGTGGGATAGATCTTGCTGACGTGCTCAAGTCGCAGCACCGGCGAAGACGCGGAGAAACCCCATCATCTCGTGTCGGGGTGTGGGCAGACTGTGCTCAAAGAGAGAAGCTGCGTTGATGCGAAGGCTGGAGCAAGTCGCCGCCCTTGTGGTGGCAGCAGGGCTGGCTCTGGTGAGTTACTGGTTGTTCTTCAGCTGGGCCGGTGGAGGTGGCAGCAGGGAGCGTCTGCCTGTGCCGGTTTCACCCAGCCAATCCAGCCGGTTGATCAAAGACCGCCCCTCGCTTTGACCAGCCACTGCTTGCTGAGCTCGTCATCCAGGCTGTTGATGAAAGCCTTGACCTCGTCATGGGTCACCGGGAGGTTCATCTGTTCCCCCACCTGACAGATGGCCTGAATGGCTCCTCCAGGATTCTGAAGAGCCTGTCTGAACAGGGCGCGTGTTAACTCTCGATCCTGCTCGATCTTGGTGTAGAGCTCTGCTGCGTTGCTCATGGCGCACCACCATCTGCGTCAACCCTATCTGTGGCCATCCTGTGCAGCCATGGGCGCGCTCTCTCTTAAGCGGCCTGGTCCAGGTCGGCTTCCTTGAGGCCTGATGCGGAAGCATCCTCCATGCTGCGTGCATCCGCGCAGAGAACCTTGCGCAGTTGGGCGTAGTTAGCGGCCTGGGACATCCTGCCTTCCTGCACAGCTCCGTATTCAGCTCGCTGCAGCACATGGTGCAGGTGCGTGAGCAGGTAGGAACTGATCACTGCCGAAACCAGTACATCGCTGTTATCAGACGCACGGCGAGATCGACGTGAACCGGCAGCCCTTCGATTGCGCGGGGCTGACTGGCGAGTGCTGGAGGCCTGGCTGGTTGTACGTGGCATGGCAGTCCTGGCGGAATCGTTGATGTGCAGTCCTGAGGTGATGAGCCGCGTGTCAGGGAACGGAGTGACCGCATCATAGTGCTGGATACTACCCTTGCGCATCTCTGTACACTTTTAGGTATCTCTGCCTCATGGTTCGTGGCGACCCGCCAAACCTCATCCAGCGGGAAGCCGAAATCGCCGCGGATTCAGGTGGTTTTGCCTGAAGATCTCTGTCATCGGCTGACAGTCCTTGCTGAACAGGAGTGCCGTACCGTCAGCAACATGGCCAAGGTGTTGATCCAGCAGGGGGTTCAGCGTCTGGAACAGGTCGGTTCCTCAGTGGTGTCAGCTCCCACATCCACAGAGCGAATGCGCTCAGCTCTCGAGGCTCAGCAGCCTCGTCGACTCCGCGGAGCTCCCCGACGGTTGCGGCTGCATCGTCCTGGCTGATCTGAGTCACCTGCCGAGTGGCTGACAGGGTTCAGGCCGGTTCGGCGCGCACCCCCAGAACACAGCTGTGTTCTGCCCCAGTGATGGAAGGTGCATTGCCGGGATGATTGCGGTGATGCCACCAGGCCAGCAGCGCGAACACCAGGGCCTCGCGCGCCTCGCAGGGAAGATTCAGTTCGTCGCTGGGACGCACTCTGAGGCCATGGCAACGCGATTGCAATTCCCGCATCAGCGTTGTGTTGCGGCGGCCTCCTCCGGCCACCACCATTTCCGTCGGCAGGGGAAGGCCGAGATGGCGTAGCTGCTGCAGATCCTGAGCCACCACTGCAGCTGTGAAGGCTGTGAGTGTGGCCATCTGGTCCTCGGGGCAGGCCTGTTGCAGCTCGCTGAGCCTCCGTTCCAGATCCTTGCGACCAAAGAGTTCGCGTCCGGTCGACTTCGGTGCTCTCTTCAGGAAATAGGGCTCACTCAGCCAGCTCCTCAGCTGCTGATCCATCACCTGTCCGCGTGCAGCCATGCCTCCATCCCTGTCACAGCGCTCCTGCCCATCGCTGAAGGCGGCCATCGCCAGGTCGATCAGGCTGTTGGCTGGACCGCAGTCCCAGCCGAGCACGGGTCGTTGCCGGTCTGGACCGTGTGACGGCGGAATCAGGGTGATGTTGGCGATGCCACCGAGGTTCAACAGCGCCCGCCAGCCCTTGATTCTGCCCATCAGAGCCGCATCGGCCATGGGGACCAAGGGGGCGCCCTGCCCTCCCAGAGCGAGGTCAGCGGCACGGAAATCGTGAATAACAGGTCGCTGCAGCATGTGTGCGAGCAGCGGCCCCTGAAGCATCTGCCAGCTGCTTCCACGTTGGCGCTTGCCTCTCGCGTCGGCTTCAGGTGGGCGGTGCCAGATCGTTTGGCCATGGCAGCCAATGAGGCTGGCTGAACGATCGGGATCGCACGCTTCAGCAGCCTTTGCCTGGTATTCAGTGATCGCTTCAGCCAGATCCAGAATGGCCGCTGCAGGGGCAGCTTCTCCCTGGGCCATGGCCAGCATTCCCTTGCGCAGATCTGAGGGATAGGGGCAGGAAGCACTGTGAATCAGGGTCCAGCTTGGACTGCTCGATGACCCACTGAACTCAGCAAGAACGGCATCCACTCCATCGGCACTGGTGCCGCTCATCAGCCCGAGAACGCGCATGATTCCGATCAGGTGCGGGGGAGGTTCTGAAGGTCATCTGTCAAACCCATCACCACCAGAACGTGGCCTTCCATCAGAACGTGTGATGCGGGTGGATTGACCATCAGGTCTGCAGCAGGCCCGGCTGCCAGCACATTGACTCGAAAGTTCTTACGCAGATTGAGATCGCGCAGAGAGAGCCCAACAAAGCGTTCCGGCACCTTGATCTCCTCGATCGAGTTGAGCTCGTCCAGCTCCAATCGCTCCATCAGATTGGGGCGCACCAGTTCAAGACCCAGACGCTCGCCCTGCATCCGAGAGGGAAACACCACGCGGTCGGCACCAACGCGCTTCAGCATTTTTTCGTGCAGGTCACTGGTGGCACGCGCAATCACCCGGCGCACGCGAGTGCCCTCGCTGTCCTTGGCGATCAGGGTGGCTGTGATGCTCGCTTCGATCGGTTCGCTGATCGCCACGACCACGGTGTCCATGTCGAGGATGCCTGCTTCCCGCAGTGATTCCTCATCGGTGCAGTCCAGGACCCTGGCTTCGATGGAAGGTTCAAGCTGTCTGAGTTCCTCGATCGCCCTCGAGGAACGATCCACGGCGAGCACGTCAGCGCCGCTTTGCATCAACTGGCGGCACACAGCACTGCCGAAGCGTCCGACGCCCACGATTCCGAAGCTGCGGGGGTCGCTCTCTTCAGCAGGCGACCAGTGCCACCAGTCCCTCATGGCGTCAGCCCCAACGAGTTGTGTTCAGACATAGAGATCCTCGCGGGGATAACCGATCCGATTCTGGCGCTGCAGCTGGTTGCGGTCGAAGCTCTCCCAGATAGCACTCAGCAGCAGCAGGATTCCCAGCCGTCCCACAAACATTCCCACCACCAGAATCAGCTGGCCAAAGCGACCCAGTTGTTCAGTGACGCCCAGATCCATCCCCACGGTGGCAAAGGCGGAGATGCAAGTGAACAGCAGTTCCAGGAAGGTGAGTGGCTCTTCTCCGTTCTGGTTGGTGGTGAGGGCGAGCAGAAGCGCCATCACGAGAACGAACATCAGCGAGGCCATCACGATGCTCACGGCCCTGAGCACCACCTTGTCGGGAATCTGACGGTGCCGGATGACGACGTCATCCTGGCCGCGAAGTGTGGATCGGGTGGCTGCCATCAGGGCTGCAACCGTGGTCGTCTTGATGCCGCCTCCCGTACCTCCGGGACTGGCCCCGATGAACATCAGGGCCATCAGCAGCAACAGTCCTGAGTCGGAAACACTGTGCTCTGACAGCGGAACTGTGGTGAATCCAGCCGTGCGGGCGCTCACGGATTCGAACAGGGCGCTCATCAGCCGCTCTGGCCAGCCCATCGTCGTGAGGATATGCCCCTTGGACAGGGATTCGGTCAACAGCAGTCCGAAGGTGCCGATCAGGATCAGCAGAATCGACGTTCTCAGCACCAGCCGTGTATGGAGACTGAGATTGCGGCGCTTCAGTCGTTGTCGATTGCTCCAGAGATCACTGGTGACACGCCAGCCCAGTCCTCCCAGAACGATCAGCAGCATGATCACCGCGTTGACCACCCGATTCGTCCGGTAGCCCTCGAGGCTGTCGTTCCAGAGGCCGAATCCCGCATTGTTGTAGGCCGAGATGCTGTGAAACAAAGATGCCCACAGCCTTTCTCCACCCGCAGGAAGATCTGAAAAGCCGTAGCTGTAGAGCACAAAAGCTCCAATCAAGATCAGTACTGCTGCGGTGAGGGCGATGCTTCTGAACGTGCCGCCGACCCCACCCACGCCGAATTGATCAAGAGCCTGGCCACGGTCCAGGCGACGCTTCAGGGAGGCGCCCCGAACCACGAACCCCTGAAGGAAGGTGGTGATCGCCATCAGGCCGAGGCCTCCCACCAGGATCATGAACGCCAGAACGCCCTGACCGACGACCGTGAGATCCTTGCCGACATCGATCACGGTCAGGCCTGTCACGGTGACCGCGGAGGTCGCCGTGAACAGTGCTTCCCAGAGTCCGACACTTGTGTTTGAGCAAAGTGGGCTGGACAGAAGCAGCGTGCCGATGGTGATCACCAGCAATCCCGTCACGACCGTGAACTGGGGCACGGTGAGGCGCCGGTACCACGCCTGAGTGCGATGAATGGCTCTAGGGAGTGCCATGCGCTCAGCGGCCTCCTGCCTGGACAAGGATCAATCCAGGAACCAGCAAGGTCATCAGCAATGTGAGACCGGCCCCATAGCGAGCTACATCGAAAAAGCGGTAACGCCCTGGTCCGAAAACCATCAGGTTGGTTTGGTATCCCATCGGAGTGAGGAACGACTGGCTGGCTCCGAACAGCACAGTGAGCAATAAAGCCTGGGGGGGAAGGTTCAGAGACGGAGCCAGCTGCGTGGCCACAGGCACCAGCAGTGCCACCGACGCGGCATTGCTCATCACGCTGGTGATCAGGTTGGTGGCGAGAAAAATGACCAGTAACGCCCAGTAAGACGGCCAATTCAGCAGCAGTCTCTCCATGTCGGATGCCATGGCGTTGGCCAGGCCACTGGTCTGCAGAGCGACGCTGAAGCTGGAAAGGGACCCGAGCAGAAGAATCACGTCCAGTCTGATCGACCGCTGCACCTCACCTGTTCTCAGGCATCCCATCAGCACCAGCAGCACAACGGCCAAGAGCACTGCGGCAACCAGGGGGACGGCGGTGATGGTGGGCACCAGCAGCATCAGAGCCGTGATGGTGATGGCCTGAGGCTTGCGCCGGATGGTGGGTAGATCGTTTTCAAGCTGGTCGAGCACCAGCAGATCGTTACTGGCCTGAAGCCCCCGGATTGCATCCAGCGGAGCTTGCAGCAGCAGCACATCACCTTCACGCAGAACGGCCTGGCCAAGTCGCTCTTGAACCGTCTGCTGACCTCGACGGAGTGCCAGCACCGTTGCGTTGTGTCGTTGTCGAAAACGCAGCTCCCGCAGGCTTGCACCGGCCAGTGTGGATCCAGCTGGAAGCAGCACCTCAACGGTCTTCTGACCGTTTGCACCTTCGCTGGACAAGGTCGGCTCGGTGCTGACCATGGCGAGCTGATCAGCGGCAGGACGACTGGCAGAGGCGAGCTGAATCGTGTGGTCCTGTTGAAGGCGTAGCAGATCGGCCCGTGTGACTCTCAGCAGCAGGCGGTCCTCGGCCTCGATGCAGCGGTCGGCCAGGGGTGGAAGGATTCGTTCGCCACCTCTCTGCAGCTCGAGAACATCCACATCGAAGCGACGTTGCAGCCGGCTGTGCCGCAGGGTCTGTCCGACAAGCGAGGAAGATCCTGGGATCGTGACTTCCGTGAAGTATCCAGTGAGTGACTGGTTGGTGCTGAGCTGATCATCAGGCTCACTCCTGTCCGGCAGCAGTGCGCGGGGGGCAATCAGCATGTAGCTCGCTCCGGCGAGCCAGACCGGTACTCCGATGGCGCTGAAACTGAACAGATCCAGGGATCCATAGCCCAGTTGCTGGCTGACGTCACTGGCCAGCAGATTCACGGAACTGCCGAGCAGCGTGAGGGTGCCGCCCAGCAGTGTGGCAAAGGAAAGAGGCAGAAGCACCCTGGATGGCGCGATCCCTCTCTTCTGGCACCAGCTCTCCAGCACCGGAAGCAGGCTCGCCACAATGGGTGTGTTGGGCACCACGCCGGAGATCGGTGCCACCACCAGGGTCAGCAATCCCACCATGCGTCTGGGAGTCCTGATGCGTTCGGATGCAATCAGTTCTCTGAGTCGATCAAGAGCGCCGCTGCGGAACAGCGCTGCTGAAACGGCGAACAGTCCCATCAGCGTGATCAGAGCAGGGCTGCCGAAGCCGCTCAGGGCCTGCAGTGGGGTCAGCACGCCACCGATCATCAGCAGCGACACACTGAGCAGACCCACCAGTTCAGGTGCCATGGCTCCGCTGATGAACAGGGCCACCGCGACTAGCAGCACAGCGAGAGTGATCAGAGCGTCTCCGTTCTGCAGAGCGACACTGAGCTCAACCATTGGGGGGTGCGCCTGTTGGCTCCGTGACAGGTGGGCTGACTGTTTCTGGTGTGGACTCCCAGAACGTCTGTTCAAGCCATGTTCGCAGACCCTTCAGGCCTGTTCCCATGGTGGCGGAGAGGTAAAGGGCTTCAGGCTCCAGTGCACGGATCCGCTCTAAGGCTCCTGCATGACATCGGTCGATCTGGTTGGCCAGCACCTTTCTGGGCTGCTCACAGCCAAGCCCGTCGAGAATGGAGTGAACGGCTTTGAGTTGTCCGTGCCAGTCGGGATCTCCGAGATCCACCACCAGCAGCAGCTGGTCTGCATTGCGGGTTTCTTCGAGCGTGGCCATGAAGGCTTGCATCAGAGGGGCCGGCAGTTCACGGATGAACCCCACCGTGTCGGTGATCAACAGCTCCCGGGGAGCGGCTCCAGCCCTCGGCAAGCAGAGCCGACGTGTTGTGGGATCGAGGGTCGCGAACAGGATGTTTTCGGCTTGGACCGGTCCTCCCGGCGCGCGGTCACAGAGCGCATTGAGCAGCGATGACTTGCCGGCATTGGTGTACCCAACCAGCGCGACACCGGGAAGTTCATGGCGTCGCTCTCTCAGCCGGGCTCGGTGTGCTCCCAGCTGGCGCAATTCCCGGCCCAGGTGTTCGATGCGTCGGCTGATCGCACGTCTGTCTTTTTCAAGCTGGGTTTCTCCTGGACCGCGGGTGCCGATGCCACCCCCCTGCCGAGACAGACTCAATCCGCGTCCTGCAAGCCTTGGCAGTCTGTAGCGAAGCTGGGCCAGTTCGACCTGGAGGCGGCCTGCAGCGCTGGAGGCCCGTTGAGCAAAGATATCGAGGATCAGCTCGCTGCGATCCATCACTGGACTGTCGAGCAGCCGCTCCAGGTTTCTTGCTTGAACAGGCGTGAGCTCTCTGTCAGTGATCACAAGCGTGGCGCCGTGCTTGCGGATGTCCAGTGCTGCCTCCTGCAGCTTGCCTTTACCCCAGAGGGTCTGAGGATTGATCTGTCCCTGACGCTGGCGGCAGACGGCAACTGTTGTGGCACCGGCACTGCGCGTCAACCCCTCGAGTTCGGCCAGTTCACGCTCGTTCCGTGCAGGGTCCGTGCCGGTGAGAGTGAGCAGCAGCACCTGCTCCACTGTTGAAGCGATGTGCTCCTGCGCTGCCTGACACGGATCGCCATGCGGCGCGTCATTCCCAGCATTGGCTTCGCTGCTGCAGAGCATCGTCAGATCGCCTGCTTCCCCGCAACTCCAGCCAGCGTCGGCCTTGGGGTTTGGAAGCCAGAGGGCACCGGAACGGATCCCACTGCGAGCGATCACGGCCTGATACCGCAGCCAAGACTGGGGCTGAACATCCAGGGCGATCACCGCATCGCGACCATCAGGGACAAGGTCCGGAGAACGGCGTCCATGCAGCGCGCTGATCAGGCGCCATTGCCTGGGGCGGCGCCTGGATCCGCCCTGAAGATGGCGGTCCAGTCGATCGGATTCTCCGAGTGGGCCAACCCAAAGCAGGCGGCAGACGCCACGGTCGTCGATCAGCAGATGCAGCGTTTCCTCAAGCTGCACAGCGAGTTCGGCAAGCCGTTCCAGCGTGAAGAGGTCAGCACCGCAATCATCGGGGTGGCGACGATGGCTGAGGCGTTCCAGCTGCTTGAGCTGTGAAGGACGCAGCCCCCTGGTTCTGCCTGCCAGGTGAGCCTGTTTCAAGGACCAACCAGCCAGGCTCCGGCTGCGCGAAGCCCCAGCGAAAGCCCTGGCAATCGCGTCAGGTAGGTCAGTCGGCGCAGCTTGAAGGCCAGAGGCCCCGAGAGGGTCAGGCCGAGGCCAGTGATTGAGGCATCGCCAATGCCGAGGCTGAGCATTTCGCCGAGGTCCTTGAACACAAACGTGTTTGCATCCCTTCCTTGCAGCTTTGCCTTCAGCTCTTTCGCGGCAAACTGACCCTGCTGAATGGCCGCCTGAGCTGAATGAGGCCAGCCGGAAAGCTCATCTGCTTTGGGATTGACGGCGATATCTCCGAGAGCCAGTACATCCGGGTAGGCCTGCAGACGCAGTGATTGGCTGACTGGCAGTCGACCTTGATGGAGCTCCAGCTTGGGAGAGATGTCCGGAATTGTGGGGCGACTGCCTGCCGTCCATATCAATCCATCGTGATTCTGCTGATACGAGCCCTGCGGTCCGCTCAGCGACACGGACGTTGCTGACACCGAGTCGACTCGGGTGTTGAGGTGAATGGTCACACCACGCTTCTTCAGGGCGATCTCGGCCTGCTCCCTGTTGAAGGCTTTCGATCTGGGCAGGATCTGATCACCGAGCTCAACCACTTGCACCGTGGCGGCACCGTTGAGCAGGTCCATGAGCTTGCATGCCAGTTCAACCCCTGTGGCTCCTGCCCCAGCAATCACGAGGGAGCTTGTGCCTGATGGGCGCCGTCGCAGCTCCTGCAAGCGCTCCTGCAGAGGTTGCAGATCAGACAGGGTGTGGAAGTTCAGTGCGTTGTCGCGAACTCCTGGGATGCCGAAATCCTCGGGTTGCGCGCCCGTTGCCAACACCAGCTGGCTGTATTGCAGGGCGCGGCCCGAGGCTGTAGTGACGCTGCGGGCATCAAGGTCGATCGAGCTCGCGCGGTCCTGCAGATGACTGATTCCACGCCCCTGCAGCAAGGATGCGTAGTCGGGGGCAACCTCCCATCCCTTCAGTTCCCCGCTCATCAATTCGTAGAGCAGTGGAACGAAGACAAAGCGATCACGAGGTTCAATCAGCACAACCGGTGGTCGTGGATGCAGGCGACTGAAGGCAAGCGCCGATGACAATCCGGCGAATCCACCACCGATCACCACGATCGGTTGAACTTGCCCGCTGGCAGGGGTAGTCAAGGCATTCTCTGGAGCGTGTTGAAACCATAGGCAGACCTGTGGTCACCTCGGCATTGGAGGATGGGGTGCATGAGCCAGGGCACCACAGACATGATCGGCACCGCTGCTGGTGTGGATTCGGGGACGGCCGCTGCCGGTCTTGACACGCTGCGAGCAGAGCTGGACCCGATGCCGCCGCCGCAACGTCTTCAGTGGGCGTTGAATCGTTTCGGTTCCGGCTTCGCGATGACCACCAGTTTTGGCATCCAGTCGTCAGTGTTGCTGCACATGCTCAGTCGCCTCTCCGGAGCGGAGTCTGTGCCTGTGATCTGGGTGGATACGGGTTATCTGCCTGCGGAGACCTATCGCTACGCCAACACACTCAGTGCACGACTGGGCACCAGACTTGTTGTGACCCAGTCCGCCGTGTCTCCCGCGCGCATGGAAGCAGTCCATGGAAGGCTCTGGGCGAGTGATCGGGAGGAGGATATGGATCTGTATCTGCGCCTCCGCAAGGTGGAGCCTTTGGAGGAAGCGCTGAGTGGGCTGAACGTCAGCTGCTGGGCCAGTGGTGTTCGCCGCGGTCAGACAGAGCTGCGCAACACCATGACGGTGCTTGATCCGATCCGTGATCGTTTGTCTCTTCGTCCCTTGCTGGGGTGGACCAAGCGCGATGTCTTCTATTACATGCAGGAGCATGATCTGCCTCAGCACCCGCTGTTCGATCAGGGTTATTCCACCGTGGGAGACTGGCATTCCAGTGCTCCTGACGGTGTTGAGTCCGAGGGCCGCAGCACCCGCTTCGGAGGACAGCGTCAGGAGTGTGGCATCCATGTGCCCGGAGTCATGGGTGATGGCATCTGACCATGCGGTCTGAGCAGCGCTGTCTGCTGATCGGTAACAGTCGCTGGCACTGGGCCGAGCGAATTCGGAGCGGTGCCTGGAGCTACAGCCATTCCCAGCCTCAGCTGTCTCTATTGGCTTCTGATCCGCCGCTTTGTGCTTGGGCGGCAGTTGGACCTGTGCCTGATCATTCCATGCTCAGCCCAGATCGCTGTCTCGGCCTGGATGCGATTCCGCTGCGAAATGTGCCGCCATGGCTTGGCATCGACAGGGCGCTGGCGGGATGGGGAGCCTGGATTCAGTCAGACCAGGTTGGCTCCCTGATGGTTGTTGATGCCGGCACCGTGCTCAGCCTGACGCGGGTCAGCGGAGATGGTGGATTCAACGGTGGCTGGCTTTCAGCTGGATTGAGGCTGCAGTTGCAGGCCATGGCGGCAGGCACTCAGGCGCTGACAGATCCTGGCGACCAGATGCAGGATCCGAGTGCTGGAACCCCGTTCCCGAGGAAGCCGTGCGAGGCGATGCGCCGGGGAGTGATCGAAAGTCTCGTCGGTCTGATCATCCGAGCCCAGGAACTTGATCCCTCTCCGCTCTGGCTCTGCGGTGGTGATGCTCCGCTGCTGGTGCGGCCTTTGCTGAGCCAGGGGCTTGAAGTGAATCATGCCCCTGATCTTGTGATGCAGTCACTGGTGAAACTGGTCAGCCCAGCCCCAGATCGCTCAGCACTTGATCGGCCATTGAATCGGCTTTGACCTTCCTGTAAATCAATTCAAGCTTGCCTTCAGCATCCACCACAAAGGTGTGACGCATCATGCCCATGAACTCGCGGCCCATGAATTTCTTCAGGCCGTAGCTCTCGTAGCTGCTGGCCACGGCGCATGGTTCCTCGTCGGTGAGCAGGGTGAAGGGAAGTTCCTGCTTGGCGATGAAGCGGGTGTGGGATGCGGCGTTGTCCTTGCTGATTCCCAGCACCCTGATGCCATGGGCCTTGAGGTCGCTCCAGCGGTCCCGGAAGTTGCACGCTTCCTTGGTGCAGCCGGGGGTTGCGTCCTTCGGATAGAAATAGATCACCACTCGCTGCCCTTTCAGAGATGAAAGCGTGAGAGGCTCACCGTTCTCATCTGGAAGTGTGAAGTCAGGGGCGGGATCGCCGATCTGCAGAGTCATAGATAGCCGGACTGTCGGCGGCAGCGTAACTGCGTTGTGGATGCAGCAGATCGGCCCAGAGGCTTCAGCCGGAGAGCTGGTTGTGAGCGGGCAGGAGCGTGCCTGGGCCGCAGGGCTGACGGCGTCCCGCCGCCAGCAGTACCTGGCTTCGCGTGGTTGGATGCGGAGTTGTCTGGCCGCGCTGCATGCGGCTGACCCTCTGCAGGTGCCGCTGAACGCTCCACCGGGTGCTCCGCCACGGCTGTTGGACCCATGGGGTTATGTGAGCCTCAGCCACTGTGCTGACGCCTGTCTGATGGGTTGGTCTCAGCAGCCCATCGGCGTTGATCTGGAGCGTGCCGACCGAAAGCTCCGTGCGGCAGCCGCATTGATGCGTCGCTTCTTCACTGAGACTGAGCAACGTGAGCTGA
The DNA here is from genome assembly GCF_014279995.1 of Synechococcus sp. BIOS-E4-1. NCBI lineage: Bacteria > Bacillati > Cyanobacteriota > Cyanophyceae > Synechococcales > Synechococcaceae > Synechococcus > Synechococcus sp. BIOS-E4-1. The sequence continues at coordinate 2,862,273 of NZ_CP047935.1, read as the reverse complement.
CGGCACTGGAGGGCGATCAGCTGCGACAGCAGGTTCTGGATCGGTGGCTGGTCAAAGAAGCTGCGATCAAGTGGCAGCGAGGCTCTCTGGCACAGGACCTCTGCTGCTGGGAGGTGAGCTCCAGCTTTTGTGGCGCCCTGCACCGTGGGTTGAATCTCAAGGTCGCTGCACAATTGCGGTCTCAGGGGGACTGGCGTTTTGGAGTTGTCGTTGCTGAGCAGACATTTCTGCAGGATTGTCTGCTTTGCTCAGCGTGAACAATCTTGAGCTCAATGGATGTCAATGTTTTGGGGGATGGATTTCACTCAACAACCGAATCAACGGCAATGCTTCACCACGAGATCCATGCATCCATTGAGAATCACGAGTCTTGTTCGGTTGGCCCTTGTGAGGCGGAATTGTCCTCATTTGCGCTTTTCATGTGCTGATTCTGTTGGCAACTCTTTTTCCTACCGATAGGATTAAAGAGACGTCTTCTCTCGCCGTCCGTGTTCACCCGTTTTGCAGCCGGCGCTCTCGCCGCCGCTTCCATTTCCACTCTGGCTGTCGCCGCTGAAGCTGGCACCAAGCGCCCTGTGCGCTGGGTGTCCGGTGGTGCTGTCTGGACCACCAAAGCATCAGCTTTCGCTAAGTTCTTCAACGATGGCGAAATCACTGACCGTGCCCTTCAAGCAGGTATCAACAACTCCGGTTGGACTGCTGATGAAATCCAAGAGGGCATGACCAAGAGCTACGACGTAGACCTGGTTGGTGTTTCTCGCTTCCTGTATTCCGCCGATGGCGTGAAGTTCCTGGACGACCAGACCCGCAGCTACTTCCCTTACTGGCAGAAGAAAAAGACCGCTGTGGTCGCTCTTCGCTCCGCCATCATCCTTGACGCTGCCGATGGAGAAATCTCCTCTGCAGGCATCATGCGCCAGCTTCCCGTTGACTTCCGTCTGAATGACAACGGCGTTTCTGACGGTGCTCAGAACGTCTGTAAGGAAGGTCTCGACGAGCCCCAGTCCACATCCCTTCTCTCCTGGTATGTGTTCCTGCCCGCATGCGTGCAGGCCAACCAGATCCTTCCCGCTGAGCCCGCACCTGCTGCTGCTCCCGTCCGCGGCCTCTGGTGATTGTCGAGAACCCTCACGGGTTCATCAACTTCATCAACCTTGTTCATCAAGCTCCGGCATCGCCGGGGCTTTTTTGATGAAAGTCTTTGATGGAAGCTGATCAGGTCAGTCGACCTTCGATTCGCCAGTGGCGAAGACTCTGGGGAAGATGTTTGCCGCGTTGCTTCATCAGCTCATGACGCAGCTCAGACAGAGCGTTTTCACTCGCTTCTCCGGTTTTTTCAAGAGCCCTGCGGTAGGGGCGGTTTTCTCCTAGCCATCGTTCGATCAGACTCGTCTCAACGGAGAGCCTCAGCGCTTCCTGCCAGCTGCTCTGGGTCGTCACCCAACCGCTGCGCTCAAGCTGACTCAGCAGCATTTGACGCTGTTCCGACTGACTCAGCCAGTTGGATTCCAGTGCGGCCAGGGTTTGCAGCGGTGACCTCGGTTTGGTTTCCGCCCTTTCGCGCTTGAGCAGTTCCAGCAGCCCCCCTGCCGGTCCGAGTTGGGGTTCACTAAGCAACAACCTCAGCTGAGCACCACTTCTTGAGCGGGCGCTCACCAGGGCCCAGAACCTCTCAAGGTCAGGGGCGTTGAGATCGGCCTGATTCAGTCGCCCGCCCACCACTTCGAACTGGTGGTCAGGGCTCAGCAACTCCAATTCAGCCGCATCGCTCAGGACGGCCGGTTGATTGAGTGGATCAAGCAACTGCAACTGCGCTTCCAGCCGTAGTTGTTCGCTTGAGGATGAACAGAGAATTGTGAGACCACCTTCGGCCACGGCTCCAAGGGGATCGAGCGACCAGAGCAGCGACCGACCGCCCAGGATCAGCACCCGATCCGTGCGCTGCCATGGGAGGTCTGACCAGAGTCTCTGTCGCAGCTCCTGCAGGCGTTCACCATCCACGGACAGTTGCCGTTGCAGCCAGCGCTCCAGCTGAGGTTGTTCCGGTCCGCTGCTCACCAACAGCGGGTGTTCGTCGACCGCCTCCACTGAGGCTGCCAGCTGAGCGGCACGACGTTCCAGCATCCGTTCGCGACGTTGTCCTTCCCAGCCCTGACGACTCGGTGACCAGAAGGCTTCACCCTGAAGGGCACTGGGTAAGTACTGCTGTGCCACCCAGTGTTCGCGAAAAGCATGGGGGTAGCGATAGCCCTTGCCGTCACCGAAGGCATCGCCATCGCGGTTGGCGTCGCGCAGGTGGGCAGGTACCTCCTGGCGCTGTGCTTCACGAACCTGCCGCAGCGCTTCGAACATGCCGCTGGTGCTGTTGCTTTTTTCGGTGCAGGCCAGATAGAGAGCTGCCTGGGCAAGTGGATACAGTCCCTCTGGAAGTCCGATGCGCTCAAAGGCCGCGGCGCAGGCTTCGACCACCACCACCGCCTGAGGGTCCGCAAGTCCCACGTCTTCCCCGGCCGCGATCAGCATGCGCCGGAAAATGAAGCGTGGGTTTTCACCGGCTTCGATCATCCGTGCCAGCCAGAACAGTGCAGCGTCGGCATCCGAGCCCCTCAGGGATTTGATGAATGCGCTGATCGTGTCGAAGTGCGCATCACCCTGCTTGTCGTAGAGCACGGCGCGCTGCTGGATGGATTCCTCAGCGATGCCAAGGTCGATTTCAATCACACCCAGGTGATTTTCAGGGGTGCTCTCCACGGCGAGCTCGAGCGCATTGAGCAGGCTGCGGGCGTCACCTCCTGCCACATTGACGAGATGGGCAGAAGCCTCAGCGCTGATTTCAACATCGCGGTCGCCATAGCCACGTTCCTTGTCTTGCAGCGCTGTCTGCAGCAAACGACTGAGGTCTTCAGGCTCCAGGCTCTGCAGACGAAACAACCTGGACCGACTGACCAGTGCCTTGTTGACTTCGAAAAAGGGGTTTTCGGTGGTGGCACCGATCAGGCTGAGTGTGCCGTTCTCCACCCAGGGCAGCAATGCATCCTGCTGGGCACTGTTGAAGCGATGCACCTCATCGATAAACAGGATGGTGCGGAGCCCATGGCGTTCGAGGCGTTGACGGGCATCGTTCACCTCAGAGCGCAAGTCCTTCACACCGGCAAGCACGGCATTGAGAGAACTGAAATGGGCTCTTGTGTGATTGGCGATAATCCTTGCCAAGGTGGTCTTTCCGACCCCGGGTGGGCCATGCAGAATCAGATTTCCGACACGATCCGCTGAGATGGCTCGGCGCAGCAAGCGGCCCTCCGCAAGGATTGCTCCCTGCCCAACGAATTCATCGAGATTGCGGGGCCGCAGACGATCGGCGAGCGGTGCTTGCCGTAGCCGAGCGGCTTCCCCGTGATGGCTGAACAGATCCTGTTTCAGAGGTCCGCCCAAGGCGTCGATTCCCGGTCAGACGATTCTTGCTCAAGTTGAGCCTTTGAGAGCGAGAGCACCGTCATAATGCGCCCGACTGCGTCCTGACCGTGCGTCTCAACCAATCCCTCATCCCCGTGGCACTGACGGCCTTCATGCTGAGTGCCTGCGGTAAGGGTGGCAATGCGCAGAGACCCCTTCCAGAAGTGCAGCAGGCTGCTGTCACCGAGGCTGCCTTCACAGATGATGTCGACACGGTGAGCACGCTGGAGGCCGGCGACCTGGTTCAGCTTGCGGCTCAGGCATCAGGCCGGATCATTGAATTGAAAATCACCCAGGGAGATCGGGTGACCCCGGGGCAGTTGCTCATGACCCTTGATCAGGCTCAGGAGCAGGCCAAGTTGGCCGGGTTAAAAGCCCAAGAGCAAAAGGATCTGCTGGAGCTGAAACGTTATGAATTCCTGGTGCCTCTTGGTGCCGCGGAAGCCTCAGATCGTGATCAGCGGCGTGCGATCTACATCGCCTCGCGAGAAGAGGTCAAAGCTCAGGAGGCCACCCTGGCCTACAGCAACCTGCAGTCACCGATCGCTGGAACAGTGGCAGACGTCTCCGTGCAGGTCGGGGATGTGGTCAGAAACGGCGACCCATTCACCAAATTGATTCGCAACAACACCCTTGAGGCCAGGGTGGAGGTGCCTTCAACCTACGCCGACCGCATCAGGATTGGATTGCCGGTGTTGCTCAGTCTTCCTGGCCGGAATGAGGTGATGGCCAGGAGTTCGGTGATGTCCATTGACCCTGGAATCAACGCCGGAACACAGGCCCTTCTGGTGATGGCGCAGTTCCCCAATCCAGATGGAAAGCTGCGCAACGGTCAGAGGTTGCGCACTCGGGTTCAGCTCGACTCCCGACAGGAGCCGTCCGTTCCATTTGCTGCCGTAACGCAGACGTCCGGCCAGAGCTTTGTGTTCCGTCTTGGAACACTCCAGGAGCTTGAAGCACAGCCTGGTAAGGCTGACCTGGCCAGGATCAAGCAGGGGATTGATCGTGGCGTGATTCCCTCCTCGACCCTTTTTGCGCTGCAAACGCCGGTCAATCTCGGTCCCCTGCAGAACAACCGCTATCCCGTCACCAGGGGGCTCAGGGTCGGACAGAAGGTGATTACCAGCAATCTGCTCAGCCTGCGCCACGGCGTGCCCGTGAAGGTGAAGAACTGAGCGACTGAGTCATGTCCGCCTCCAATAATTTCATTACCAGACCCGTTCTCACAACGGTCTGCAGCATCTTGATCGTGATCGTGGGATTGATTGCGATTCCGCTTCTTCCGATCGAGAATCTTCCGGACATCGCTCCCCCAACCGTCAAAGTCAGGGCCAATTACACCGGTGCCGATGCCGTCTCTGTTGAGGAGGGCGTCACCAGTGTTCTTGAGCAGCAGATCAACGGTGTGGAGAACATGGACTTCATCAAGTCCAACAGTTCCGCCGATGGAGTCAGTGCCATCGATGTGGCCTTCGCCAGCGGCACCGACGGTGACATCAATCAGGTCAATGTGCAGAACCGTGTGGCTCTGGCAGAACCGCAGTTGCCAGAGGAGGTTCGCAAGGCTGGAGTCAGCGTCAATAAGGCGTCCAACTCGATTCTGCTCGTCTACAACTTCGGCAGTGCGGATCCGGACCAGATCACCTACAGCGCTGAGACGATCAGCGGACTGCTGGATCTGAAGCTCACTGATGCCATCAAGCGGGTGAGCGGCGTCGGCGACCTCACTTACTTCGGTAACCGCAAACTGGCGTTTCGGCTGTGGCTTGATCCAGACAAGCTCACCAGTTTCGGCCTCACGTCGACCGATGTGGTCAACCAGCTCTCCAGCCAGAATCGCCTCGTACCCGCTGGTCAGGTGGGCGGTGAGCCTTCTCCGAAGGGGCAGCAGTTCACCTTCACCGTGCAGCTCCAGGGTCGGCTGCGCAGCGTCGAGGAATTTGAGCAGATGGTGGTGCGAACTGCTGAAGGGGGCGGCCTTGTGCGTCTTGGAGATGTGGGCAATGTTCAGCTCGGTGGTGAGTCATATGCCGTCAGCGCCACCGATCTCCAGGGTGTTCCGTCCGTGGGGCTGGCTGTTTATCAGCTTTCAGGCAGCAATGCGCTGGAGGTGTCGGACGGCGTGAAGCAGGTCTTAGCCGACTTTGAGACGACCATGCCCGTGGGCATGAAGATGGAAAAGATCTACGACAACACCGACTTCATCAGCGCCTCCATCCAGGGCGTGGTGAATTCCCTGCGGGATGCGGTGGTGCTCGTTGTTTTGATTCTTTTCCTGTTTCTTCAGAACTGGAAGGCCACCCTGGTTCCTGGGATTGCAATCCCCGTGGCGCTGATCGGCACTTTCGGTCTGGTGCTTGGCTTCGGGTTTTCCCTGAATCAGCTCACCTTGTTTGGTCTGGTGCTGGCAACGGGTCTCGTGGTCGATGATGCGATCACCGTGATCGAGGACACCTCCACCAAAAAAGCGGAGGGGATGACGGCTCTTGAAGCGGCGAAAGCCACCATGGATGAGCTGTTCTCCGCGGTCATCGCCACGTCCTTGGTGAAGTTCGCGGTGTTCCTGCCAGTGCTGTTTTTCCCGGGTGCGACGGGAACGATCTACAAACAGTTCGCGGCCACGGTGATCTTCTCGATCGCCATCTCCACCTTCAATGCGCTCACCTTCTCGCCGATGTTGTCCGCACTGTTGCTGGCACGCGAATCCAAGGATCCAGGACGGCGGAGCTATGCCATTGCCGGCATGGTGATCGGTTTTGTGTATGGGTTGCTGGTGGTCGGGGCTGGAGCGCCTCTGGTGATGATTCCGATGGCTCTTGGTGCCTTGATCGGTCTGCTGCTGGGGCGCTTGATCGATCGACCGGTCACCCTGCCTTTCACCATCGGTGGAGCCATTACAGGCTTGATTCTTGTCGGAGTCAGCAGAATCATCCCAGTGACGGTCTATCCAGCCCTGGGCCTGGCTCTTGGTTGGTTTACACCGATCATTTTCGCCAAATTCAACAGTGCTTATGCCGTGATGGAGAGCCGCTACGCCTCCGCTTTGGAGTGGGCTCTCGGTCGTCGTCGACTGGTGATGAGCATCCTTGGCATCGGCATCCTGCTTACGGCCGTTGCTTTCCAGGCCATTCCTGGTGGGTTTGTGCCGATCGAAGATCAGGGTTACGCGATTGGCGTGGTGCAGGCACCGGAGGGCGTCTCCACCCAGGTCACTGAGGCGATCAATCAGCAGGTGGCTGCCGTACTGCGCACGGAAAAGGACATCACGGCGGCGTCGGTGTTCAGCGGGGCAAGCCTGGATGGCAACAGTCCCAACAAGGGCTTGTTCTTCTTCGGCACCAGCAACTGGTCTGAGCGAAAGCAACGGGATCAGACCGTGGGGGCGATCGTGGAGCGGCTCAATCAGAAGCTGGTCCGTTCGGTGGATGGTGCCAGGGTGTTTGTCGTTGAACCTCCGGCCATCCCCGGCTATGGCACTGGCGGTGGATTTGAGTTTCAGCTGCTCGATCAGAGTGGTGGGGCCTACAGCCTGGCTGATTTTTATGGCACGGCAGCACGCCTGATCCAGGCCGGTAATGCTGACCATGATCTCAACCGTGTCTACACGCTGTTCGCTCCTGAATCGCCACAGATCGAGATTCAGGTGGATCGCGATCGCATGGCCGCTGTTGATGTTGACTTCGGTGCTGCCATGCAGACCTTCAGTATCAACTTCGGTGGCCTCTATGTGAACGACACCTTCCAGGAGGGCAAGGTGCGTCGGGTCTATGTCCAGGCCGATGCTCAAAGTCGTGCGACCCCTGAGCGTCTTTCAGCCCTCTACGTCAAGAGCACTAACGGTGATCTGATTTCGCTAGGGGAGTTCTTCAGCGTGCGTGAAACCCTGGGGCCCACGGTGGTTCCTCACTTCAATCTCTACAGAGCCATCAAGATCGAAGGCACGCCCGCGGCAGGGAACAGCTCTGGTCAGGCGATCAAAGCAATGAAGGGGATCTTTGAGACCATCAACCCGCAGGGTCTCAGTTTCGACTGGACCGGAATTTCCCGTGAGGAAGTGAAGGCCGGTGCCCTGGCAGTGGTGATCTTTGCCCTCGGCATCCTGGCGGTGTACCTGGTGCTGTCTGCGCAGTACGAAAGCTACGCCGATCCGCTGATCATTCTGATGACAGTGCCGACAGCCATGTTGGGCGCACTCGCCTTTCTGGCCTTGCGGGGTGAAGTGCTCAATGTTTATGCCCAGGTGGGCCTGGTGATGTTGATCGGCCTTGCCGCTGGCAATGGAATCCTGATCGTGGATATGGCCAATCAGCGGATGCAGGCTGGTGCCAATGCCCTGGAGGCTGCCCGTTTTGCGGCTGGTTCCCGCCTGAGGCCGATTTTGATGACGGCGATCTCCTCGCTGTTCGGTTTCATGCCGCTGGTTTTCGCCAGCGGTGCAGGTGCCCGTAGCCAGACGTCTCTCGGGGCTGTGGTGTTCGGTGGTCTGCTGATCGCCACCGTCCTATCGCTGTTCGTCGTGCCGGTTTTTTATGTCGTGCTCAAGTCTCTGCTTGGGCAGGCGGCTGGTTCATCCGAAGGATCACCGTCAAGCGGTGATGATGGCTCGGCACTGATCAGCTGATGAGACGCGAACCCAGTGGATTCAATGGCTTCAAAGTCCTCTGGGCTGCGTTGATCGGCGCAGGCGTTGGCATTGTTCTCTCGATCTTCCTGGACACGTTCATCCGCAACACGCCTGCCGACATCTCTCCCAGCCGATTGTTCTATCTCTATGGCGTGGTGATCTTCTCCGCTGTGCTGTTCGGTTCATCGATCGAAAGCATGCGCCAGCTTCAGGAGGGTGCTCCGGAGGAGGAGTACCGCTCACGCAAAGGCGGTCTGCGGGGGCAACGACGTCGTTGAGACTCCTGCTGCCCCACGGTCATGTCAGCTCAGGTGATCACTGTGGGTCGCGCCATACCCGTCCGCTGCTGAATCTCCGCTAGGGAGTTGATGCTGCTGATCATGTCTGACAAGGCGATCTGAGGATCCTGATGGAGATCACCACTGCTCGGCACATAGCTTTCCAGGTAGACCCGGATGGTGGCCCCCTTGGTGCCGGTGCCGGAGAGGCGCACGACAACGCGGCTGCCGTCATCCAAAAGGATGCGCAGCCCCTGACCCTGAGTCACCGACTGGTCCACAGGGTCCGTGTAACTGAAATTGTCGGCACAACTGATGCTGCGACCGGCGAAGCTCTGACCCATAAGCCCAGGAAGAAGATTTTCAAGCCGGTCGTAGAGGCCATGGGCTGCCTCGCTCGGCACCGCTTCGTAATCGTGACGTGAGTAGTAGTGACGCCCGAATTGATTCCAGTGGTTGCTCATGATCTCCGCCACGCTGCAACGGCGTACCGCGAGGATCTGCAACCAGAACAGCACGGCCCAGAGACCGTCTTTTTCGCGCACGTGGTTGCTGCCTGTGCCGAAACTTTCCTCGCCGCAGAGAGTGATGCGGCCGGCATCCAGCAGATTCCCGAAAAACTTCCAGCCTGTGGGTGTCTCGAAGCATTCAATGCCCAGCTGCTTCGCCACCACATCAACAGCGGAGCTGGTCGGCATTGAGCGCGCGACGCCTGCCAGTCCAGCGGCGTAGGCCGGTGCCAGCGTGGCGTTGGCGGTCAGCACGGCCAGGCTGTCGCTCGGATTCACGAAACAGTGATGACCAAGGATCATGTTGCGGTCGCCGTCACCGTCGCAGGCTGCACCAAAGCGGTAGTTGTCTCCCTTGAGGAGTAGATCGGCCAGTTCGTGGGCGTAAGTGAGGTTGGGATCAGGATGGCCGCCGCCGAAATCCTCGAGTGGAATGCCATTGCGCACGCTGCCTGCTGGTGCTCCCAGCAGATCTTCGAAGACACTTTTGGCATAGGGACCTGTGACGGCATGCATGGCGTCAAAGGCCAGTGGGAAATCGCTGCGCAGCAGAGCGTTGATCTGATCGAAATCGAACAGTTGCTGCATCAAGGCCACAAAGTCATCGACCCCATCAATGATTTCGACCTCCATGGCAGCGATGCTGTGCGTTCCTGGAGTGTCGAGATTGAGATCGGCAGCCTCAACCGTGGCGTACTGCTCCAGCGATTTGGTGCACTCGAACACTGCATCGGTGAAGGATCCCGGTGTGGGGCCGCCGTTGGCTCCATTCACCTTCACTCCAAAGTCACCATTGGGGCCGCCTGGATTGTGACTGGCCGAAAGGATGATCCCACCGATGGCCTCTCGCTTGCGGATCAGGTTGGATGCTGCCGGCGTGGAGAGAATGCCATCGGTGGTGATGATCACCTTGCTCAGGCCATGGGCTGCGGCCATGCGCAGGATCACATTGATGGCGCGCAGATTGCCGTAACGGCCGTCGCCTCCGAGCACCAAGGTGCCTCCTCGCACGCCAGGCAGAGTGCGAAACACAGCCTCAACAAAGCTTTCGAGATAGTGCGGTTGCTCAAACTGCGCACTGCTCTTGCGCAATCCAGAGGTGCCCGGCTTCTGGTCGGTGAAAGGGGCGTCGAGCCGCACGAAGGTTGGAGCGGGTTCAGCCAAGGCGGAGGCGGTCATCCCTGACGGGAGCGAATACTGAGAACCTTTACACGCCAGATGCTGATCAGGGTTGTCGGCGCGACCACTTGTCGCAGCTACCTTTTGGATCTAACGGCTTCTGAAGCGTTATGGATATCAATCACCCCAACGCCAGCCCGCTGTCTGAGCAGGAACAGATGGTGTTTGAGCACTTTCAGAAACGTCTGGAATCGATGGTGTCCAGCCATGGACTCACGGAAGGTGATGTGAAAGAGCTGGTCCGTGAACTGCGTTCACATCCGCTGATCTCAAGCCAGCTGTGGCAGGTTGCAGGCAGTGAGCTGACGCGGCTGCTGCCTGATCAACGCTTTGACTTCGAATGGGATTGAGTCCTCGCAGTGACTCAAGTCTGGGTTGGGGCAGCAGGTTCTTGCGGCTTGTCCGGTTCGGCACAGACCAGCGTCAGCCGTCGTGCAGGACGGTCGATGCTGTCACGGCGCTGGAAGCTGTTGGTCGTGACCACTTGTGAGGCCTGAACCAGTTCCCATACGGTGTCTTTGCAGGCAGCCGAAAGTCTGGGGTGGTCCATGAGTGGATCAGCAAGGTTGCGGGTCTTGCTGCAGCTGTCTTGATCATTCGCGCGCGAGCAGCTGTAGGCCATCAGTTGGAGTGATCGCAGTTCCTCCCTGGTCGGGAAGGGAACCTTTTTGGGCTTGGCCTGAACCGTTGAAGGCAGCATCAAGGCAAACCCTAAAAGCATCAGTGGCAGTCTCACAGGGTTGGCCCCACACGTCGCGGCATTCTGACCTGAGATGACTCATGGCGACGATTTCAGAAACGCAGCGCAAGTGCTCAACCACCGGCAGCAGGCCTGCTTTCATCTGTGGAGGCCGTTGATTGATGTTCGAGTTGGAACGCAAGGTCCTGCCCGTCATGATTCGGTCCGGTCCATGCCTGAGTGGAGTCAGACTCGAACAAACCTCTGAAGCTTGAACTGGATCAGCTGCCCTGTTGATCGGTAAATGACATTAATCGTCGCCAAGTCTTTCCCGAAATCAGAATTGAAATTGTCCCGAGTGGTTTTGATGACTGTAATAAGATCAAAGTTTGGTTTTCACAGCATTTGAAATGGATGCTTGACTTGTTTTTATGAAAGTAGTGGGTTGATCTGTTTTCAGGATGGAAGACTGAATGGCTAAGTCGTTGCCATCAGTGCATCGTGCATTCTTTTTGAAAGCTGCCATCGTTCAGCATTTGCCGGTAACTGATCAATCACTTCCTGGCAATATCCATTCAGGAGTAATGCTGTTGCTTCCACTTCAGTGATTCCGCGACTACGCAGATAAAACAGTTCATCCTCCTGCAGCTGGCTGACAGTGGCGCCGTGAGCACACTTCACGTCGTCAGCGATGATTTCAAGCTCTGGCTTGGTATCAACGCGTGCACGGCTCGATAACATCAAATTGCGACTGAGTTGTGCCGCATTGGTTCGTTGTGCTTCTTTGGGCACCTGAATCGAGCCATTGAAAATCGTGTGCGATTTTCCTGAGACAAGACTTTTCTGCAGTTGATCCAGTTCACCCTCGGGGCCGTCAAAACGCATTGCGGAGTGCACGCCGACTTGCTGCTCATCGGCAGCGACAGCCAATCCCTTCAGAGAGGTAAAGGCTTGCCCACTCAGTTGCACGATTCTTGGCTCGATTCGAGCGAACAACGACCCCTGAACGAAGGAGGACAATGCGTAGTGGCTGCGAGGCTCTTGTTGGATGGCCAGCGTTGTCAGCAGTGAACTGCTGCCATCGCCCATGGAGACCAAGCCATGCTGAAGCTGTGACTCTTCCCCGAGCAGGATTTCACACAGATGGCTATGCGCAACGCCGTCTTTTGACTGGAAGACCTGGAGCAGCTCGAGTTCGGCGTTCGGCTCAAGCACCAGCAGAACACGCGTTGCCAGCATGCCTGAACCACTGGCAGCAATCACGAGTTCCACTGCTGGAGCCTTGCCGCTGATCTGTAAAGCGAGGACCTGACGGCTGCAGGACTTGTTCAGTTCCACTGGCCAGTCCTGCGAGCAGCCGCAGTGATCTGTTGCGCGACCGAGAAGGACCTCGAGCTCATCACTGTTCAAGGCTTTGATGCCCGTTGGGAGCTCAACCCCTTCCAATGGATGTTGGTCAGACCCAAGCAGCAAGCGGACTCCGCTTTGCGGTGGTTGTGGCCAATCATTCTCGAGATCGGCGTCAATGGGAGGCAGGCCATGAACGGCCTCAAGGCGTTTGAGGTCGGTGAGCCGCCAGGCTTCCTGTTTACGGGTGGGCAATCCCAGACGCTGGAGGGCTTCACGTCCTCGCTGCTGCACCGGTGCCAGCACACTGCTCAGCATGATCAGGCCACTCCCTCTGCGGCGAGCTGCTTATCAACCCAGTCGTAGCCGGTTTTCTCCAGCTCAACAGCCAGATCACGACCGCCGGTGCGCAGGATGCGGCCGGCGGCCATCACATGCACGTAGTCGGGAGTGATTTCATCGAGCAATCGCTGGTAATGGGTGATCAGGATCGTGGCGTTCTGCGGACCGGAGAGCTGATTCACACCGCCGGCCACAATGCGCAGGGCGTCGATATCGAGGCCGGAATCGGTTTCATCAAGGATCGCCACCACCGGTTCCAGCAATGCCATCTGCAGGATTTCATTGCGCTTCTTCTCGCCACCGGAGAAGCCCTGATTGACGCTGCGCTCCAGGAAGGCCGGATCCATCTGCACCACCTTGAGCTTCTCGCGCACGTGGTCTTCAAAGTCAAAGGTGTCGAGTTCTTCCTGGCCCCGTTTCTCGCGCCGCGCATTGGTGGACACGCGCAGAAATTCCAGATTGCTGACGCCGGGGATCTCAACCGGATACTGGAAGCTGAGAAACACACCAAGGCGTGCCCGCTCTTCTGCCTCAAGTTCAAACAGGTCTTCACCGCGGTAACGGACACTGCCGCCGGTGACCTGATAGGCGGGATGGCCGGCCAGGACCTTGGAGAGTGTGCTTTTGCCGCTGCCGTTGCGGCCCATGATCGCGTGAATTTCACCGGCTCTGATCTGGAGATTCACACCTTTGAGGATGGGCTGATCCTCAACGGATGCATGCAGATCAGTGATGTCGAGGAGAAGCTCTGAATCCGGATTAATCATGGAGAAAATTAAAGAAATACTGCGTTGTTGGGGTCTGGATCAGGGTCTTTACCCCACGGCTCCCTCCAGGCGAAGTGAGAGAAGTTTGTCGGCTTCTGCTGCAAATTCCATGGGTAACTGGTTATAAACGTCCTGACAAAAACCACTCACCATCATCGAAACCGCTTCCTCGAAACCGATGCCGCGACTCTGCAGATAGAAGAGCTGGTCTTCTGAAATCCGGCAGGTGCTGGCCTCATGTTCAATTGCAGAATTCATTTGTTGGCAATGGATATAAGGATAGGTATTGGCGCTGGCATTGTCTCCTATGAGCATGGAATCGCACTGGCTGTAGTTTCGAGCTCCTTTGGCGGAAGGGTTGACATGAACAAGTCCTCGATAACTGTTGCTCGATCTGCCTGCACTGATCCCCTTGCTGACAATGGTTGAGCGTGTATGGGGACCGATATGAATCATTTTTGTGCCGGTATCTGCCTGTTGAAGATGATGTGTTAAAGCAACGGAATAAAATTCACCAACGGAATCTTCGCCGATCAAAACGCAACTGGGATATTTCCAGGTGATCGCTGAACCGGTCTCCACCTGGGTCCAGCTGATGCAGCTTCTGGCACCACGGCACTGTCCACGTTTGGTCACGAAGTTGTAGATGCCGCCAACACCGTTCTCATCACCTGGATACCAGTTCTGAACAGTGGAGTATTTGATGGAGGCATCGTCAAGTGCAATCAGTTCAACCACGGCGGCATGAAGTTGATTGGTGTCGAACATCGGTGCAGTGCAGCCCTCGAGGTAACTGACGGAAGCGCCTTCTTCCGCCACGATCAGGGTTCGCTCGAACTGTCCGGCATCTCCGGAGTTAATCCGAAAATAGGAAGAAAGCTCCATCGGGCATTCCACGCCCTTGGGGATATAGACGAAAGTGCCATCGCTAAACACCGAAGCGTTTAAGGCGGCAAAGAAATTATCGTTACTGGGGATGACAGTACCAAGATATTTTTTGACAAGTTCAGGATGCTCTTTTACGGCTTCTGCAAAGCCGCAAAAGATTACACCATGCTCCGCAAGTTTTTCTTTGAATGTTGTTGCAATCGAAACGCTGTCGAACACCGCATCTACTGCTACATTTCCTAACCTTTTTTGTTCACTCAGTGGGATTCCTAGTCTGCTGAATGTATCCAGGAGTTCAGGGTCAACTTCTTCAAGGCTTCGCTTTTTCTCTTTTGTTTTAGGTGCCGCATAATAAATAATGTCTTGATAATCAATCTGTGGATATCCTAGCTTTGCCCAGTCAGGTTCATCCTGAGATAGCCAGTTCTGATAGGCTTTAAGGCGAAACTCAAGCATAAAATCCGGCTCATCTTTTTTAGCCGAGATCAAGCGAATCACATCCTCATCAATCCCTTTAGGGATTTTTTCTTCTTCAATCTCTGTGACGAATCCATACTTATAAGGTTGCTCGACAAGCTCTTCAGCAGAGGATTCACCGGGTGTGTCTTTCATAAATCAATGCCTTGTCCAGGTATTTTTGAATGAGAGTCGAATGAGATTAGGGTGAGAAAGTTTGTTTTTTTGGTCAAAAAGCTAACAGCCTTGTGACCGTAAGCAGCATGCAGATTGTGATTCCCTGTTAAGCTAATCAGTGATGAGTCAATGGTCAGCCTGCAACTGATACGCACTTGCGCATCATTCGGGCGTGTACGGTTTGCTTGGGCAGATTCTGCAGAATGAACTTTTAGAATTAATCATGCAATCTATGAAATTCTTCAGTGTCAGGAGCTGATACTTAAAAATTATTGAGCCGATGTTTAAATCGAAGAGCTGGTTGATAATGATATTGTTGCTTTTTGTTGGCAAGTGCTAACGCCGTGAAATACTTGTTGACGAATTACATGAGAGCAGACTTAAGAGCTAGGCTTAGGCAAATTTAGTGACCCAATTTTGCCTTCGCACGTCCGCTCCAAAATGCGATTAGCAGTCAAAGTTGGCTTTTTATGCGGGCTTAGCTGCATGATGGCAGGTTGCCAAAGTAAAAGTCCAGCTCCTCAAGCTTTTCCGGTCGATGTGATGAGGATTCAAACCCGTGATTTTTCTGAGGTAATTGAAGCTGAGGGAACTTTGATCAATCCTGGGTATATTCAGCTCACGCCACAAGTCAGTGGTCTAATTACAAAAGTACTCGTCAAGGAAGGTGATTCTGTAACAAGTGGCCAGGTTCTGGTTGTTTTAGATAATGCGCAAGAAATTGCCGAATTCAAAACTGCGCAGGCCCAATTTAAAGAAGCTGATTTGCATGCAAAGCGTATACAATGGTTGTTTAAAAAAGGTGCAGAATCAAAGGAATCGGCAGAGGAAGCTAAAGTTGCTGCCATTGGCAAAAAAAGCAATTTAGTTGCAAAACAAGAAGCTCTTGATAAGAGATCAATCCGGTCACCGATCAATGGCATTGTCGGAGATTTATATGGTGTCAATCCCGGTCAATACTTCGAGCAAGGCAAGAGTAACTTTTTTGTAGTTAATAATGAAAATCTCTCCATTGACCTTTCTGTACCTGCATTGCAAGCAAGCAAAATCAAGCTAGGTCAACAAGTGAAAATGCTTGATGAGTCAAAAAACGATGTTATTGGTGAGGGTAAAATTGCTTTCATCCCTCCCTATTTTGAGTCCGATGCCAGTAACTATCAGCCCTTGAACACTCTAAGGGTTAGAGCAGTGTTTGTTAACGAAAAAGCAGGTCTTCGTCCTATGCAATTAATTCGCTCCAAAATTGTTATTGGGAATCAGCGTCATCCTGGCGTGCCCGCTACAGCAGTGTTGTTTAAAGCTCAACAACCTTATACCTATAAACTCATTCCAATTCAATCTTTTTTGAAGAATGCAGAGGTCAATCCTCAACAGAAAAAGTCAATATCTACGCTGCCTTCGACTACTCTAATTGCTGTTAACACACCCCTAAAACTAGGCAACTTGCAGGATGATTATTTTCCTGTTTTGTCAGGATTAAAAGCCGGTGATTTGATTCCAATCAGTGGATCCATGGTGCTTGCTAACGGCACGCCGGTATCAATCAAGTCTTCTAAGTAATCTCGATTTATAAATGTCTCTATCTGATCGCTTCATTTCAAGACCAGTTCTTACCAGTGTCTGCAGTCTGGTGATCTTTATCCTTGGGTTGATTTCTCTTGGCAGGTTGCCAATTGATTTTCTGCCCAATATTGCACAACCTCAAATTGTAGTAACTGCAATCTATCCAGGTGGTAATGCATCATTTGTTGAACTTTCCATTACACAGCAACTTGAAGATATTTTATCAGATACACCGGGAGTTGATTACATCACTTCAACATCCAAGGCTGGTTCAACGTCTATCACCCTGTATTTAGAGCCTGACACTTCAGCCGACACAGCATCATTGGATGTTCAGAATCGTGTCCAACAGGCTAAGTCCACTCTACCGCAAGTAACTCAAGATGAAGGGATTACTATTTCGCAGACAACAGATACATCAATTGGCGCTTACTTAATCACATCAACGAAAGGTCAATATGATGCGGCTTACCTTAATTCGATAGCTAAGGATCAATTGCAGAAACAACTTCAATTGATTGATGGAGTTGGGAAGCTAACATTATATCCACCAAAGCCTGTATTTCAGATTTCAATTGATCCGAACTTAGTTCGCGCTTATGGACTAAGCATTGATGAAGTGGATAATCAGATCTTCTCTCAAAATTTCCCTGCTTCTGGTGGATTTGTTGGAGCTAGTCGTGTTGGAGATCCCTCCACATATAGCTATTCAGTCATGATTGAGGATAGTGGCTTCATTCAATCAATAGGAGAATTTGAAGATATTGTTCTTAAACGATTGAACAGTGGAGCAGTTCTTCGGGTGAAGGACATTGGTCAGGTTCAATATATTGCCAGCCCGGAAAGCGCCATCCTATCAAGTAGTGGTTATCCCGGGGTGTTTATCGACATTAGTCTTCAGTCCGGAAGTAATGCTGTTGAGGTTGGCGAGCAGATCGATCAGCTTATTCAAAAATTCAAATCTACGGCTCCCCCCGGAATCAAAGTCGTTCAATTCAATGATCGAAAAACATTTATTTTAGACTCGATTTCGAATGTATTTGATGCCTTGGGGCTGGCAATCATCTTAGTTGTTTTAATCCTGTTGTTGTTTTTGCAAAATTGGCGTACCATCCTCATCCCCGGATTGGCAATACCGATATCGATCGTTGGAACATTTGCCTTTTTACAACTTTTTGACTACACGTTGAATTTTCTGACCATGACCGCCCTTGTTTTGGCGACGGGTTTGGTTGTCGATGATGCGATACTTGTTGTTCAGTCAGTGACAGCGAATATCCAAAAAGGAATGAATTCAACAGAAGCAGCTTTTGCATCTATGAATGAATTGTTTGGGGCGATTATATCCACTTCATTAGTGCTGATTTCTTTGTTTCTCCCTGTAACATTGGTCAGCGGTCCCATCGGCAATATTTATATTCAATTTGCAGTTACGATCATCTGCTCCATTGCTATATCAACATTTAATGCTCTGACATTTTCTCCGATGATGTCTGCACTATTGCTTCGTCCAGGGCGAATGGAGTCGATGCCATCGTGGACTACAGCAATCTTTGGTGCTGGCGTTGGACTTTTGATGGGTTACTTCACGAAGGCGAGTTTTGGGAACCTCGCTCTACCAATCAGTGCAGCCCTTTTTGCTGTCATTGGTCTCAAGTTAGAGACTGTTTTTAATGGTTTTGACCAGATTTATTCCAAACTCGAGTCTGCTTATGAGAAATTATTGGGCTGGTTTTTGAAAAAAAGAAAATTAGTATGCGTTTCTCTTGTACCACTTGCTTTTGCTACACTTTATTTATTTAATATCATCCCTGCTGGCTTCATCCCTCAAGAAGATATGAATCTTTTGACGGGTGCATATCTACTTAATCCTGGGGCATCGATTACAGCCTATGAACCTGTTAGCAGTCAGACGAGAAACTTCCTTAATAGAGAAAAAGAAAAAAAGTCATCGGGTATTAAGGATTTCGTGATCATCGATACTAACCAAGGCTATTCTCCATTCTTTATTCAATTGTTGCCTTTGGGTCAGCGACGACAGGCAAACCAAAAAATCGAAAAAATATCTTCTAATCTCTCAGCAGCGCTTGCAGCACTGCCTACACGATATCCACCTCAAATATTTCAATTACCAATGATCCCTGGTTTTGGTCAGGATGCTTCCTTGACGGTTGCATTGACTGACGAAAGCAGCGGTCGTTATTCGATTGATGAGTTTTATGCGTTGACGCAACAGTTTTTAGCTAAAGCTTCACAGGAGCCTTCAATTCAAAGTATTCAAACCCAATTTTCTCCGGATAATCCTTCTTATCAAATTAACATCGATCGGTCTTTGCTTGGTTCTCTTAACCTTAGCTATAAAGATGTTGTCAATACAATCGGTACTTATGCTGGCAGTAAACGGATTGTGCAAACCTCCCTGGATGGAGGTCCGAAGGATGTTGTTGTTATCAGTCAGTCCCAGGAAAGAAGTACGATCGATCAATTGATGAATTATGGTATTAAGAATTCCAAGGGAGATTATGTTGCTGTAAAAGAAATTGCTAGCTATGAATTAGTGACCACCCCTATGGCGATTGATCATTTTAATTTCAATCGCTCAATTGAGTACAAGGCCGTTCCAAATTCAGGGTATTCCACTGGAGATGTTATAAAGGCTGTCAAAAATGTTGTCGCTTCTCTAGGATTCAAGGATATTGGTTACCAATTTACTGGAGTGTCCAGGGTTCAGGAAAAATCTGGTGGCCAAATAGTTTTCCTGTTTGTGATGGCAGCATTGACTGTTTTCCTGGTGCTGTCCGCTCAATATGAAAGTTATATTATCTCAACTGTGATCATGATCACGGTTCCGATTGCCATACTAGGCAGTCTTGTATTTCTCCAAGCACGTTCGATGAATGTCAATATTTTTGTTCAGATAGGCCTCTTGATGCTGATTGGTCTTGCTGCTAAAAATTCTATTCTGATTGTCGAAGCCGCAGAGCAACGCGTCTCGGCTGGTGCAGAGATTGTCTTCGCTGCTGTAGAGGCAGGAAAAGCAAGGCTTCAGCCCATCTTGATGACTTCAGTCGCCTCTCTCGCTGGCTTTTTCCCCCTTGTTATTGCACAAAATGCCGGAGCCAGTGCTCAGCAAGCCATCGGCACAGTCGTTTTTGGCGGCCTTTTGATGGGCATGACGTTGTCACTGTTGGTTGTTCCACCAGTCTATGTGTTGATTAAAAACCTGGAAACCAGGCTTTTTTCGCGAAATGGCAATGCCAGTGTTTCTTGACTGCTGAACTTCTGCACTCTTCATTGATTGTACTGAATCATTCTTTTGCTCTATTGCCTTTGTTGACTCACTACTAAAGACTTAGTGATGGGGCCTTTAGGCACTCAATTTTGAATCGTTGCTGGGATGGTGCCAATCACGCTTCGCTCAATCAATACCTCTGCAGCCCTCGGCCGCACTTGGCACGTTGTCGTTCTAGCTTGCGCTGGATGTGCGGTGTGATTCCCAGCTCTGCTCCTCGCCACATCCGATCCATCTCGCGGGTGAAATGCTCAGCAATTTTGGGTGAGTGAATCACCAGCAGAGTTTCATCATTGGTGTGGGCAGCGGCGGGTGACCAGTTGAAGGATCCGGTGATCACGGTTTTGTTGTCGAACACCGCGAACTTGTGGTGGAGCTTATCGCCGCGGGCGAGGCGCGGTGAGCCGACGGTTTGTAATGGTGTTTTGAGGGGTTGATTGCCCGCTTCAAGTTTGCAAAAGCGGTCTGGGAGTTCCAGTCCGAGCAGATCCAGCACTTCAGAAAAGGAACGGCTTGCGAAGCCCGGGTCTGCCAGCAGACGGATGTCGATACCAGCAGCCATTCGCTTCGCCAGAACATTTGTGAGTGTTTGGGCTGAAAACACAAACAGCGCCATGTCGATACTTTGCTTTGCTGCTGCCAGCTGCTCAGTGATCAGCTCCAGTCCATGCCCCGGGAATTGTTTTGAATGAGGGGCGAACAGCACGTCGATTTGTATGCCATTGACTTGAACGGCTTGGATTCCTGGGCTGGTTTTTCCGCGTCCGAATCGACTGTTGTGTTCGCCTCCAGGACCATCGCCCCACATCCTTTCAAATTCTTCTCGGAACAATCCGGCCAATTCGGGGCTCCTGATGCTGAGCAGATGATTCACATTGCCCCGGCTTCGCGCTGCTCCTGCATCACCATGCATCCCTGAGCTGGTGAAGTTGGCACTGCCTGTGATCACCAGAGACTGATCCACCACAAGGAACTTGTGATGCATTAGGCCACTGCCTCGGCTCCCGTCTTCTGTGTCATCGATGATTGCGACCCCTGCTCGTTTCAGCAGCGCAATGGCATCGCCAGCCAACCGTTCTTCAGCGGTAAGCCTGCCGTCGCGATTGCTGTCCGCCAGCAGTTGCAGTTGCTGATGGCGCCGCCGGCCGTGAGCTGACAGATCGCTGGGATGCTGTTCCGACCAAGGCCTGCTGTAGTTGTTTTCCAGCACCACCTGAACACGGACTCCCCGCTTCTTGGCGCGAATCAGTGCTTTGGCGATCTGCGGAAGGGTGAGTTCCTGAATGGCCATCAGCACCTCTTCGTTCGCCGTATGGATCTGTCGGATCAGCTGCTCTTCAAGGTTGTCGCCGTTGCGCCACTGGCCTGTCAGGGGACTTTGGTAGCGGCCGGAGTCCCGATGATTGAAGTGCAGTTGGAAGTTCTGCGGTAAGGGCAGCTCAGCATCGGCTGCACCCACGATTTGCCCTGCCTGGCTGCAGCTCAGCAGCATTGGCGTCAGTAGAGGCAGGACGGCAAGTTTTTGAATCTTTTCTCGCAGCCTGTCCAGCACCCACTGCTTTTCGGTTGCTGCAAGTGTTCCACCGCCTTGCCGGGCAATCGGTCAGTGAGGCATTTCAGAGGTTTTCAGCATTCCCACAAACCAGAGACTGCTGAGAACGAGTGCCAGGCCAACACCCGCGCCGATCCCGACTTTTGCCATCGTGAGAGGCACAAGCACCGGGAATGCCACTGCCCCTGCAACAGGCGTGATGGCCACAATCCAGCGCAGGGCTTTTCGGTTGACTCCCACAGGATCAGAACCACTCAGCTTTGGCTTCGCTGGCAGGGTTGCTGTTGTCTTCTGGGGTAACGCGCTCGAAGTTGAGAGTGATGTTGCGTTTCTGCTCACCATCCGCCGCGGTCGCTTCAACGGCATACATCTGCTCACCGTCACGGAAGGGAACCTGAATGCGGAAGGTTCCATCGCTGGAGAGAGGTACTTCTTCGCCGCCGATGGTGAGACGTGCGGAAGGATCAGTGGCTCCGTAAACAATCAACTCTGCATCAGCCACCAGCCAGAAGGTGCGTTGGCGAGGGGCCACTCCTCCGAGACCGGACTCGTTGAGGCCGCTGGCCCACAAGCCAACACCGGAATCGCTGAGACCACGCTGATCTCCTGAAAATGAGTCCTGTTCATGCAGAACCTCAGATCCGACTCTGCGGCTGCGGAAGTGGGTAGTAGCGCTCTGGTACAGGCGCTCATGCAAGCCGCTGTCGCTGGGCTCGAAGCTGGGTGTGCTGACCGGAGCTGGTGAAGGAGTAGCGGTTTCGAGGCTGAAGGGCACGAACTGATCGAGAATCTGGTCGCTGGGGTGCAGGGCAGGAACCCTGGCGACAGACGAGAACGCCAGGGAGATCCACTGGCTGCCGGAGCGGCAGCCAAGTTCAACGCGATAGTCGCGATCGCAGAGAGGCACTGGCAGGTACCACTCGGTGCTGTGACTGTCGACAGGAACTTCTTGGAGAGTGTGCGGATGGGCTGAGCCGTCCTGGAGACCCGTCACATCAGCCAAACGAAGATTCAGATGCGCAGCGCCTTCGCCTTGAGCGCGGCGACGATCGTTGTCTGAGATTTCCCAGAACACATAGGCCCACTGGGGGTCTCTTGGCAGGAACACCACACGGGTCTCGGACTGTGGGCGCGACGGTGGATTGAGTTCCGCTTCGATGGCCTTGAGATCGCCGCCACGACGCTCCTGCTTTTCGGCAATCGCGGAAACCAGGTCTTCCTTGCTCTTGCGGCTGTAGAGAGTAACGCCGAGATCACTGGCCATCTGACGCAGCTGACGCAGGGTCATGCGGGCGAGGGATGTGATGGCTTGCGTCACGGTCGGGCTACCGGGTTTCTTTGGGATCAGTTTGCTGGAAAGGACCGGTTTTCAGGGAGCTTGATCGCCCGTGGTCAGCATCTTCTGACTGCATGAGCTGCCCAGACCGTATCCATTTCAGTTCTGATGCAGCACACAAAAAAGCGGAGCCCCACTGGGGACTCCGCTCAAACATCTCGGACTTGGGAAGCGATTCAGCGGCCGATGCTGCGGTAAGGAACTTTCGAGAGATAGTCCATGTCGAGATTGCCCTCGGGAGAGGCTGAGCCTGCGGCAGCGATACCTCTGACCCACGGCAGATAATCTTCGCTGAAACCACCTCGGGAACGGCTGGCACGTGCCGGCAGGCTCTTGGCTTTGCCGGTGTAGATGATCTTGGGGAAACCGAGAATCCCCCGGTAGTACTCGTCGTAACGGGGGGTGGTGATGTTGAAAGGGGTCTCACCGAGCTCCCTGCCTGGAAGCACGCGATTGCGTTGAAAAGGAACACAGTCGTAGCCGAAGGCTTCGAGATATTCCTCGCTGTCAAGCAGGGCATCCACGATGCCTTCGACACCCTTGGTCGCGATCACGATCGACCAGGAGATTTCTTCAGAACGTCCGTGGGTCTTGCGTCCCAGAATTTTCTGGACGAGGTGACGAACCACCTTGTAGTTCGAATTGAAGCCGTAGAACGTCCTTTTAAAAGTGTCTGAGAGACACAACCCTCGGATGAAGTCACGGACAGTGATCTGGCCATCACGCAGTTGTGACTCGAGGAAGGTGTCGCGGTCACTCTTGAACGCGTGAAAGAAGATCTGGCGGTAAGCCGATTCGATCACCGTGTTGATGTTGTCAGCGTCCATTGAGATATCCATCTGAAGGGAACGCTGGGTCTCTTCAGAAGCAACGCTGAGAGCTGCGACGCGATTGTTCTGTGTCGTCGGTGCGTACTGAAGAAGAGGAATCGCCACTCGAGTCGGAACACACTGGCTGGATCGTATAAGTGGGAGTCAACACACTTCCAAACTGGCTCCGGCCTACTCACAGTCCGTAACAGAGGACACTCACCAGCCGAAGGGTGATACAAGCGCTGTCATCCCTTGGGAGCCAGTGGATGAGCTGTCGTTTTTGAGTCTGGTCTCCACGCAGAAGGACGCGTTGTTGGACAGTCCTTCAACGGTGCTGGAACGAATGCGCACATCCGGGCCGGCAAAACTGAAGCGTTCCCAGACGGTCATCATTTCGTAGCTCGTGCAGAGGATCAGACCATCCCTGTCGTCCATGGCGAATGTCGAGGTTGCAGGCGCTTTTTCTGCGTAGCCCTGATCCCGGAGCATCGTGCCGGAGCGGGCGGTCTCACTTTCTCCGATCAAAGCGAAGCAGGTTTCACCGTCATGGGCATCGCCATCGCGGTCCCAGGCCATCGAGGCGCTCCAGCGCACGTAGCTGCCGCCAATGATCAGGCCAGGATCCTTGTCGTGCTGCCTGGCCATGGCCAGCAACCGTTCATCGTTGAGTTCGAGGTCCTCCACCACGATCAGCGATCCCCCCGCTTCGCTGCGGCGATGTAGGAGGTGATGCACGCTCCGCTGCGACCGCCAGCTTCCGCAGCTCAGTCGGAAGAATGTCGGCGCGTCGGGGATGTCCAGGGTCATCGGCTATGGACGGTCTGTTTTGGATGATCGCAGCAGAGCGATCGGTTCGCGATCTTCAACCTGTGTGCAGCGATCTGTTCATTCCGTGTTCGACAAACGATCACGGCTGTTGGCTTCGGCGTATTGGATCAAATCGTTGAGCTTCAGCTCGAGTGGGCTCAGCTTTAGCTGCCTGGCGAGCTCCTCAAGCTGGCTTGCAATCACGGTGAACTGCATCATCAGCTGTTCCCGGAATTCCGCGTCATTGGCCAGCTGAGGCTGGTGATCACACCAGTCCTGCCAGTGATCCCGAGTTGGTAAAGGTCCTTGCTGAAGCGGCATGGCGATTTGCTGAAATGTCGCCAGGCAGTGGGCTTGCAGCCGCAGAAGGTGGCGGTCGACGGCGGGCAGAAGCGTGGCGTCGATGCGTTCGATCTGCTGCCTGTCCAACGGGCCTGAAGCCGGCGATGGATCCACGCTCACGGGCTGAATCCTGGTTTGGATTCGTTGGACGTTGTACTGGTCGGACTGATCTGAAAACCGCAGGAATGTCCTGATTCCAGCCGCCAGTGCACCCTTTCCACCTGACAGTCAGGGAATGTCATTCGGATCAGCTGAAGTTCCTGGTCGCAGACAGCTGGGAATTCCTCCGCGATCCTCTGCACAGAGCAATGAAATTCATTGATGTACCAGCCGAGACCATTCTCAGCCGGAACCATTTCGCTGACGTATCCCTCGTGGCTGCGTAGACGCACCAACCTGCGGATGCGTTGTTCGAGCGGTCCATCGCCGAGCTGGTGCCTGTAGTGGTGTGCTTTCTCATGGGCCTGTCGGTCAAGCAGCGTTGCCAGGGTCTCCGGTGGCAGGCTTTTGGCCATCGACTCGAGCAGATTCAGCGCAAAGGTGTCACTGCCATCAGGGAAGTGTTGATGACCTTGCTGAGTGAGTCTCCATTGGTTGGAGGGCCGGCCAGGCCCAGCTGTGATCGGACTCGCTTCCACCAGTCCTTCGTCTTCCAATGTGCGCAGATGACGGCGCATCGCCTGAACTGAGATTCCCAGTTCGCTCGCTAGATCAGCAGCACTGATCTCACCCTGCCGCAGGAGCAGGGTGAGCGTCGCTTCACGAGTGGGAGCCTGAGCTGACGCGCCCATGAGATCAGGTTGATGATTTCACCATGCCACGGGAATGCATCAACTGCCTTGAGCAATGCCCAGTGAGATGTCGAGGACGAACTCGGAACCAGACCTCGTCAGTGCATTGTCCAGCTGAGATGGTTCCTTCTCGTCATTCAGCAGTGAATCCGGTTGGCGAGCTCCTGTGGGGGGCACCACGGCGTGCATGAATTGATGCCAACTCAGGCTCTGGCTGGAAAGTTGCGTGTATCAACTGCCCTTGCAACCAGCCCTGACTGACGAGGTGATTTCAGTTCAATCCGGACGGTCCTGGCGCCTGTCGGGCCAGTGTTGTCGGATGGCGCCGCAACGGCAGGCTTTCCCCGCTAGAACCGACGTCCGTCACAATGGTCACATGGTCGGGTGATGGATCCGTGCTTTAGACTCCAAATACGAAACCATTTTGTTTCGTATCTCCCTGGCTTCGACACTCTTGCCAACGTTCGCCGCCATGACTGATGCCCTTGCAGGCAATCGAGAGCCGACCTCGGAGAGCCTGGAAGCCATCCGCAAATTTGCCGAGATCTACGCAAAGCGCACCGATACCTACTTCTGCAGTGATCGGGGTGTCACAGCTGTTGTTCTCAAGGGGCTCGCCCGTCACAAAGATGAGCTGGGCGGTGCACTCTGCCCGTGCCGTCACTACGAGGACAAGAAAGCTGAGGCCTCCCAAGCCTTCTGGAACTGCCCATGTGTGCCCATGCGCGAGCGCAAAGAATGCCATTGCATGCTGTTCCTGACTGAAGACAGCCCTTTCCGTGGGGAGCACCAGAGCATCACCACGGAAACCATTCACGCTTTGGCAGGTCGGGCCATATGACATCTGCCTCCACGCAGGATCTCGTCAGCCAGCCGTACAAATACGGCTTCGTCACGGACATTGAGACCGAAAAGATTTCCAAGGGCCTCAGTGAGGAGATCGTTCGACTGATTTCCAGCAAAAAAGAAGAGCCTGAGTTCCTTCTCAAATTTCGACTCAAGGCTTACAGGCACTGGCTCACTCTCGAGGAGCCCGACTGGGCTGAACTGGGCTATGACCCGATCGACTATCAGGACATCGTTTATTACGCAGCTCCTAAGCAGCAGGTCAAAAAAAGCTCGCTCGATGAAGTGGATCCCAAACTTCTCGAAACTTTTGACAAGCTGGGAATTCCATTAAGTGAACAGAAACGCCTGAGCAACGTTGCTGTTGATGCTGTATTCGACAGCGTTTCGATCGCCACCACCTACAAGGAAAAACTCGCCGAGCACGGTGTCGTGTTCTGCTCCTTCAGTGAGGCTGTCAAAGAACATCCTGAACTGATTGAGCGCTACCTCGGTTCTGTCATTCCCAGCAATGACAATTACTTCGCTGCTCTTAACTCGGCGGTTTTCAGTGACGGTTCCTTTGTGTTCATTCCCAAGGGAGTCGAGTGCCCGATGGAACTCTCCACCTATTTCCGGATTAACTCCGGGGACACAGGGCAGTTTGAACGCACCCTGATCGTGGCGGAAGAAGGCGCTTCCGTCAGTTACCTCGAGGGCTGCACTGCCCCAATGTTCGACACCAACCAGCTGCATGCCGCCGTGGTTGAACTGGTGACGCTTGATGACGCCTCCATCAAGTACTCCACTGTTCAGAACTGGTATGCCGGTGATGAGAATGGCGTTGGCGGCATTTACAACTTCGTCACCAAGCGTGGACATTGTCGCGGCGCCCGCAGTCGCATCAGCTGGACCCAGGTGGAGACCGGCTCAGCGCTCACCTGGAAATACCCCAGTTGTCTGCTGCAGGGAGCTGATTCTGTCGGTGAGTTTTATTCCGTGGCTCTCACCAACAACAAACAGCAGGCCGACACAGGCACAAAGATGGTTCACATCGGTGCCCGAACTCGCTCCACGATCGTGAGCAAGGGGATCAGTGCAGGGAATTCCAGCAACAGTTACCGCGGACTGGTGCAGATCGGACCATCGGCCAAAGGAGCTCGCAATTACAGCCAGTGCGATTCCATGCTGATCGGTGATCAGGCCGCCGCCAATACCTATCCCTATATCCGCTCCCAGCAGCCGGAATCAGCGATCGAGCATGAGGCCAGCACCTGCCGGATTTCAGAAGACCAGCTCTTCTATCTGCAGAGTCGCGGTATCGGTTTCGAGGAAGCGGTTTCGATGATGGTGAGTGGTTTTTGCCGTGATGTGTTCAACCAGTTGCCGATGGAGTTCGCCGCAGAGGCAGACAAGCTTCTTGCTCTCAAGCTTGAGGGGTCCGTTGGCTGAACCCACCTCCCAGGCTCAATGTCTGACCATCACTTAACCCTTCCTTCTCGACTGTGATACGCCCCGACGCAGAGCTTCTCCTCGACATCAATGATCTGCATGCATCCGTTGAGGATCAGCCCATCCTCAAAGGTGTGAATCTCCAGATCAGAGCCGGTGAAATTCACGCGATCATGGGCCGCAACGGCAGCGGCAAAAGCACACTCTCCAAGGTCCTGGCCGGCCATCCCGCCTATCAGGTCACCGGCGGCAGTGTCCGTTACCGCGGTGAAGACCTGTTTGAACTTGAGGCAGAAGAGCGGGCACGCCTTGGTGTGTTTCTCAGCTTCCAGTATCCGGTTGAGATCCCCGGCGTCAGCAATCTGGAATTTCTGCGCGTGTCCACCAATGCGCGGCGCGAGAAACGGGGCCAGGAAGAACTCGACACCTTTGACTTTGAAGACCACGTGCGCGAGAAGCTCAAGGTGGTGCAGATGGATCCGGCCTTCCTGGAGCGCAGCGTCAATCAGGGCTTCTCCGGTGGCGAGAAGAAGCGCAATGAAATCCTGCAGATGGCATTGCTGGAACCGGTGGTGGCGATCCTTGATGAAACCGATTCCGGCCTCGATATCGACGCCCTGCGCATTGTGGCCGGCGGTGTGAATCAGCTCTCCGGTCCGCAGAACGCCACGATCCTGATCACCCATTACCAGCGATTGCTCGATGAAATCACTCCCGATTACGTGCATGTGATGGCCGCCGGCCGCATCCTGCGCACCGGCGGTCGTGATCTGGCTGTTGAGCTGGAGAAAACCGGCTACGACTGGGTTGATAAGCAGCTCGCCGCAGAGGGAGTGGCCTGATCATGCTGAGCAGTGTGCTGGCACCGGTGCAGCAGCGAGGACGTGAAGCCCTCCAGCGTCTGGGATTGCCCACCCGTAAACAGGAAGCCTGGCGGCTCACCGACCTCAAACGCCTTGAGGCCGTGGCCACGCTTCCTGAGGTCAGCGAGATCCTGGACCTCAGGATGCCTGCTGCCGTTGATGGGGTGACGCGGCTCGTGTTGGGAGGCCAGACGGATCCACTGAACGGGGTCACTCTTCCGGAAGGGGTGACCTCACTCACCGATGCCGAGCTCACTCATCACCTTGGCCGTAGCCTGGACCAATGCGGCTGTGCGGAAGCCTGGCCTGTTCAGTTCAATCACGCTCACAGCCGGCACGTCCTCGCTCTGCGGGTTTGTGGCAAGGTCCCTCCTCTGGAACTTGTGCTCGCCACTGGTGTTGGTCTCACCGCCACAAGGGTGTTGTTGCTGCTGGAGTCGGATGCCGACGTGGAGCTGTTGCAGGTTTTTCCCGCCGAGTCTTCTTCATCTGATGAACAGCGAGCTCATAGCCACGTGTTGGAGGCGTATCTCGGGCAAGGCGCCAGGTTGCGTCACGGCGTTCTCGCCAGTGGTTCGGCAGACGCATCATTGATGGTGCATCTGGCCATTGAGCAGGAGCCCGGCAGTCACTACGGGCTGACGAGTGTTTGCCGAGGCTGGCGTTTCGGGCGTCTCGAGCCGCGCGTGTTGCAACGGGAGGGGCAGGCCACAACAGGCATTCATGGCCTGTCGATGACAACGGCTGACGAGCAATTCGCGACCCACAGCAGCATGCGTTTTGGCGGGCCAGAGGGTGAGCTTGATCAGCTGCAGAAAGCTGTTGCTGCTGATCGTTCTCACAACATTTTCAATGGTGCGATTCAGGTGCCCAGGCCGGCGCAGCGCACGGATGCAGCTCAGCTCAGCCGCAGCCTGTTGCTTTCGCGCCGCGCGCGCGTGGACGCCAAGCCTGAACTGGAAATCATTGCCGACGATGTGAAGTGCGCACACGGCGCCACTGTCAGCCAACTGCAGCAGGAGGAACTTTTTTACCTTCGTAGTCGCGGAGTTGACGGCGACGATGCAGTTGCATTGCTACTGAGGGGTTTCTGCTGCGAAGTGGTGAATCGTCTACCAGCAGCGGCCAAGGCCTGGATGGCCTCCGGAGCGATCGCTGACCCCTCTCGACCCCTATGACCACCCTCTCTCGTGATACCGGCGTCTCTCTAGCGGAACGGACCCGTTCAGATTTCCCGATCCTGGATCAGCGATCGTCGCAGGGCGGTCCTCTGCTCTATCTCGACCATGCCGCCACCAGCCAGAAACCTCAGGTGGTGCTTGACGCCTTGCAGGCTTATTACGCCTGTGACAATGCCAACGTTCATCGAGGCGCACATCAGCTCAGCGCCAGGGCGACCGAGGCCTTTGAGGCGGCCCGCTCCATCACCGCCTCTTACGTGGGTGCGGCTGGTCCGCAGGAGATCGTGTTCACCCGCAACGCCACCGAGGGCATCAATCTGGTGGCCCGCAGCTGGGGCAACGCCAATCTGCGTGAAGGTGATGAGATCCTGCTCACGTTGATGGAGCACCACAGCAACTTGGTGCCCTGGCAACTGCTGTCGCAGAGAACAGGTTGTGTGCTGCGTCATGTGGGAATCACCGAAAAAGGTGAGCTCGATCTGGATGACTTCCATTCCAAGCTGAGTGATCGCACAAAGCTGGTCAGCCTTGTGCACATCAGCAACACGCTGGGTTGCCGCAATCCTCTTGATCTGGTCATCCCAGCTGCTCATGCTGCCGGTGCCCTGGTGTTGGTGGATGCCTGTCAGAGCCTTGCTCATCACCCCATGTCGGTCAAGACTCTGGATGCTGATTTTCTTGTGGGTTCATCGCACAAGCTCTGCGGTCCCACAGGCATGGGATTCCTGTGGGCCAGGGAAGCCCTGCTGGACTCGATGCCGCCCTTCCTCGGCGGTGGAGAAATGATTCAGGACGTCTATCTGGATCACAGCACCTGGGCCAACCTTCCGTACAAGTTCGAGGCCGGAACGCCCGCCATCGGTGAGGCCGTTGGGATGGGTGCGGCACTCACCTATCTCGAACAGATCGGCCTTGAGAACATTGCCGCCTGGGAGGCGGAACTCACGCTGCATCTGTTCAAGCGCCTGCAGGCGATTGACGGTCTGCGCATTCTCGGACCCACACCTCAGCAACAGCCTGGTCGTGGTGCCCTCGCCACCTTCCTCGTGGATGGGGTCCATGCCAACGACATCGCGGCCATGATCGATCTTGCCGGGATCTGCATTCGTAGTGGACATCACTGTTGCCAACCACTGCACCGCCACTATCAAGTCACCGGTTCCGCCCGCGCCAGCCTCAGCTTCATCACAACGCTGGCGGAGATTGATCGTTTCGCCGATGAGCTTCAGAGTGTGATCGCTTTTTTCCGGGAGAACAGTTAGCCCTTTCATCGCCACCTGATCTTTGCTCTCTGCCGACAGCCAGCGGCCTGTCGCTGAGACAGCCATCTCGCCGGGGAGGGGCAATCGCTCTCGGGAGTCATCAGTGCCTGCGCGTTTGACGGCCGAGGTGCAGGCCGAGCAGCAGGGAGGCCAGGGTGAGCAACAGGGCCACAGCGTTGAATCGGGGCAGTCCTCCGCCGAGGAGTGGTTCGAACAGCAGCTGCTTGAAGGAGAACGCCTCCAGGCACGACTCACGACTGCTTCCGAAGGGATCCGCCATGCGCAACAGCAGCAGTCCTGTTGCTGTGACACCGGTGCCCTGGCCGAAGTCGGCGATTCCTCGTTATTGCTGCTTGCCAATTGATCGAACGATGCCATCTCGGTCACGGCTTTGCTCGCGATGTCGATCGGACAGGCAGATTGGCCCAGGTCTATCCAAGCAATCGGGATGAACATTGATGGCCAGGCCTGGCGCACCATCGGACTGGAGCCGGACGGTCTCTCGGTCTGGGTAATTGATCAGACCCAGTTGCCCCATCGCTTTGAGACCCGCACCCTCAGCAGCTGTGGGCAGGCGGCTGCAGCCATCCGCACCATGGTGGTCCGCGGCGCTCCGCTGATCGGGGTGACCGGCGCCTATGGCCTGATGTTGGCTTTGCAGAATGACTCCAGTGATGCAGCTCTGGCAGCGGCGTTTGAGGAGCTCAATGCCACGCGCCCCACTGCGGTGAATCTGCGCTGGGCCCTGGAGCGTGTGCGTGATCGAGTGCAGCCGCTGCCTCCGGCGGAACGGGCAGCTGCCGCTCGTGAGGAGGCCGGTTTGATCGCTGATGAAGATGTGGCCATGTGCTCCGCCATCGGCGACCACGGGCTGGAGATCTTCAAGAAGCTGGCGGCAGCCAGGCCAGAAGCCCGTCAGAGCAGGCCCTTTCAGGTGTTGACTCACTGCAATGCCGGCTGGCTGGCCACGGTTGACTGGGGGACCGCATTGGCGCCGATCTACAAGGCCCGACGCGCTGGTATTGATCTGCATGTGTGGGTGGATGAGACCCGACCCCGTAACCAGGGTGCATCGCTCACGGCCTACGAGCTCGGCAGAGAAGGCGTTCCCCACACCGTGATCGTGGACAACGCTGGAGGTCACCTGATGCAGAACGGTGAGGTGGATGCGGTGATTGTGGGAACGGATCGCACCACACGCCGTGGAGATGTCTGCAACAAGATCGGTACTTATCTGAAGGCCCTGGCGGCCCATGACAATGCTGTGCCGTTCTATGTGGCACTCCCCGCATCAACCATCGACTGGAGCCTGGATGACGGGGTGGCGGAGATCCCGATTGAAGCTCGCTCTCCCCAGGAGGTCACGGCGATTCAGGGCCGCCTGCTCGATGGACCAGCTGCAGGGATGCTTGCTCAGGTGCAGCTCACACCCAAGGGCAGTGATGGCTTCAACCCTGCCTTTGATGTGACCCCAGCCCGACTGGTCACTGCGCTGATCACTGATCGAGGTGTTGCTGATGCCAGTGAGGAGGGGCTGAAGAGTCTGTATGGCTGTGGCTGATCGCTTGGTTGATCAGGAGCTGAGCCATCAGCTGGTGACCGTGGCACGCCGCATGAATGGCACAGGCCTCAATCAGGGCACGTCGGGCAACCTTTCGGTACGGATTGAGGAAGGACTTCTGGTGACTCCCAGTTCACTTCCCTATGAACAGATGGAGGTTGATGATCTGGTGGCTCTGGATCTGAGTGGACACCCCCTGAAGGAGAAGCAGCGGCGACCGTCGTCGGAATGGCGCCTGCACGCGGATGTGCTCAGCTGCCGCCCCGAAGCGATGGCTGTGCTGCATTGTCACCCCGTTCATGCCACAGCACTGGCCTGCCATGACCGCGGCATCCCAGCCTTTCACTACATGGTTGCGGTGGCCGGCGGTGATGAGATTCAGTGTGCTCCCTACGCCACCTTCGGGACCAAGGAACTTTCCGACAACGTGGTGAATGCCTTAGCCCAACGCAGTGCCTGTCTGCTGGCCAGGCACGGAATGGTCACGCTGGGGAACGATCTGGAGTCCGCATTGCGGGTGGCGGTTGAGGTGGAGACCCTGGCGCGCATGTATCTGCAGGCTCTGCAGCTGGGGGAGCCTCCTGTTCTCTCCGATGAGCAGATGCAAGCGGTGCATGCCCAGTTCAGAGGTCTTCATTACGGACAGGTGGATCAGAGTTCGAGGTGACGACGGAAGAAAGCTTCCGTTGCTTCCAGCACCTGCACCTTCACATTGCTGTCACGGAAGCCATGACCTTCCTCCGCAAAGGTCTGTACCTCGACAGGAATGCCGTTCTTGCTCAGTGCAGCGGCCATGCGTTCCGTTTGCTCCGGCACCACCACCTTGTCCTGCAGACCCTGGAAAAAGATCACCGGGCAGCGAATGGATTGCGCATGCTGGAGCGGTGATCGCTGCTCATAGCGTGCTCGCTCCTCAGGCCAGGCCCCCACAAGCGAGTCGAGATAGCGGGCCTCAAAGCGGTGCGTCTCCGAAGCCAGAGATGTGAGGTCGCTGACGGCGTAGCGGCATGCTCCTGCCATGAACACGTCGGTGTAGCAGAGGCAGGCCAGGGTGGTGAATCCACCGGCGCTGCCCCCTTCGATGGCGATCTTGTGCGGATGGGCCAAGCCGGTCTCCACAAGAGCCATTGCAGCCGCGGCGCAGTCTTGGACGTCCACGACCCCCCAGCCGCTGTTCAGCCTGTCCCGATAGGCCCGCCCGAATCCGGTGGACCCTCCGTAATTGACATCCACCACCCCCCACCCTCGGGTGGTCCAGAACTGGATGCCAAGGCTGAGTCCGCGGCCAGCCATGGCGGTTGGTCCGCTGTGGCTTTTCACGAGCAAGGGTGTATCGCTGCTGCTTCCACCCAGGGGCGGGTAGTACCAGGCGTGAGTGCGCAGTTCGCCGGCGCCTTCAAACCACAACGGTTCGGCGCTGCTGATGGCTTCGATTGGTAGGGCAGCCTCGCCGGCTGGAGTGTGCTGCCAATCACCGGTGCTCAATTCCAGCTCCAGCAGGCCCTGGCCGCTATGGGAGTTGCTGGCGATCACCACGGCCCGTCCTGCATCGGCATGGAGATCGGCCAGATCATCGAAGGGCTGATCGATGCTGCGGATTGTGCCGTCGCCTCTCAGCTGCTTCAGCTCCCAGCGACCTTCGGAGCAAACCGCTGCCAGCAGCTGCTCGCCATCCCAGGCACTGGTGCTCATGCCAAACACCCACTGGGGCATGGCGGTTTCCGCCTGCATGGGCCATGGACGCTCCCAGTTGTGCTTTCCGCTGGCGGGATCGCCGAGACGCATGAGGTTCCACCAACCACTGCTGTCTTCGGCAACGACCAGGTTGCCGTCGGGTTGCCACAGGGGCTGAAACACGGAGATGGCCTGCTTGGCATCCGGTCGGCTCCCGGCCAGCGTTTGCACCTGCAGCAGCTCCCCCTCCGAAGTGAGAGAAGCGCAACGCAGCTCGCTGGCATCCCAGGGCATGGCGGGCTGTCGCCATTCCACCCAGGCCAGCTGCGTCCCTTCGGCGCTGAGTGCTGGATAGCCGACGAAATCATCAGCTGCGTGAAGGACCAGTGGTTGTTGTTCGCCCTGATTCAGCGCAACGCTCACCAGATGGTCACGGCCGTTGCACTCCATCACTCCCAGCCAGCGCTGTCGGTCCTGATCAATCAGGCCTCCTCCCAGGGCCCACGCGCCTGGCGTGCTGATGCGGATCGGCGGCGTCTCCGCTGTGAGGGCTGCACAATCCTCATCACGCAATCCACACCAGGTCTGCTGCCAGAGGCAGCGGTCACTGTCATCGATCCAGGTCATCAGCAGCTTGTCTGCCATCAGGGCCACGGCCATGGCCCCACCGCCGTATTCGTGAATGCGGCAGCGCAGGTTGGCGGGGGCTGCCGTTAGTTCCTTCGCTGGTTGATCGCTCTGAAGCCAGGGGCGGATCATGGCGGTGGTTCGTCCTTTCTCCTGAGGTCGCTGCTCCAGCCAGAGCACCCAGTTGCCCAGAACCCGCGGTGTTTTCAGCACCGGTTGGCGTCCGAGGGCGGTCCTCGCGGACAGGGGCTGGGAGCTGCTCATCGCTGCAATCCGATGCAATTGGAAGGACTGCCTAAGATCAGCACAGATTTGATTCAGGTTGAGACCTTGGCCAGGAGCTTCGCCCAGTTGGCACGATCCGCCGAGAAGACCGGTTCTTCAGTGGCTGTGCCGAAGAAGCCTCTGGATTCCCCTCCGCTTCACATCCACAAACTCGGTGACGACGTTCTCAGGGTTCAAGGCCGCCGTGTCGGCAAGGTTGATGAGTTGGTGAGGGATCTGGCCAGGGACATGCTGCGCAGCATGTACACGGCCCGTGGCATCGGTCTGGCAGCTCCCCAGGTGGGGGTGGACAAGCAGTTGCTGGTGATTGATCTCGATCCGGAAACACCGAGCACGCCTCCCCTTGTGTTGATCAATCCTGAGATCGTTACTGCCAGCGCAGGGTTGGACACCTACGAAGAAGGCTGTCTGAGCATTCCAGGGGTTTACCTGGATGTGGTGAGGCCTACAGCCGTGCAGGTGAGTTTCCGGGATGAGATGGGTCGACCGCGCACGATGAAGGCCGATGGTCTGATGGCTCGCTGTATTCAGCACGAGATGGATCATCTCAATGGTGTGCTGTTCGTCGATCGGGTCACGGACAAAGGCGGACTGCTCAAAGAGCTCAAAGATCACGGTTTCCAGTCCACCGACGTGCGCCCCATCCCCTGATCCCATGCCGATGAAACCCCTCGCAGGGCTGTTCCTTGCCCTTGCCTGTGTGCTCGGGATCGCGGCGACAGGAAGTGTGTTCGAGCTTGCTTACGGAGATCCAGATCTCGGCGTCACACTCACCCGCTGGATCCTCGGGTTGACGCTTCCCGCCACCGTCGGGTCACTTCTGGTTGCGATTCGGCTCAACAAACCGGCCTGATCAGGGCAGCCGAAGCGCCTCGGCACTTTTACGATCCAGACACATTCTTCTGCTTCGATGGCCCGTTTCCGGATCGCCGCTGCCGCTCTCTCGGTTTTCGGTGCCACTGTCGCCACAGGACTGATGTCCTCGGTGCGCGCCCAGGGCTCCTTGTTCACCACCACTGAGGTGGATGAGACCAAGTTTGTTCTGGTTGCGGCTCCGATCGGCTCTGGCGAACGATCCCAGCTGAATATCTATGAGCAACGCACGAGTGCTCGTCCCTGCTATGCGGTCAGCGGCAGTGCTCCAGCTGTGGTTGATCCCTTGTTGGCAACCTTTGATTTCACGGGCATCTGTAATCGCTACATCGACGGCAATGGTTATTCGCTCCGGATCGGTGGCGACGACCTGGGTACGCGCTATCGCCTGTCGGTGATCAAGTCAGCGAACGATGTTCAGTTGATGGCGGTTCCAACGCGTAATCCATCGGAGCCCACCCTGCTGGTGGCTCGTGCAGGGGGCTTTGGCAACAATTTTGTCCAGCTGAAGCTCGAGCCCGGCTGGCGGCTGATGCGGCGTCAATATGGAAAGCGCACCCTCGGGCATCTCTATGTGTACCGCGATGGTGTGCAGTCCGATTCAGGGAGCGCGTCTGAGACGGCTGTCCCAAACGAAACTGAACAGACCCCCTGAGGTCAGTTGCTAGGTTAGTGCGCTGGAAATCTCTTGCTTGTTGAATGACTCAGGTCACGGTCGGCGAAAACGAAGGCATCGAATCGGCGTTGCGTCGTTTCAAGCGTCAGGTCTCCAAAGCGGGAATCTTCGCTGACCTCAAGCGTCTGCGTCATCACGAAACACCGATCGAGAAATACAAGCGCAAGGCACAGCAGCGTCGCCGCCGTCGCTGAATCAGCACCAACCGATGAGTTGTTCAATGGCTCATCGGTTGGATGTGGGTGAGGTTTGAGTTCTTGAGCAACAGCTGAAAAACCCGTATTTCGGCCTGTTGGCTTCCTCCGCAGTCCTGTCGAGACTGAAGTCAGAGATGAGGAATCACCACGATGGGTCGCTCGATCAACGCATTCCGCTCCTGGATGGCGGAAACACTCACCCATGCCATGGGAAATCCCAGAGAAGAGAAGATGACCGTTCCTCCGGCCATCGGACCACAGCCCTACAGCGATGATCCAAGGTCAGGTCGATGAAGGGCTGACCCTGATGTTGCATGGGCCCCGGTCAGCTCCATGGCTCGGCAATGTCAAAAGCTCTGAAGCAAAGAGCAGAGGCCAGATTCTCAATGGTCACCTGCTCATTGGCATGGAGGTCGGCCACAGTCCTGGTTACTCGCAGCAGACGGAGTCCGCTGCGCATGCTCAACCGTCGTGCGCGGATCACGTCCTCCCAGTGGCTGATGGTTTCTGCCCTAAACCGTCCGTGACGCTGCAGCCCTTCGGCGCTGAGTTCCCGATTGGTCACACCCTGGGGGTTGCGCTGACGCATCCGCTCCCTGGCGTGGTGGATTGAATCAGCGCTGAACGTCGGATCCTGTTGATGAGAGTTCTCAGCCATGCTTTGGCGCAAACTGTCGGGCTGCGCTGGTTCGAGTTTCAACTGAAGATCCAGCCGGTCGAGCAGCGGTCCTGACAGCCGCCCCCAGTAACGCCGACGTTTCAGCTCACTGCAGATGCAGCGGCGATCTCCTGACCACCCGCATGGACAGGGATTGGCAGCAGCGACCAGGGTCACTCTGCTGGGGAAACGACAGCTCAGCCTCGCTCGACTCAGCCAGATCACGCCCTCCTCGAGGGGTTGGCGCAGCTGGTCGAGCACCGATCTGGGGAATTCGGTCAGTTCATCCAGGAACAGCACTCCACCGTGGGCAAGGCTGAGTTCTCCTGGTCGCGGAATGGCACCTCCTCCAAGCAATGCGGCAGCTGTTGCGCTGTGGTGTGGGCTTCGAAAGGGGCGTTGCTGGATCAGTTGGCCTTTCCCACGGATGAGTCCTGCAATCGAATGCAGGCGTGTGATTTCCAGGGCTTCCTGCCTGTCCAGGGGAGGGAGCAGTGACGGCAACTGATGGGCCAGAACGGTTTTGCCACATCCAGGTGGACCTACCAGCAGCAGGTGGTGACCGCCAGCAGCAGCGATGGCAAGTCCCTGATGGGCGAGATCTTGTCGAGGAAGGCGCAGAAGTTTGTGGGTTGATTCAGGTTCTGGAGCGGTTTG
This sequence comes from Synechococcus sp. BIOS-E4-1, assembly GCF_014279995.1. Classification (NCBI taxonomy): domain Bacteria; kingdom Bacillati; phylum Cyanobacteriota; class Cyanophyceae; order Synechococcales; family Synechococcaceae; genus Synechococcus; species Synechococcus sp. BIOS-E4-1. The sequence continues at coordinate 2,824,288 of NZ_CP047935.1, read as the reverse complement.
CTGAATGGCGTTTTCTCCTGACTGTCTGCAGCGTTGAGGCGCTTCATTTCGGCCACTGCGAAGACGTTCCACGAGCTCTCGAAGCGTTGTGGCGCTGCGGATCACCAGGCCCTTCACCAGCGAGGCCTCTGCTGCATCATCTGCCGCCACGGCAAGGGCGCGGGCCTGTTGTTCAGCCGCCTGGCAGGCAATGGCCAGGATTCCGCGGCAGGGCCTGATGCTGCCATCCAGTCCCAGCTCCCCGGCACACCAGAGTCCGTTGAGAACAGGTGCATCGAGCTGTCCACTCGCCACAAGCAAGGCCAGTGCGATGGGGAGGTCGAAGGCGGGACCTTCCTTGCGCAGGTCCGCAGGTGCCAGGTTCACCACCACCCGCACGAGAGGGCCGCGAAATCCACTGTTGCGCAGCGCTGCCCTGACTCGCTCTCGCGACTCCTGGATGGCAGTATCCGGCAAGCCCACCAGCTGGAGTGTGGTGAGTTGGCACCTAGTTAACCCGACACCCTCTCAATGAGCAAAGAACTGGTGCAGACGAGCTTCCGACTACCCCCTGAGTTGCTCAGTCAGCTGAAGGCCGCGGCGGAAGCGCAGAACAGAACCCTCAGCGGCGAGATCGTCACCGCCTGCCAGAGGCACCTGGCCGACCCATCCCGAGTGCGGGAAGTCGTCATCTCTTCTGGTCAGTAAAAAGCCCGCCCCCGGAGGGGCAGGCAGGCCAATAAACCTCACCCCCATTTTGACGAATGACCGCCAAGCGACTCGAGGCGCTCTTCGATGAGCAGCCGTTTTCTCTGGAGCTCCGCCTGCTGGGGCTCAGAGGCCTTCCCCCGGACCGCAAGGCTCTGTTTGATGCCGTTTCCAGGCGAGAGGGTTTCAAGCCCCATCGCTGGAACCTCGATGAGCGGCGCAGTTATCAACACCTGTTTGATGCGATCCCCAATGCTCTTCGCGCGGAGGTGCGATGAGCGACCCCACGTTGATCTGTCGGGAGCACCCCTCCGGCAAGGGCCTCTGCCCCGATGGGCCACTGACTCCGAAGCCGGGGCCTAAGGGCTCCGGGACCAGCGCTTGGTTGGTTTGGAGTGCCGATCTGGTGTGGCTCCCGCCGCTACTGCAGCAACTGCCGCGGAACCATGGCCTGCAGATGCCAGCTCCAGGGGACAACCTGCTCAGGGAGTTGCGGCCCGTCTGGCGGCTGACGGACAGCGGCTGGTTCCAGCACGGCCGCCCAGCCAAGCAAAACACCAGCAGGCCAGGTCGGATGAGGTGGTTCCCGGAATCATTCTTCGCCGATCAGCTGGGCCTCTGGTGGCAGAACCCCAATGCAGGTTCAGAGCCTCCCCAGCATCCGCGGTTCTCAGCTGCACAGGCCCTGACCATCGCGCAATGGTTGACCAGGCTCGAGGCGGAGGGCGTTGAGATGCTCGGCGCTTATGGAGCCGCGGAGGGCAGATGTGCAATCTGTCGCCGGCCGCTCACTGATGAAGTGAGCAAAAAGCGTGGCATCGGACCTGAATGCCTCGTTTATCTGGGTGTGAAGTAGCAGGGCAAATCTCCACTCTGCTGGCATAAATCAGGGCCTCTGGCTTGAGGCCCTGTTTGTATGCACTACATCTAAAATTGATTAAATTGTCGTTGACCAGACCTGCAAATTCTTGAAAACAACTTGCACTACTGATCTGCCGATCACGCCTGAATCAAGTGATCGCAAAGATATCGCTTTTCCGCATGTCGCCACACTGACAATGCGGCTTTCAAAAGGCATTCGGGCTGGGATTGTCACACGTGCTCTCACAGAAAAGAGATCTGAGAGTGCAGTGGTGAGGCGCTGGCTGAGGCTTGGCGCTGCGATGGAGGGCGTTGATATCAGCACTTGGTGAGATCACAGGGGGATCCGCTTCAGGTGACCAAACCTGCAGATCCTCACCCTCGCCGAGGCCCTAGCCCAAACCCGGCGGATTGCAGAGGCCCAACCTCCACACGTTTGAATATAAATGGATTCAGCCAGCCGGCTCAGATTCTCACAACAGGCATGCCCGATCTGTCACCAGGCCAACGGCAAGTGCGCTCAGACTGACGATGGAACTGGGGTCATTTGTTGGACGTTAAGAGACGCCAGCGAAAAAGATTCTCAGGATGATTGGGTCTGCACCAAGTCATCTCAGGACACTGAATTTGCCTTGGGTTCAGTTTGGTTCCCCAAGGCCCTGGCCTACCAAACCAACCCCTTCGATCGGCTGGTGGCGCTCTATGACCGGCCACCGCGCAAGGCCTCTGACGTTGTTCATGTTGAGCCCGCCGCGCAGGAGCCTGTTCGGGAGCTGATCACTGTTGAGGATCGGCACCGTCGCCATGTTGCGCTGCTGGATCGTTTTGCCCAGGAGGGCCGCTTTCGCGTCTCGGTCAAACACGCCCAGGCAATGGCCGAGCGTCTCAACCATGAGGGCGACACCGAACCAATCAGGCAACAGATGGAGGCCGCTGGGTTCTTCAGTGTTCCAAAGAGAAACCAGCGTGTGGAGCTCGATGAGCCGATCCCTGGCGCCTATTGCGCCGATTCGGGTTGGTTGCTCAGGCCGGCGCCGGGCCTGTATGCCCCGCTTCGTGACACCGGTGGGAATCTGCTGGGGTGGGAACTCCGGAAGGACTCTTACCGTGGCGGCCGTTATCAGGTGCTGAGCACGGGCGAGGCTTGCCCGCAGTTGCTTCCCGAGACCGGGGAGCAGCCGATCAACTGGTGTCCACCCCGAGCCGAGGCCCCTGCCAGTGGCTGGCAGACCATCGTTCTGGTGGAGGGCAAAGGCATCAAACCTTGGGTGACGGCGAGGTTTGGCATCCCGGTGCTGGGTTGTGGCGGCAGCCTGTCGGGCTTTGGGGCCCAGGCCCAGCTGCTGGCTGCTTGTGAGCTGCTCGCGCCTGGTGGGCGGATCGTTCTGTTCGCCGATGCCGGCTGGCTGGTGAATCCCAATGTGGCCATGGCCATGGCGAAGACCGTCGCTGTGCTCGTCCATGCCGGTCACCAGCCTGTTGTGGCTTCCGCCCGACCATGGGAGCCAGAGGGCTCAGGCATCGGCAAGAAAAAGAAGCAGGTTCGTCAGGGTCCTGACCTGGTGTTTTATGCCGGCTCTGATCCTGATGAGCTGGATCCGTGGTCGTTCAGCGATTGTTTGGTCAAGGCCCAACCCATCGAGTGGTGGGCCCATCAGGTGAAGACTCCTGAGGAGGTGCGCGAGCGGATCACCAAGGGACTGGCCTTCAGCGCTGAGGCCGATCGCCAGGAAGATCACATCCGCCGGCACGGCAATGCCAACAGGCGAAGGAGGTTCAACACCCGGCCTGAGCTCATGGAATCAGAGCTCGACTCTGTTGAGTTCGACCCCGGTGAGCAGCTGGAGGGCACCGTGGCGGCGATCGAGCGGAACAAGAAGGCCGAGGCCCAACGCCGGCGCCAATGGTGTCTGAGCCACAAGCCTGATCTTGATAAGGCCTGTGCTGCTCTCGAGCAGTTCCCGGTCCTGCCGTTCGACTCGGATGCGCTGACCAGTGATCCCACCATGCTCCTGGCATGCAGGAAGGCTTGGCTTTCAGCATTCCTGCTGGCTGAACACCTTGGGCACTACGAGTGGCTGCCGGGATGGGTTGAGTGCGCTGAGGATGTGCTTCGCATCGGCCAACTAAACGACGAAGACGAAGATCAGTACAGGGAATTTCAGATATCTGAGAAAGAGCGGATCGCCGCTGAGTTCCCTTATGAGCCTCTCCCCCAGCTGGTCATCAACACGAGCGGCACCGGCAGTGGAAAGACACATACCATTGCCCAGCCAGAGGCCTCACGCTCGATCTGGAGCACGGCCGGTGATTCCAGAACTGGCGGAATCGTCTTTGTGAGCAGCAACTATCGGTGCCCGCCGGTCGAGGAGCTGAAGAGCTGGCATCAGATCCCAGCGAGGCATGGCGGCCTGGAGAGCGTGCAGACCCCGGACGGTTCAGTGCGTCTGATCAGGGCCTCAGAGGACACACCTCCGGAGACGCTGGCTGAGCAGGCCAACTGCAGTTATGCCCACCGCTTCGCCCAGGTGCTGAGCCGTGGTCATGAGCTGGATGGGATTCAGAAGTGGTGCAACGACGAGTGCCCGTTCCGCCCTCAACGGACGGAGGACGGGGCGAATGTTGGCGGTGATGGCAGCTGCCAGTGGAAACACGAGATGGAGCGGGTTGTCGAGGAGACCTGTCGCCCGAAGTCCACCAGAAAGGATTGGGTTCAGAGGCTGACCACGAGCACACAGGGTTTGGTTGGTTTGTCGAGCTATGGCGCCGGCCATCTTCAGAACAGCACGGTTGTGATCGACGAGTCAGACCAGCTGCCCGATGCGGTGTGGCAAACCATCACCATCACCCGTGAAGATCTCTGCAGGATTGGTGATGTGACCCGCGAGTGGTTCTGGGATCCCAGGGACCAGGAACTTGCTCATGGTCTGGTCTGCAGCCTCGTTCGCCTGCTCGATCCGCCCGTCCAAAAGAAGGGTGAGGCCTGGCGCCGCGACCATGGCGAGGATCCCAACCAATGCAGAAGTCATCCCCTGGTGGTGAAGGCCCTTGAGGCGATCGCAGCGGCTTACGGCACCGAGGACGGAGGTGTGCAGTTGCCACCACGATGGCTTTTCGCTCCGGACACAAAACGCCCAATGGTGTGGGCCCTGGGAGCTCAAACCGCAGAGCAACAGGCGAAGCGCATCAATCAGGTGGCCATGCCGCTGCTCCCTGACTTACTGCGAGCGGTGATGCCTCGGCTCATGGGAAGTGATGGCCACACCCTGAAGGTCAGCAAAAACACGATCGATGGAAAGGATCAGAGAGTGCTTGAGCTCTCACGCCGGCGACCGGAGTTCAGAAATGCCATCCGGATGGCGGCCACCACCGTGATCCTCGATGCAACCGAAAGGCCTGAGGACCTGCTCGGCATGCTCAGGCTCCCCGCCACAGGAGATGACCCGCGGGCCGTTGCCCAGGTGATCAAGCAGAGGCCTGGGCCTCAGAGCCAAAACACCGGGGCCTCTGGCGCTGAGGTCCTGATGTCCCAAGTGCCCTGCTTGGGCTCGATGGGCCGGAGCCGCCGAACGGAGCTCACCAGGAAAAGAAATGAGTTTGTGGATTCATGGAGGGAGCGTCAGCTCGCCAGGGGCCTCGCCCCGGAACAGATCGGCGTGATTGATCACAAGCCTTTCTGCCGGAGTGATCGCTCCGATGAGCAACCCTGGCTCACAGTGGCCGCTCGAGGAGGTAACTACTTCTCAAAGGCTCGGGCCCTGCTCCTGGTCGGGATGCCGATCAGCAACCTGAACAGCCTTGCTGCTGAGAATGAATTGAGGGGTGGGCCTGGCGCTGGGGACTCGGCCTCGAGAGGTTTTCAAACCCACCTCAACCACCGGGTAGGTATTGAGTTCGTTCAGGCCCGCGGCCGTCTTCGGGAAGGGTTGAGGGAAGGTGAATCGCTAGAGCTCTGGATGCTCGGTGATGCCGATCTCTCTGCACTCTGCGATCAGAACAAATGGACTCGGCCTCGGCCGGTGAGAGCCACCGAGGTGATGGGTGGTGGAGTGAAGACCGCAGAGGACCAGGCCTTGGAGTCTGTGCTCCGAACCATTGTGAAATTGATCCAATCCTCAGAGGCCCTGCCCTCGAGGCAGGAGGAGTTGTGCAAGTTGGCTGGGGTGTCTTATTCGGCTTTCCGGAGAGCTGCTCGGAAGCAAGGGATCACGATCGGGGAGTTGGAGCGCTTGGCTGAACGCACAGTGAGGAGAATGACACCTAATCAATCCGATCTAAGTGTTACTGACACCCCTGTGAATGCACTTGTGGCTTAGTCCTCTGGCTGAGGCCCTGGCCTCGGGTTGGGGTGCAATTGTCTTTTTCGCTGAGATCGGTTGGTGTGACTGAGTTGGGGTTGCTGAAGTACTACAATTGTCCATGGTTGTATAAGAACCCTTCTATACAATGCTGGACAATTGTACTACAAATGAAGGTGTAAGTCAGTCATAGCAAGGGGTTTGGAGGAAAAAGACAATTGCAGGGTAAGGGGGCGTGTGTTTTTCGGTTCGCTTGTGGTGTGCCGCCGTGGCCCTCGCTTCGCTCGGTCCACTTAGCTTGAAAAGTATCTAGTTCGCACCTATGCCTCCACAGCCACGTGACTATCCATCACCCGAAGCTTGGATGAAAGCTCTCTGCAAGTACTACGGCCGCGGCGATTCTTACCCAGTCCCTCGCCGCTCTGCTCCTCCCCTAGGTCTCAGGCGATTCGCTTTCGTTCGTTAACTCAAACTGCAAGCACAATTGCAGGCGTTATTGTGTGTTTATGGCCGACTCAATTTCGCTTCAAAAACGTGAATATGGGAAGCAATCAGCGTTAGTTGAGAGAAGGAAAGAGGTTTTCAAGCTCAAAGCGCATGGATACAGCCTGAGGGATATCGCTCGTCGGCTTGACATCACTCAATCCGCCGCAAGCCGTGATTTTCAGTGGGCATGCTCCGCCTGGGGCGATCTGCCGGAGAACACAGCTGAGGTTGTGAAAGGCGAATGTCTCGAGATTCTGCGGGGTCTCGCCGGCATGCTCCTGAAAGACATTGAGCGTCAGGCGGAGGCTGGCGTGGTGGTCACAACGTTGGGCGCTGATGGCCAACTGCTCCAGCAGCAAGTGAGGAATGGCATTGATCCTCGAGCTGTATCAGAGAGCGGCCGTTGCGTGGAAAGGATGGCGAAGCTTATGGGCCTGATGGATGGGGGCATTGACGCCGCGGGCGCTGCCACTACTGCCATCCAGGTCACATTGCCGGCGCCTTCAGCCGAGGCATTCATGTCACCGGCTCCAGAGCCAGTGGATGTGGCTTCAGAGCCCGTTGAGAGCCCCTCAGGGGGCCCTGAACCAGCAGCAGCCTGAATCACCCTCCGATCGCCTCGAGAGCGCTCATCTCGTCGTTGGGGCTCACATCCACATACCGCCGGAGCTGCCCGAGGCTCGCATGTCCTGTGAAACGGCTCACCGTCATGAGCGAAGCCCCGGATTGAACCATCGTTGTGGCCAGCGATCGCCTGAAACTATGCAGGCTCATGCCGCTCGGAAGGCCTGCGGTCTGGCATGCCTGCCGGAGGGCCAAGTCACAGGCCTGGCGAGTTAATGGCTCGCCCAGGCCAAACCGTCCGGGGAACACGAGATCCCGTGGCCGCGGCTCCCGGCCATGCCGTTTGATCCAGTGACCGCGATAGCGCTCAACCTCTGCGGCCAAACGGTCGCCGATCCGCGGTTCGCGGGTGGTCCTGGTCTTGGTGGTGCTTTTGATGAAGACAATCCGGTCTGAGTGGATCGCACCCCAGCTCAGCCTGAGCGTCTCCGTGACGCGTGAGCCGGTGAACCTCATCACCTGCCAGGCGAACCGCCACTCAGGGGTGGGAGCGGCCATGAGCAGGGTGTTCATCTGTTCCGGCGTGATGGTCGTGGCCTGGCCGGCGCCATTGGTTTTGGGCATGACTGACTTGCTGTTTGGTTTGAAATGGCAAGTGCCCTGGTGTGACTGGCAGTTGAGGCCGGCTGGGGCCTCGTTCAAAACGTCAAGTCAGCAAAAAGGGCACAAGGATGCCGCTGATGGCCGATGGCCTTTCAGCGGATGAGACTGAAAAATTCTTGCTTCAGTGGTGGACTGGTTTTTGGGATGAGACTGGTCTCATTGCTCGCGCGTGTGAGCAGCCTTCACGGCCATCACGGTGTCAACGGCCGCGTCCGGCTCAGGCCCAGCAACCGTCGTGATGGAGCCGTTCGCTTTCAACGCCTCGCGCAGTTCGCGGCTGAGTTTCACGATCGACTGCCAATCGCCTGCTTCAGAGGCCTCGGCCAATGCTCCGGCCAACGCTTGCTGAGTCATGCCGACCATCTCTGAAGCAGTCGGCCGAGCGCTGATGCCCTCACTACCGCGCTGCTCATTGGCTGCCTTCACAATCCGGAAGGCCTGGGCCCGTGAATATCCGTGTTGACGCTGAAGCGTCATGGCCACGATCGATCCGGGCGAGCCCATATCGAGCAACCGCGCGGCCGCCTCGAGAGCGGCATCACGCTGCTTGGCCGTTTTGGCGCCTCCTGCCATCACGCGGCCTCCACATCAGCGAATCCGCGGAATCGCACGTGGTATCTCTCCACAATTGCAGGCGGAAAAAGTGTCATTTTGTTTTAAGATTAAAGTTGACTTGTCTTCAGTCAGTTGCTGATATCGACTGACTGAATTTGTGAAAAAGAGTGTAAGAATTTTTCACTCCTTTATTTTAACTCACAAGCTCACGAAAAAGGGGGCAGTGTGACAATTTATCAAGCGGAATTGGTACCCGAAACTTGCAGATAGTGATTTCCAATTTTTAATATTTAAGAGCTAATCCTCTAAGTGTTAAATACCTTCGATTAAAGGTGTTCCGGGAGGGGCAGGGGTTGAATTGATATCAGCTCTCAGAGGCCTACCCCGTCTGAATTTTTAGCTTTTAAGGGCTTCCTAAACTGCATTAAAAGCATCACCCCATGGCCGAAATGCAGGAGATAAAGCTCACGTCAATCCGTCTGCCTGAACCACTCCATCGAAAGGCCAAGGCAGAGGCCGCGAGCCAGGGAATCAGCCTCTCAAAGCTGATCGCCAGAGGCCTAGCGCTGGTGGTGAAGTGATGGAGCTCCAGACCCCTAATCCATTTCAGGAATTGTTGCTCAAAGCACCGCTTGATGAGCATCTGTTCGCCGGCACCGGCAAGGGCCCCGGCAAGTCCGCGGGCGTGAAATTCCTTGTGGCTCGCGACGCCAGTTTGCTCAAGGAAGACTATGCCTGTCTGATCATCCGAAGTTCATATCAGGCCTTGCTTGAGATTCAGGCAGACCTGCTCAAATACTTGTCGGCGGTGTTCCCCGGAACCAAATACTCGACTGCTGATTCAGTCTTTCGCCTGGGTGGAAGGGACGCACCATTCGGCACCGTCGAGTTGGCCTATTCGGCGAGCTCACCGATGGAGCAGGTCCGAGCGATGACCCGCCTCCAAGGCCGATCGAAGAGCACGATCATCGTGGATGAGGCCGGTGCCACGCCAACCATCCTGGAGTTCACGGATGAGCTTGCGGGCGTTTTGCGGGGCTCGCCAACAGTCCCGCGGCGAATGATTGTGCTCGCCAACCCCGGCGGCCCAGCCCATGCCGCACTGAAGGCCAGGTTTGTGGATCCGCTCCCGTTCGAGCTGACCCACATGAAGCCGCAGCGCTTCTTTTCGGATCACTACCAGCGGTTCGTGATCAGCCTGACCGCAAACGCGACGGTGAACCCTCATCTCGACTTTGAGGCCTACCGCCGCGAAGTCCAGCTGATGGCGCACGACGATCCCGACGTGCTCGCAGCTCTGCTCGAAGGCAAGTGGGGTGATCTGGCCGGGGGCTCGGCCTTTGGCCCTGTGTGGAGTCCCCGCCGATGCCGCCATGAGCTCCCCTCGGGATATCAACTCTCCGAACACATGCCCCGGCCGTTCGTGGTCGGCGACTGGGGAATGAGCGCACCCAGCGCCTGGTATCTGTGCGTCCCTCGGCCGCCAGGCCTAGACACTCCACTGGGCAGCATCCATCTCGCGGATGAGCTCTATACCTGCAGCCGAGATCGCAGTGGCAGACAGTGGTCTCAGGGATCCATGCTCACCAATCAGGAGCAGGCTGAGGCCCTCCGCGAGTGGCTTGAGCGCTGGGGCCTCAGGCCTCGGCAAATCAAGATCCTGTGTGATGACGCGGTGTTCGCCAGGAACGGCTCCCCGAACGGCAGCGTTGCAGGTGACTTCAAGATGGCCGGGGTGCCGCTGCAGCCTGTCGGCAAGAACACGGCAACCATGGAGTCGGGCCTCGGAGCTCTGAAGAGCCGGCTCTCGAGCACCCGCAAGAACTTCACCGCTCCATGGCTCACGTGGTCCACCCGGTGCGCGGCCTGGGAAGCGACGGTGCCGAGCCTTTCCCGAGATCCGAACAATGTCGAGCGGATCGCCTCTGGTCAGGTCGATCACGCCTGTGATGCCGGCCGTTATGCCGTGGTCTGGAGCAACGCCAAGTGGATCACAGGCCAGACCGACGTGAGGGTGTGGTGAATGCGATTACCAGCATGTCCTCATGCCCATCGACCACTGGCATCCCCATGGAGTTCCGTCTGCACCTTGGCCAGTGCAAGTCGTGAAATTTGTTCCAACTCCAGTACAGCTCTGCCACCAATTACTGCCCGTGCTGTGGTCGTAACCAACCATTTCGACAGAGCTTCCCATTCGACAAATCTGATACATAGAGGAACCGGAATATTTCATCTCACAACCTGCAATTGCAGGATGAGCGTCCATCACAAAGGCAATGCAGCTTGTGGCGGCAAAACATGTTGCTGCAAGGGCTTTCATCAGCTTTTCGACTCTTTGCCAACTTTTCCTGATGTGGTGCCGTCAACACATCACCCAGTCGGGGGAATTTGATGTTTTTCGATCCACTTAACGGCCGCCACTACGGGAGCCGGGAGGAGTTTGAGGAGGGCAAGGCCGCTACCCGTGCCGTGATCGCCAACCTTGCGGAGTCATCACGCCAGCAGGCCGAGCAAGACCGGCTCCGCGAAGAGTCCCACCAGGAGGCCTGGGGAGAGATTGAACCCAATCGCTGTGTGTTGATCAGCGCTGTTGCGAGCCGGAAGATCGACCCCTCCACCAGGACCGATATCGGAGAGGTTTGTCTCGATGGGTTGGTGCAGGAGATCTCAGGGGCCCAGGCCTGGATTCGGATCCACTACCTGACAAAGGATCCCCATCAGCCACAGCTGGAGATGACCACCAGCGTCCATCGTGATGAGCTCGAGCTGTTGGGCCATCCCTTCACCTGGTGGCGCCAGTGGAACCTGAAGCACTCCGCTGTTGAGCGAAGCCATCGCTACGGCCGAAACGATGAATGGAACCGGCCGAGTTATTCCCATTTCTGGGAGATCGCTCCTGGGAGTTAATCCTGAGAGCTTTGGGTTAACGAGCTCGACTAGATGAGTCGCGGATAGAACGTCAACTTGCCTTATTTGATGGACCTCTGTAGTTAGAAGGCTCTGCGGCATCCATTTCCCGGTAACCCTTGCTCAGCCACTTTTGGCGAACAATTCCGGGCGCGGCGATGGCCCAGACGATCCAAACAATCCAGCCCAGGAAAACGGCCCACAAAGCAAGGCCGAGGAGGAAGTTGGCCAAACCGTGGCCGATCTCTCCAATACACAGGAAGAAGATCGGGCCAAACAGGAGTGCGCCGAGCCAGACCATTGTTGTGTCGACATGAACAATGTGGCCGTTCACTGGGTTCTAAAAACGCGGCATCAGCTGGTCCGCTCCTTAATGGTGATCTCACCGGATCCGTCTGATTGGAAGGTGCACCGGGCGTTGAATTTCAACTCGGTGCCGAAGCTGTTTTTCGCGGAGAACAGCAGATTCACCGAGGCAGCACCGGTCTGATCAAACTTCCCGTAGTTGTATCCGGCAAAGCGGTTGATGCCGACAGTGCTGGGATGGGTGACGCTGTTAGCGATCATCTCCTCGCAGCGATCTACGGCCAGGTCTTCGCTGATCACCTTGTCGGCTTCAGAGACAGCGACGACATTCGCTTGATTGAGCTCACTTTCGCTGAAGCGGAAGCGGGTGCCGTTTTCGCAATCAACCCAAAAATGCATGTCGTTAAGACCACCACGCATCGAGGAGATTTCAGCGGCGATGACCGAATCACAGGAGCGGTCTCGGCTGGCAACATCAGCTGCCTTCTCCCTATATGCCTGCAGCTCGCCCAATCGTGGGCCGTACTTGGCGACGGTTTTTTCGTAGCCGCCTGCTGCTGTGTAGGGCTTTGTGGCGTATTCAGAGATTGGTGCTTGATATGGCGCTTCCTTTTTCACAGCTGGTGTTTTGGTTGTGGCTGCCTTGAGACCAGATTTCTTCTGGATCGGGTCTTTTACGGAGTTGGAATCGCACGCAACGAGAGCAGAAGCTCCTCCAATCACTACAAGTGATCCGACCAGCAGAAGCGGTTGCTTGAAATTCAAATGTGGGCCTCCAGACGACTAAGAACACATCTGTTGAGAATGCGCCAGGGGTAGGCATCAAGACATCACCTAATCGGGGGATTTCTCGAATCTCTGGGATCTTGCATGTCGCTGTTGTGATTGGGGTGGCCGGCCAAGTGCCCCCACAAGGCCGACCGTGGTGGACCACAGAGAGGGTCACTGACGCCTCAGGGCGCGCGCCCACCACTTGTCTGTTTGAGCTCCGCGATCTTGTGGTGCAGCATCTCGAGCTCAACCTGTGCTTCCTTCAGTCGCTTGGCATAGGAGCCAAACGCTTCATTCATCAGCCGCTGGTTTGTCTTTGTGAGCCGAATGATCTCGGCCTTCTCTGAAGCCACGCTGGCCTGGGCCTCGCGGATCTCGCTGAGGATCTTCTGGTTTTCACATGCAGCGTTCCTGGCCTCATCGCGGCTCTTGCTGAGAGCGGTGTGAATAGCGATCGCATCAGCAGCGCCAATCGATGCCGGTACCGGGGGTGCGGCCTCTGGCTCCGGTTGCGGCTCGGCCTCAGGTTCTGGCTCCTCAATCACCACAGCGGCAGAGGCCTCGGCCTCGAGCTCTGCTGTGGCCTGCTCCATCTCGCTTTTGATCCACTGGTCTTCGATCCAGCTGGCTGCCTTCTCGATGGGCATCCCCTCGGGGAGATCCCACGTTGAACCGTGCAGCTCGAGTACATCGCCGCGATAAGTGACGCTCAACGGAACCTCCGGCGCATGGTCTCGGCCTGTGCCAACTGCACACCCTTTAATTGAGATTCATGCCGAGCTCTTTCATGGGCTGCTTTCCGCTGAGCTTGCTGAACCAAGAGTTCATCTTCGCTAGGCCCTGATTGTCTGAAATTAGCTTCAAGTTGTGCATGCAGGGCAGGGTCAAGCTTGGCCAGCTCCAAGCACAGACTCATGTTCATTGGGCGACCGTTACCGCCGAAAGGCTTCTGATCAAAGATCTCTTGAACGCGAGCTCTTCGCTGTGCTTCAGCTCTCTCTTGCTCTGTAGGAGCTTTGTCAGGGAAAGAGCCGGAGAGTGCATCCGCTTTGAGCTGTGCCGATGCCGAGTTGTTTAGGAGTAAAACAAGTTCAGGATCCTGCATTTTCATCCGGATCGCATCTTCTGGGTTTGTTTTGCTAAATGTGGACCAGTCCTCTGGCATCGGAAGTTCAGGATTGTGCTGAGCCCATCTCTTTAAGCAAGAGATGTTTGAGGAAAGTCCGTGGGTCATCTTCGCCTTTTGCGGTATTTATATTTTAAGTCAGAAATGGTGGGTGCCCATGTCAGACACTGCATCTGAAAATGAACAGAATCAGCCTTCAATCCCGATCGACACTCTCTGGGATGTTGTTGTCGGAATTGATCATGTTGAGTGTGATGCCGACCTGAACTGGACCACTCGCCTCTCAGAGGAGAACCACCACCTCAGAGCAGCGATGAACCTCACCTCACTCGAGCGGCTGAGGACTGCGCTTGAGAAGACTCCATCAACAGCCTCACCAGGTGATCCGGTCGTGCTCAGGGCCGGTGACGCTGTTCTGCTCGCCCGCTCCTTGCTCCGGCGCTTGGCCTGAGGTCTAGGCCTTATGCCTCGCCCCTCCATCCACGATGTAAATGCGGCGTCATTCCAGCTTCTCTCTGATTGTTGTTTGTGTATTCAATTAGAGAAATTTTGTTTCCTTTCAGCGCGATTCAGAAGTATCCAAAGTGTAATCAGACTGATCGATCCGGCTGGACCTATAAATACATGCCATATCTGATTACCACTGGAGCTAAGCATGCCTCCAAAAACCGTTGTAAGCACAACCCCGCAAATCGGATAGATCCAAAGAATTGGATCATGAAAACGTCTCCACCATTGAGCCAAAAATATGATTGTTATGATTGATTGAAGCGAAATTGTGACACCTTTTCCGAGAAGCGGATATGCCACAATTCCTGCGATCACAAGCACATAGAGCAACACTCGGAGTATTTTGTTTGCAGTGACAGATGCAGTCAAGCTCGCCAGGCCTCCTGCAAGGCCTGCATAAAAAAGTCCGTTCCAACCACTTAAACGATTGATGTAGATCCAGTTTGTTTCTGTGTGATCCAACATTTCCGCAAAAGCAGCAATGCTGAAACAAGTAAAGCCAAATAAAAGCAACGAGATGCCGCCATTTGGTAAAACAGTACGCATTGTTGATTTTCTTGAGCTTATACGACTTGCAATCCAAGCTGGAATAAGAACTGCCTGTATGTGTGCCAGTAGTAAAACAACAAAAAACAATGACTTGTCCGGTGGAGTTTTTTAGGAATGATCAGTTGACATTAGTCGCCCATCAGTTGGTGGGCTGAATTCGGGATATAAACCTTGTCAGAATGGACTTAACCCCTCTCACTAAACCAATGTCCGAACCCAAAACCGCCCGCAATCCCTGGGACAGCATTCCCTCTCCACAGCCATCGCGCCCTGGAGATGGCACCAGGGCTTCAGATCTGATCATCCCCTCGGTGAATGAGCGAGCCGACAAGGCTCGCGGCAAGTGATCAGGCGCCCTGCCGAGCGCAGGGCTTGACCACCACTCCCCTCCTGTCTTAGTACGGCTGTACTACAGCAGAGAGGAGTGATGGAGGAGTGGGATTTTGTCGATGAGCGGGAGCTTCAGAACTGGAAAGGAGCCCGGATCTGTCTGACCTGTCAGCACTTCGCCTATGGCGTGGATGCTCACTGCCGAACGATGGTGGCCTGCAATCTCAGGCAGCAGCAGATCCAGCAAGGTGACCATCTGCTCAAGCGTTGCCGCCACTGGTCACCCACCTGGCAGGACCAGGCCGGATGGTGCCCTGAGTACGGGTGACGCTGCTGCTGGCCATGGCAAAGTCTTCTGTACTGGCCAGTCACCCATGTCAGAAGAGCAACTAAAGGCATTTCTCTCCAAAGTCAAAGGCGATTCCAGCCTTCAGGAGAAACTAAAAGCAGCTAAGTCACCTGAAGATGTTGTTTCTATTGCCAAGGAGCACGGTCACAATTTTGGCACTGAACATATCAGCCAGCTCAGTGCAGAGGAGTTGGAAGGCGTGGATGGGGTGGGAACTTGGAACAAGGAATGCATCACAGTCAATATACCCTAATAACAATAAAATCAAAATTTTAACAGCCAACTAAAATTAACAGCCTACAGAACCTACTCATTGCAAAGCCCCTGCAACCGCAGGGGCTTTTTATTGCTTCAATCACTCCTAAATGCTCATGAATAAGCCTTCAATACCTGGCACAATTGAGCGCAGTAAGTATTAACCAAAGACACTGCAGAAGAACATTGCTATAACCGTTAAAGACTCTTGAAACCCATGTCAGAAGAACAACTTAAGGCGTTCATTCAGAAGGTCAAAGCAGACACCAGCCTTCAGGAGAAGCTGAAAGCAGCTGCTAATGCCGATGCTGTTACTGCAATTGCAAAAGAAGCTGGGTTCGCAATTACCGCAGAAGATATTCAATCAAAATTGTCAGACGCGGAACTGGAAAGGGCTTCTGGGGGAGGTGCTTACGATCCTGTGAGCACCAGTAGTTACGATAGGTGCTGTAACTCTCCAGAATGTTGTTTTGATACACACTGACAATCTGTGGTGCACAATGCTGTGATTGAACACAACTGCCTCACTTTCCAAAGCTTACACACTCAAAGCCCCTGCATTGATGGGGAATTTTTATTACTTCAACAGCCTGAATAACCCCATAAACCAGCCTTCACTGCCTGCCACGATTGGGCGCAATAAGTATTAGCCAAAGACACTTCAAGGCATTATTGCTACAACCGATAAAGACTCCCAATACCCATGGCAGAAGAGCAACTCAAAGCCTTCCTGGAAAAGGTCCAAGTCGACACCAGCCTTCAGGAAAAGCTCAAAGCAGCGGCTGACAATGATGCTGTTGCTGCGATTGCGAAAGACGCTGGGTTTAGCATCTCTGCTGATGACTTGAAGAACGCTCAATCAGAAATTTCTGCAGAGGAGCTGGAAGGCGTGGCTGGTGGAGGGGTCGAATGGAGAATGCTGCTGGGGAAGTCGTACGGGTATTGCTGACGGTGTTGTTGATGAAGCCTGGCTGCCTTTGATTGGTTGTGGATGGATTCTGAGCCTACTCATCAAAGCCCCTGCAACGGCAGGGGCTTTTTATTTCTTCAATCACCCCAAATAGCCCACAAATTAGCCTTCAATAACTGGCACGATTGAGCGCAGTAATTATTAGCCAAAGACGCTGCAGTAGACCGTTGCTATAACCGTTAAAGACTCCTGATACCTATGTCAGAAGAACAATTCAAAGCTTTCCTCGAAAAAATCAAAGGAGACTCAAGCCTTCAAGAAAAACTCAAAGCCGCAGCTGATGTTGATGCTGTTCTTGCGATTGCGAAAGAGGCTGGTTTTATGATTTCTGCTGAAGACTTGAAGAACGCTCAAGTCACAGAGCTTTCAGATGAGGAATTGGAGGGCGCAGCTGCTGGTGAAGGTGGTTGGTGCCAACTGATTCCGGTGCCAACTGCCTGTGTAGACACCTGGAACTGAGGGTATAACCATTTTTACACACCCGCGAAAGCCCCTGCATTGACAGGGGTTTTTTATTGCTTCAATGGTCTGACTGACCCCATAAATCAGCCTTCAATACCTGGCACGATTGAGCGCAGTTGAGCAGAGATAGTCAGGGCTTAATTAGCAATCAAGTCTGCAATCAACTAGCAACTCCGGCCAATACTCGTTCAGCGGCAGCAATCAACTCCGACTCCCTGGCATTGGTGCCGTTTGAGTTTTATTCGATGGCTTCCGGCCTAGGCCCATGCCCTCACAGTTGAATGTCGCCGACATGCCTGGCCGCCGGATGGATTCCGCCACGGTCATGGTCACGAGCTCACCGGCCCTGGCCTCGGCGGTGATGAAGCGCTTCAGGATCCGCCGGGTGTTCTCCGGATCCTGCTCAGAGGCCAGGCCTATCTCCGGCAGCTGAAAGGTCTTGACCTGCTCCAGGAAGGCTGCGGCCTCGGCCCCGCCGGCAGCGGCCGACTCGATCATCACGGCCAGTGCCGCTTTCTTTTTATCGAGGACTGGCTGAAGGTCTGGGTCATCCATCGCCTCGAGCTTCATGATTGTTTCGCGCAGGGCCTCGGCCTCGGGGCTGAGCTTCCCGTCTTGAAGAGCCTTCATCTCGTCAACGTGTCTGACCAGCTGTTCGGCGTGTTGCTGCAGGAATGCCAACAGAGCGAAGCGGATCTCCTGCTCGCGGAGCGTTTTGTACTGGGAGGGGCATCCGGTCGTGACGCACCGCATGCACCAATAACTCGCACCTTTGCCCGGCCGATGGTGGTGGATGTTCCGCCCGCAGTCGGCGCAGGTGATCAGTCCGGTGAGAGGTCTTGTGTTCCCCTCCGCCAGGGGCCTAGTGCTCGGTCGTGATCTTGCATGGAACACCGCCAGGATCCGGGCGTGCTGCACCCTTGTCAGCAGTGACGTCTGAAAGGGTTGGCCCTCTTCATCCGCCCAGTGGATCTCGGCATAGTCACCAGGCGGTCTTGAGATATTCCGCTTACGGCCAGTCAATGGATCAACCTCTCTGATCTGCTGGCCATAGGCCCTGGCTCCGGTGAGCGTTGGGTTACAGAGCCACCTCCGCAAGGAGTAGTTGCTCCCCCAGCGGATCCCGTGTTCCTTGTGAAACCACGTCATCAAGGTGTTGGTGCGTGGATCTTCGAGGAATTTGGCAACCGCCTGCTGGGCGATCGGGAACAGGTCGGGATCTGGCTCCAGGCGATCGCGGTTCTCGGTGAAGCGATAACCCCAAAGCGGTACTGATCCGAAGGGCTTCCGTTGTGTTCTGCGAAAGGCCTGGCCATGACGTGTGCGCTCGCCTAGCCGATCGCTTTCAGCCTCTGCCCAACTAATTAAGTTCCTCGCCATAAACCTGCCGCTAGATGTGCTCAGGTCGATGGAATCGTCAAGGGCGATGAGGTTCGGTGTCCTGGCTTCGCTGAAATATCGAAGCAGCTGAGCTCCATGGGCGCTGCTTCTGCTGAGGCGATCCAGTCGGGTGACGATCACCGTGCCGATGGTCCCCTGGCTGCAGGTGGCCAGCAGCCTTGCCAGCTCCGGCCGGTCGTCCCGTGACCCGCTGGCGATATCGATGAACCGCTCGGGATCTGGATCGTTGTGGCTGGCGGCTGAGGCCTCGAGCCGGGCCAGTTGCTGCTCGAGCGCTTGAGATTGTTCTTCGCTGCCGGTGCTCACACGGGCATACAAAGCAACCCGCACTAATCCGCCCTTCCCACTCATTGGATTGTAAGTAGTATTTAGGTGTCAGCTCACCGCGCTCTGCAGGCCTGGCAAGCCTGGAAATAGATCCACCTCAACGGTCACGGGAATGGCGTCGAATCCGAGCAGGGATGCACTGAGGCAGCGTGCCAGCATTGGAGTGATGAGCGGTGCATGGATCTGATGCCCTGCCTGTCCCATTCACTGCCCCCCCCCAGCCCTAGTGCCATGGCCGAGGACACAATCTTTTCCCGCATCCTGCGGGGTGAGATTCCTTGCGACGAGGTCTACAGCGATGAGCATTGCCTCGCCTTTCGCGACATCGCTCCCCAGGCACCAGTTCATGTGCTGGTGATCCCGCGTGAACCGATCCCGAGCCTTCATGACGTCGGCGAGGAGCATGCCGCTCTGCTGGGACATCTGCTGCTGATCGCAGCCAGAGTGGCTAAGCAAGAGGGACTGAAGGACTGGCGAACGGTGATTAACAGTGGTGCTGCTGCAGGCCAGACAGTGTTTCACCTGCATGTGCATGTGATCGGAGGTCGTGCTCTGGATTGGCCCCCCGGTTGATGCAGATTCAGTGAGAATGACCTCATGACAACCACCCCTCGGCGTCCTGCCCAGGGACTGGGCGCGCAGCTGGGCAAGTTGCAGCGTCTGGCCCAGCCCTATTTCCTCCCTGTGGAGGAAACCCGCACCTGGCAGTTCCTGTTGTTGGTTCTCTCACTGCTGCTTGTAGTGATCGGGGTCACGCTGGCGCTGCTCACAGCTGTTGTGGCCCTGAGCAACCAGCTGATTCCGACACTGCAGGAACGCTTTCTTCCCGGTGTCGAAGAGATTGTCCATTCCATCTGGTCGGGCTGGATCGGCCCTGTGGTGTCGGCGTGCGCTCTGGCCGGTGCGGCCTTCTTCATCGCCTTCCGCAGCAAGCTGCGTCAGGGGCGCTGGCTTCCGTGGCTGCTGCTCGGAGTGATTGCTCTGCTGATCCTGGTGATCAACGGCATCAACGTGGGCATCAGTTACATCGCCCGCAACATCGAGAACGCACTGGTTGCCTACGACGAGTCCAGTTTCTGGAACATCGTTGCCATCTATGCGTTCTGTCTGGTGCTGGCGCTGCCGATCCGAGCGGTACAGAGCTATCTGATCCCCAAGGTGGGTCTGATGTGGAGGCGCTGGCTCAGCTCACGTCTGCTGGGTCGCTATCTCTCCAATCGGGCCTATTACGTTCTCAATCCCAATGATGAGAACGCTTCCGATATCGACAATCCGGACCAGCGGATTGCTGACGATACCCGCAGTTTCACGATCACCAGCTTGAGTGTGGTGGTGGAGGTGATCACGGCTCTGCTCACCTTCTTCAGTTTCATTCTTGTGTTGTGGGGCATCAATGGCCGTCTTGCCCAGTTGCTGATCGTGTACTCCGTGGTTGGAACCACCCTGATCGTCTACGCCAGCCGCAAGCTTGTGGCCTTGAATTATCAGCAGCTCAAGCTGGAAGCCGACTTCCGTTACGGCCTAGTCCATATTCGGGACAACGCCGAGTCGATTGCCTTCTACGGCGGCGAAAAGCAAGAGGGAAAGGAGGCGAATCGTCGACTGGACGGCGCTATCACGAACTACAACCGACTGATCATCTGGGAGGCGCTGATCAGTGTGATCCAGCGTTCCTACGACTATTTCTCTCGTTTTCTTCCCTGGCTGGTGATCGCACCCATCTACTTCGCCAAGGAGGTTGATTTCGGTGTTTTTGGACAGGCCAGCATCGCCTTCTCCCAGGTGCTTTTTTCGGTCAGTTACATCGTCAATAACATTGATCGTCTTGCAGCCTTTTCAGCCAGCATCTCCCGTCTGGAGGGCTTCCAGGGCAGAGTTGATGAGATCACCCACAGCAGTGAAGATGATCAACTCAGCAGCCTGCCCAACGTCCAGCAGGTCGAGGCAAATCGGCTGCTGATCAGTCATGTTGATCTGGTGCCACCTCAGAGCGACCGCGTTCTGATCAAGGACCTCAGCATCAGCCTGGAGGCTGGCCAACGGCTCCTGGTGGTAGGTCCTTCCGGCTGCGGCAAGACCTCATTCCTGCGGCTGGCGAGCGGACTCTGGCCGGTCAGTGGTGACGGTCACCTGGAGCGTCCTCCCGCTGGCGACATGCTCTTCATCCCGCAGAAGCCTTACATGCTGCTGGGTTCGCTCCGTGAGCAGCTGGCCTATCCGCTCCAGCCTGATCGCTTTGATGATGATCAGTTCCGTTCCGTTCTCCAGGAAGTGCGGCTGCCTGATCTGGTCAACCGCTATCCCGATTTGGATGTGAAGCAGGACTGGCCGCGACTGTTGTCCCTTGGCGAGCAGCAGCGTCTTGCCTTTGCCCGCTTGCTGCTCAATGCTCCCCACATGCTGGTTCTTGATGAGGCAACCAGCGCTCTCGACGTCTCCACCGAGCGTCACCTGTATGAACTGCTCTGTCGACGCGAAATCTCATTCATCAGCGTCGGTCACAGACCCACCCTGCGTGAATTCCACGACACGGTTCTCGAACTTGACGGCAAGGGAGGATGGCGTTTGCTCCCCGCGGCAGGCTATGAATTCGGCCGCGTCTGATCCCCGATGACTTCCGAGACCGACCCAGCGAAGCAGCCTGAGGCTCTTGCCGACCAGACACCCTCCGCGACAACGCGTGATGTCCCTGCGTTCGGTTGGAGCGGCTATGCGGAGCGTGTCAATGGTCGTTTCGCCATGATCGGCTTTCTTGCGGTGCTGCTTGTGGAAGCGCTCAGCCGCGACACCTTCCTGCACTGGGCTGGTCTGATTCCTTGAGCGGGACCAGCTGCTCAAGGCAGACGGATCAGATCCACGTCCCATCGCCCCTGACGGCTCACCTGCACCGCCAGCAGGCGCCCTGATCCATCCAGGCTGACCTCCCTGGGGACTCCGGCAGGTTCCAGGGGTAAGCGTTGAAGCATTCCCACACCACGGCGGTAGAGCATCAGCTCCGTGCGTCCATCACGGCTGCGGACCAGGGCAATGCGATTGCCATCTGCGCTGACGCTGACACTGATCGGCTGCGCATCCGCCTGATTGATGCCAGGCAGCGGCACAGGCTGACCATTGCGCAAATTCACAAGCTCCACCCGTTCCCGCCCGTTGCGACTGGCGATCGATGCCAACCAGCGGTTGCCCATGGAAGGCCATCGCCTGCTTTCAGCGCTGCGCTGCAGTGCGCTGTTGATGCCCTGCTCAGGACGCAGGCCTGATGGACCACAGCTCATCAGGCAGAGTCCAAACAGCAGTGCCGTGATTCGTGGCCAGTGAACTGTCATGGCTGAGGCTCTGCTGGAGTTGACCTGCGCAGTCCGCCGGGGCGATCCGGTTCCAGCAGGCCGCTGAGATCAAGCAGTTCCACCTGCCAACGACCTCGATCGGCGGTCTGGACTGCCAGCTGACGGCCATCCGGTGCGAGGCTCACTCGGATGGGAGAACGACCTGAGGGAAGGCGAAGCGGATGGGCTCGACCGCTGAGTCGGTCTTCGATCAGAACAAGCCTTCGGTTGCCACGCTGAACAATCACGGCCAGATAGCGACCGTTCCAGCTCAGAGAGGGGGAGCTGTGGGGCTGTTGTCGGTTCAGATGGCGCAGTGGCAGACGACCGCCGCCACGCAGGTCCTTCAACTGCACGGTGGGTCTGCCGCGCTGGTCAACAATCACGGCCAGCTTGCTGCCGTCTCCACTGATAGCGGGCTCCTGCTGCTGCTCAGCCAGAAGGGATCCCGGAGCTCGCTGAGTTATGCCGCTACATCCGACCATCAACAGGCCAACCAGCAGCAGCGCAGGGAAGCGGATCAGTCGTCGAAGCGGGAGCTGTTATCCCGTGGACGCGAACTGCGGGGAGGGGTGCGTCCTGAATCCTGTGGACGCGAGTTGGGCGGGGACTCCTGGCCAGGTTGACGTCGGCTCGGGCTGTAGGCCGCATCTTCAGCAGCCTGGCGGAACGGTGTTCCCTGAGGAATTCCAGGCGGATTTGCCGCTGCGGACCGGTTGATAAAAGGTGAGCGGGACACTCCTCCCTGTGGTTCTTCGCTTGGACGCGAGGAGGTGGTTGAAGGGGACCCAGTGCGTGCAGAAGCAGCGCTGGGTCTGCTGCCGCGTCGCTGATCCTCACGTTGATTGCGGCGATCACCGAAGCTGGGACCAGAGGCTGGGCGATCGTCGTCCCGATTGCCGAAGCGGGCCATGCGGCGGTCCTGCTCACTGTCCTGACTCCAGCTGGAGGGTTCTTCAGGGCGGCCGCGTCGTCGACTGGCGGCTTGTTCAGGAATGGCTGCTCTGGAATTTCGGCGAGGGCGATAGAAGTCGTCGTCCTGACCTTCACTGCGGTCGAATTCCTGTCCTGCAAAGCGGCGTCTCAGCGGCTGAGGTTCGTCGAAGCTGTCGTAGGAGTCGTCATATCCGCCACGCATCCCTGGAGCTTGTCCCCTGGCAGGCGGCTCGTCATCGAAGTAGGCCGAGCGGCGAGCCTGCTCTGCTGAAATTCCTCGCAGGCGGACGCTTTCGTAGGCGAAAAACACCGTTGTGCCGGCCAACAGAAATTGTCCGAACTGCAGAATCGGATCGAGTCTCCAGCCCTGGAAGAAGAGGATTCCGCCGCACAGCAGGCCGATGGCCGCAAAGAAAACGTCGTAATCGCGGGCGAGCGCAGGCTTGAAACTGCGCATGAAATAGAGCATCGCGCCGCCAACGGCCAGCACGATGCCAACGATGCTGGCCCAATTAAGACTGGCGTTAACCACGATCAGGACCTCGAAGTGCGTTCACCGGTTTTTTATGTCCGGGAACAGTTGATTCAAGTTTACGAAGTGCGCCAGGTCCTTCAGAGCTTTCGGTCCACCTGGTCGGTCTGGCTGAAGAGGAACAGAGCAATGGAAGCTGGTACAACCACGATCACGGCACCCGCGACCAGGCTGAGAAGGAAATTGGTGAGGGAGGGAGTCATAGCGATCGGGCCGGAACCAAACCCTGGATGCAAGGCAACAGCGATCTTAGGGATCGTTGGCGACTTTCTACGATGCTGATCCCGTTGCTTTGAGCTTTGTGACGCCGACCCTGCTTCAGGTTCTGCCGACAGTGCATCTGATCCTGGGTCTGCTGCTGGCTGCATGGAGCCTGATGTTTCTGATGCGGATCGTGCTCACTTGGTACCCGAAGGTTGACTCCAAATCAGGGGTCTGGGCTGTGGTGATCTGGCTGACGGAGCCTGTTCTGGCTCTCACTCGCCGTGTTGTGGCACCGATCGGCGGTGTGGATGTCACACCGGTCATCTGGCTTGGCCTGGTCAGCCTCGTGCGTGAGCTGTTGGTCGGCCAGCAGGGTGTGCTCTCACAGATCCTGATGCGTTCCCAAGCCATCGCTTGAATGGCGAGCGTCCGCGCTCGGTTCAGGGGAGCATTTCCTGCTCGACGAATTTTGTATGGACGTCGCCGTTGATGAATTCCGGCCGCTCGATCATCTCCAGATGGAAGTCGACCGTTGTGGGGATTCCAGTGACGGCGCACTCGTTGAGGGCACGCTTCATGCGTGACAACGCATGGGTGCGATCGGTTCCCCAAACAATCAGCTTGCCGATCAGCGAGTCGTAAAAGGGTGGGATGTCATAACCGGTGTACACGTGACTGTCGACGCGCACTCCAGGACCTCCTGGGGGTAGCCAGCCGGTGATCCGTCCCGGTGCGGGACGGAAGTTGTGGCGGGCATCCTCTGCATTGATGCGGCATTCGATCGCATGACCACGCAACTGGATGTCTTTCTGAACAACGCTGATCGGCTCGCCTCCGGCGATGCGCAGTTGCTCAGTGATCAGGTCAACGCCTGTGACCATTTCGGTGACAGGGTGTTCCACCTGAATGCGGGTGTTCATCTCCATGAAATAAAACCCGCCGCTGCGGTCCAGCAGGAACTCGACCGTGCCGGCACCCTCGTAATCGATACTGCGCGCTGCCGCCACTGCCGCTTCGCCCATGCGTCGACGCAGCTCAGGGTCAAGCGCCGGGCTTGGAGCCTCTTCCAGAAGTTTCTGGTGGCGGCGTTGAATCGAGCAGTCGCGTTCGCCGAGGTGAACGACGTTGCCATGGCGATCGGCCAACACCTGCACTTCAACGTGACGCGGGCGGTCGATGAATTTCTCCATATAGAGGCCAGGATTGCCGAATGCCGCTTCGGCCTCTCCCTGTGCCGCCTTGAAGAGAGTATCGAGCTGATCATGGCTCTGGACGAGGCGCATGCCTCGTCCACCCCCACCGGCTGTGGCCTTGATCATGACTGGGTAGCCCATGCTGGCTGCAAGTTCTGCCGCTTCCTTGGTTCCTGAAAGCAGCCCTTCGCTGCCGGGAACGGTGGGAACCCCCACCGATTGCATGGTGGTCTTGGCGGTGGACTTATCACCCATCGAGCGGATCGCGTGCGGCGATGGTCCGACAAAGGTGAGGCCGTGGTCGCGGCACATTTCCGCGAACTTGTCGTTTTCGGCTAGAAATCCGTATCCGGGATGGATGGCGTCAACACCTCTGGAAGTGGCTGCCGCAAGAATGTTGGGAACGTTCAGATAGCTGCGGTTGCTGGGTCCTTCGCCGACGCAAACCGCTTCATCTGCAAGTTGTACGTGCAGGGCGTTGCGATCAACGGTGCTGTAAACCGCCACCGTGGCGATGCCCATCTCCCGGCAGCTTCTCAGGATTCTGAGAGCAATTTCGCCGCGGTTGGCGATCAGCACCTTGCCGATGGGCATCCCGCAGATTCCAGGCCAGGGCGGATCGTATCAGTGTCCGTGCATGGGAGTTGATCCGTTTCCTGCAGGGTCTGCGGGCAGGGCATTAACGGGCACCCCAGCCGGTATGATCGGTCCCCGATGAAGCCCGAGGGGCTGAATCGACCACGCGGATGTGGTGGAATTGGTAGACACGCACGTTTGAGGGGCGTGTGGCTTCGGCCTTGCGAGTTCAAGTCTCGCCATCCGCATTTTTTCCCAAAAGCCGATCCGTTTCGCTTGACGCTCCGATCCACGGATCCAACGCTCTCGGTGGTGTTCGTTTCCAACGGACCCGGCGAGCTGAGTACCTGGGTTCGTCCGCTGGCGGAACAGCTCCACCGGCAATTGCTGCTCAGACCCAGAGCCATGCATTCGCCTCTCAGCCTGAGGCTGGTGCTGGTCCCATGCCCTAATGCCACAGGCATGGAGGCCGAGGCTGCCGGTCGCTGGCAGCAGTTCGATCGCATCATTCCTGCGGCTCAGTTCTGGGGTGTGTTGCTTCATCCGGATCGGTTCTGCCACTGGCCAAACCGAGGAGTGGTGGTCTTTCTCGGTGGCGATCAGTTCTGGAGTGTGTTGCTCTCAGCAAGGCTTGGCTATCGGCACATCACCTATGCCGAATGGGTGGCCCGCTGGCCGCGTTGGAATGACCGCATTGCAGCCATGGCACCAGAGGTTCAGCAGCAGTTGCCGAAGCGCTTTCGTTCGCGTTGCCGTGTTGTTGGCGATCTGATGGCCGACCTGTCCAGCCATGCCAGAGCAAGCGATCCTCTGCCTGAAGGGGAATGGGTGGCGCTGCTGCCGGGATCCAAGCCAGCCAAACTCAGCGTGGGTGTTCCTTTTCTGTTTGAAACCGCCGATCGCTTGAGGGCTCAACGCCCGGGCTGTCGATTCCTTTTGCCCGTTGCGCCCACCACCAGTGCTGAGGACCTTCTCCGTTACCTGGGCCCTGCCAATCGCATCGCGGAGGGTTATGCGGCCGGTGTCAGCGAGGTGCTCCCTCCCGGGGATGGCTGGCCCTGGAGGCGATTGCTGACTGAGGCCGGCACACTGATCCATCTTCAGGAGGACCCGCCTGCCCATGGAGTGCTGAGTCAATGTTCCCTGGCACTCACCACAGTGGGTGCCAACACGGCTGAACTGGGAGCTCTGGGAGTGCCCATGATCGTGCTGGTGCCCACCCAGCATCTGGGTGTGATGCAGGCCTGGGACGGCTGGATGGGACTGTTGGCCCGCTTGCCTGGACTGCGGCGACTGATCGGTCTTCTGCTCAGCGCCTGGAGGATGAGAAACCATGGTCTGCTGGCATGGCCGAATATTTCCGCAGGTCGGATGCTGGTTCCTGAGCGGGTAGGCGCCATCACACCCGAGCAGATCGCAGCCGAAGCATCGGGCTGGTTGCAGCAGCCCGAGCGGCTGCAGGGTCAGCGTGAGGATCTCAGGGCGCTGCGCGGACAGCCGGGAGCGGTGGCGGCTCTGGCTGAAGAGGTGAGGTGCCTGCTGCCAAAGGCTCTTTCCGACTAGCTTTTGATACGCATCCCCGATCAGTGCATGACCATTTCATCAACCTCCGGCGGCGATCGCGTTGAACGCTCCCCTGAGGAGTGGAAGCGGCAACTGACTCCTGAGCAGTTCCAGGTGGCTCGCCGAGGAGGCACTGAACGAGCCTTCACTGGTGCTTACTGGAACCACAAGGGCGACGGCACCTACCACTGCATTTGCTGCGATACCCCATTGTTCAGCTCCAGCACCAAATTTGAATCGGGTACCGGTTGGCCCAGTTTCTGGCAGGGAGTCAGTTCCGGGGCCATCGTCACCAAGGAAGATTTCAGCCATGGAATGGTGCGCAGAGAAATCCTCTGTGCACGCTGCGATTCACATCTGGGACACGTCTTCAGCGATGGACCAGCCCCCACCGGACAGCGCTATTGCGTCAACAGCGCGTCATTGCAGTTCAAGGATGGTGCTCATTCCTGATTGGATTGTTCCTGATCGGACTCTTGCGCTGCCCTGATTGATTCACCAGGGATCTTCAACGGGCTCGCCGGGAGCCCCTTGCGGTCGGTCGTTGTTCCACGTGTCGAGTGGCTTTGGCTCCAGGTCCAGGGGCTGGCGCTCGAATGGCTCAACATCCATCGGTTCCACATCCAGTGGAGCCCCGGGGCGCTCTACAGGCCGCCTTGAAGCCGGGCGGGGACGATCGTCGTAGCGAGGACGTTCCTCATAGCTGGATGAGTCGCGTTCGCCGATGGGGTTTGCATAGCGGGAGGGCTCGGGCTCCCGGTAAGCCCGTTCGTCCTGGTCTTGAGTCCGGTAACGACGATCGTCAAGCTCCGGCTCGCGTCTGGAATAGCGCTCTGGATCCCTGTAGGGCTCGGGTTCATCGATGGGCAGTTCATCGAGGTAGCGGCGTCGGCGCACGTCCTGTTCCCGTGGCTGTTCCAGCTCCACATATTCGAGTTCCGGTTGTTCGGCCTCAAACCGTTCGCTCTGAGAGGCCTCCAGCTGGCGTGGTGCCGTCTCAGCTGGCTGACCAGAGCTGAGCTGGTTTTCGACGGGCACCACGTTCAGGCGGTATCGCTCCCTCTCCTGCTCTTCCCAGCTGGCTCCTCCCACTCCAAGCTTTTCCAGGAATCCACTGTTGAGTTGTTTGAGTTTGTCTTCAGCGCCCTCGTAAACGATGATCCGGTCAGCACCGCTGCTGACAATCTCGTCGACGGGAATCTCCCAGGTGCTCAGCACCCCTTCCCCCAGCAGTGGCACACCCAACGCCCCCATCACCAGAGTGGTCAGTTCACCGGTTTCAATGTCGAACGAGAAGCCCAAGACTCGGCCGAGTTGCTGGCCTGATTCCGTGATGACCTGGCAATTGATGATTCGGCTGTAACGATCAGCGGCAAAGCCTTCGCTCAGGGAGTCGGCTGAGTCGACAAGGATCACGTCCCCCACCTGGCGGATGCGGTCGAGGGGCATCCAGCGCGGCAGGCCTGGCAGGAACCTGGTGAGCGGGTTGTCGCGTAATCCCAGGGCCACCACTTCACGGCGGTCAATGTCCACGACCACTTCACCCACAACGCCCAGGCGTCGTCCGCTATCGCGGGTGATGACCTGCGTACCCATCAGTTCCGACCTCAACCAGAGGCGGTCACTGGGCACGTTCGCCAGGGGGTCATTCGGAGTTGACGACAAGCTCAACCGCGGGCCTCAGCCGGAGGGATTCGTGACATTTTGGCGCAAGGACCCTGCGCTGGCTGTTCAGGCTGCATCAGGAAGGCCCACCACCTGAGTGTGGGCACCGCGCGCCTGGGTGACGCCAATGGTCCGTGTGGAGGCTCCGATCATGGGGCGGCGGTGGCTCACCACCAGGAATTGAGCCTGTTCGGCCTGGCGGGCAATCAGGGCCGCCAGGCGTTCCACATTGACGCCGTCCAGGAAGCTGTCGACCTCATCGAGGGCATAGAACGGTGATGGACGGAAGCGCTGCAGAGCGAACAGAAAGCTGAGAGCGGTGAGCGACTTCTCTCCACCGGACATCGCCGCCAGACGTCTGACGGCCTTGCCCTTGGGATGGGCCACGAGTGTGAGGCCACCCTCGAGAGGGTCATCCGGATTGTCGAGCTGAAGCTTGCCATCGCCATCAGAAAGGCTGGCGAAGATTTCGCGGAAATGGCTGTCGACTGCTTCAAAGGCTTCCATGAAGGCTTCCTGGCGCAGCGTGGCCACGGTTTCAATCCTCAGCAGCAGTTCTTCCCGCTCCTGGCTGAGCACATCCAGCCGTTCCCCGAGGTCGCCGAGGCGTTGTTCGAGTTCTTCCAGCTCCTCCAGGGCAAGCATGTTGACCGGTTCCAGGGCTTCCATACGCAACTGCAATTGCTGCAGGCGTTCCTGAAGGCTTTCCAGGCCACTTTCGCGCAGCTCGTCGGCAATCTCCGGCAGTGGATCAGGCAGCGTCGTCCGCAGCTCCTCCAATCGGAGTCCGCCGTTGCGCAGTTGCTCTTCGAGTGAGGTTCGCTCCTCGCGAAGGCGCTCCAGTTCCCAACGGGCCTGCTGCAGTGCCTGCCTCTGCTCAGCGACGGCAGCCTCGGCTTCATCTCTGGCGCGTCGTTCTTCCCCGAAGCGCGTTTGCAGTTCCTGTTGCTGAGTTTCCAGTGCATTCCTGCGGGTCTTCAACGCCTGTTGCTGTTCACGCCAGCGGCCATGTGCTTCTGAGAGGGCCTGAACCGCCTGCTGAAGCGACGTTTCCTCTCGCTCAATGGCCTGCTGCTGATCTCCGAGTCTCTGTTGGGACAGCTGTCGGTCGCGTTCCTGCTGCAGCAGTGCATCGCGTTGCTGCCGTGCGGCCTCAAGGCCAGAATCCACCCGCTCCAGGTTCTGCTGCAGCGCTTGCCAGCCCTCGGCATCACCATTGGCTTCGAGGCTGGATTCCTGGGAATTGAGCTGATTGAGTTCCGTTTGCAGCGGGCTCAGGCTCGTCTCCAGCTGATCAAGCCTGAGACGGTGTTTCTGCTGGGCCTGCTGCAGCTCGCTGAGTTTGCGCTGACGCTGCTGCACGCGTTCGAGCAGTGGACCATGGGAGCGCTTGGCGGCCTGGCGTTCTGCTTCCAGAGCTGCCTGGCGCTGCTCCAGTTGGCGCAGTACTGGCCGCTGCTGATCCACGGCATCCACCAGCCTCTGTTCTTCCCGTCGACAGGCGGCCAGGCTCTCTCCCAGTTCCAGCAGTCGCTGACGCAGTGGGGCCGCTTCATCGCCATCACTGCTGGCACCAAAGCTCAGCCCGCCTCCTCGCTGCGAGAAGCTACCGCCTGTCATGGCTCCACTTTTTTCAAGCAGCTCACCCTCGAGGGTGACGGCCCGCGAGCGACCGAGGAATTGTCTGGCACTGCCCAGATCGCTGAACACCTGCGTGTCACCGAAGACATAGGCGAACACGTCTGCATAGATCGCTTCGTAGCGGATCAGGTCGACAGCGCGTCCGACCAGGCCGCCCCCCTCGCCCGCCTGGGGTCGGCGCCCACGAGCTATTGCAGCCACAGCCCCCCCGCCAGGAGCTCGGATCTTGTTGAGCGGCAGGAAGGTGAGTCGACCGGCGCGGCGACTTTTCAGAAGATCAATCGCACGAGCCGCGATGCGGTCATCGTCAACCACCACCTGAGCCATTCTTGCGCCGGCAGCCACTTCCAGAGCCAGGCGATGGCGTTCATCAACCTCACCAAGCTGCGCAACATGGCCATGGATCCCTTCCAGGCCCGATTCGAGCAGCAGCCTCAGTGCACCTGTGCCCCTGCTTTCCTGAAGAGCTTCCCGGCGGCTGTCGTGGCGGGCAATGTCGCGCTCGAGCCGCGTCTGTTCCTGTTCGAGCCTGGAACGGGTTCGCTGCTGAATGGCAACCGACTCCAGCAGTTGCTGAAGTTGCTCTCTGCCACAGCGGATCGACTCCAGCAGCGTCTGCCACTCGCTCTCGAGTTGCTCCAGCAGGGACTGGACCCGCTGATCTTCCGCTCCGTCCTGGTCCCGTTCCTGCTCCAGATCCAGCTGTCGTTCTTCGTCCTGCCGGAGTCGTTCCAGCAGCTGTTGACGTTCCTCCTGAAGCGGTATGACGCGAGCTTGAAGGTTCTGACGTTGGCCGGAGCGCTGCTTCTGCTCTTCGAGCCAGGTGCCTGAGCGTCCTGCCACTTCTCCCAGCCGCCGCCGGGAGAGCTCCACTGCGGCTTCGGCATCTCTGCAGTCCTGCTCGGCTTTCTCCAGCAATCCGTTGTTGGTGTTCAGGCGCAAATCTTCCGTTTCAGCCAGAAGCTGGCCGCGACGGGCTTGCAGCTGATGGCGCAGTCCCTGAAGACGTTCAGCCTCCTGTTGATGCTGGCCTGCCTGCCGCTCCAGTTCGCGGCTCTGTGGATCCAGCCCGGCCAGTTCTGCCTGCACACTCAGCAGCTGGTCCTCACCGAGGGCCTTGACGCTCTCCTGAAGGGTCTGCAGCCGCTTCGCCGCATCCTGAAGGCTGATGTCACGATGCTCGATCGACCGGGCATCACTCTCCTCCTTGGTGATCAGCTGTTCCTGGCGCTGCTGAAGGCGTCGACGTTCGGCTTGAGCCGCTTCGAAGGCCAACACCAGCTCCTGTCGCCGCCCGAGCTGCAGCTGCTCTTTGAGTTCCTGATAGGCCCTGGCTTTGGCACAGTCTTTTTCAAGTCGCTGCCGAGCCGTCAGCAGTTCCTGCTCAACGATGCGGCAGCGCTCCTGGCGCTCCTGAACCTCATCGAGTTTGCGCCGGGTCTGTTCAATGCGGGTGTCAAAAAGTGCCACACCGGCCAGCTCATCGATCAGGCCGCGACGATCGCGGTTGCTCATCGAAACGATGCGGGTCACGTCCCCCTGCATCACCACGTTGCTGCCCTCAGGGTCGATGCGAAGTCGGCGCAGCTGGGTTTGCAATTGCTGGAGATTGCATGGGACCCCGTCGGCGCTGTAGCTGCTGCTGTAGGAGCCTCCTGGCATCACCCGCAACTTGCGTGTGACGGTCCATTCCGTTTGATCAGAGCGGATCCATGGCCCCTCCTCAGGGGGCTCCAGTCCTTCCTCAGCGGCGTCAGGTTGCCATTCGGACAGGTCGAAACGAACACTCACCGTGGTTTCGGCTGACTTGCCGGCCTTGAGCACATTGCTGTTGACCAGATCGGGCAGGCGATCAGCACGCATGCCTTTGCTGTTGGCTAAGCCAAGACAGAACAACACTCCATCGAGAATGTTGCTCTTGCCGGATCCGTTCGGCCCGGTCACCACAGTGAAACCGGGTTCGAGGGGGATGCTCATCGCCCCCCCGAAGGACTTGAACTGTGTCAGCCCGACCTGATTGATGTGTACCAACAGGGGCCACGGCTGTCAGCCGTCTGAAATTAGCGGAGCCTTGAAAAAGCTCAAGTGCTGTTTGTAGTGCCCTGGTCAAAGGGAGTGCGCATGCGGCACTGATCTGCTGTGATTTCCAGAACAACCGGCTCGCTAAGGCCGATGACGGCCATCCCTTCCAGCTCCACCTGGATGGGCTGATTGGCATCGGCGGGCAGACCGCTTCGCATTTTGCCCGCCACGACTCGTCGCGCCCAACCCCTGTTGCCGGACACGGAGGCTGCCTTCCGGTCCAGCCACACCAGTCGGTGGGGAGGCAATGGCGTGGCCCTCACCGCGGGACCGTTCAAACGCGGAATCGCTTGCAGACGCCAGCTGCGGCAGCTGTCTCCGTCCTCAAGCAACAGGTCGAGGTGGCAGCCGCCCGGGTCATCCGGGGCCCCTAAATGCTCCAACAAGGCGTAGCGCAACTGATGCCCCACCAATGCCAATGGGTTTCATCTCAGAGTTACCACCCTTACCCTGCGGTTGGCCGTCAGGATCGCCATGGAATCAGCTCCTTCATCAGCCGATGCGCCTGCGGATTCACAGGATCTGGCCTACCGCTTTCGGGATCGCTTTGAGAGTCTCTTGCCAGAGATCCAAAAGCGCTGGCCTGAAGTCACCCATCAAGCCCTTGAAGCCACCCGTGGCAGTTTCGATGAGGTGGTTCATCTGATTTCTGCCCAGAGCGACCGGGCTGCGAGCCTCGTCACTGTCCAGCTTGAGGAGTTGCTGCATCAGGCCGGAGATCGCACCCGCAACCTCGCTGACAACCTTGATCCGCTGGAGGAGCAGCTTGAGCATCTGCTCGATGAGCTCAACCGCACTCTCAGGCCGAAGCTTGAGAAACCGGTGCGCGACAGACCCCTGATGTCACTGGCGGTTGCTGCTGGTGTAGGGATTCTGGTGGGTGCTCTACTGACCGGTGGACGGAGATCCTCATGAGTGAACTGCCCCGTTCCGAGCAATCGCGCTCCAGAGGACTTGGAGCTGCCGCCCGGGTCACGGCACTTGCGGGCTCGGTGATGGACCTGCATGTCCGTATTGCCTTGCAGGAGGTGGATCGCGAGAAACGGCGCCTGATCAGTGGTGGTGTGTTTCTGGCCATGGGTGGCACCTTGATGCTGATGGCTCTCGTGGCAGGAGAAGCCGCCTTGCTGGTGTGGATGATGGAGTCCTGGGGGTGGTCGTTGATTCAATCGCTGCTGGCGATGGTGATTCTCAATCTTGTGGTGGCCGGATTCAGCCTGCGGATTGGCGGTCAGCTCGCCAAAGGACCGTATCTGCCTCAGACACTCGATGGTCTGCTGCGCACCACGCGGGCTGTCCTGGGCAAATGAATCGCCTGCGTTCAGTTCCCCTGGGGGATGGGATCCGCTGAGCGCCTGTTCAACTCGTAATGCAGCCAACGGCAATCCAATCCACCGTTGCTCACAGGGATTCTTCGCTTTGCCTTGAGACGCAGAGCTGCGGTTAATTCTCGATTGCCACTGAGCAGCCACAGATCCCAGCCTCCATAGTCTTTTTTCAGGACTGCTCCCAGCTCTCGATAGAGCTCTTGAAGTTCAGAGCTGTCGCCCAGTCGCACGCCATAGGGCGGATTGCACACCACGACACCGTGGTCCTTCTCCGGAGCCGGAGCATCTCTGAAATCGGCTTGAACGATTTCGATCACCTCCTCCAGGCCTGCTGCGCTGATGTTGTCGCGTGCCTGCTGGGCAATCTTTGCGTTCTGCTCATAGCCCAGGATTCGTGGAGCTTTGTTCGTGGGCTGCTGCCGTTTCCGGGCTCTTCGCTGTTCTGCATCCCACAGATCCCCTTCGAAATCCGCCCATGACTCGAGCAGGAAGCGGCGATGCAGAGCGGGGAATCGCTGCAGTGCCATCGCTGCGGCCTCAATCAGCAGCGTTCCCGAGCCGCAGCAGGGATCGGTCAGTGGGGTGCTTCCGTTCCAGCCTGTCAGCCTGATCAGTCCTGCGGCCAGGTTCTCCTTGAGCGGAGCCACACCCACGGCGGCTCGGTATCCTCTGCGGTGCAGGCTGCCACCGCTGCCGTCCAGGCTCAGGATCGCCTCACCTCGATGCAGGTGAACATGCAGGCAGAGATCGGGTTCGTTCAGATCGATGGATGACCGTTGTCCCCAGAGATCACGTTGACGATCAATCAACGCATTTTTCACCTGAAGCGCGGTGTAGTGGCTGTGATTGAGTCCGGGGGCTGTGCCGGTCACATCCACGCGGAAGCTCATCGATGGATGAAGCCAGCGTTCCCAGTCGAGGGCCTGTTGAACGCCGTCGTACAGAGAATCGCGACCATCGCAGTGGAAGCGTGCCATCTCCCGCAGCAACCTGAAGGGCAGCCGGCACTGCAGGTGAAGCCTGTAGAAACAGGCCATGTCGGATGCGAACGATGCAGCACGTCGTCGTGGTGTGATCTGTTTGGCCCCGAGTGCCTGCAATTCCTTGCTGCCGATGTCCTCGAGCCCCTGGGGCAACACGGCGACGCCCTGGATCGGCAGCGACGCATGTCGGGACTCACTCCCCAAGATTCTCTGCTCCACTTCACCACTGCTGTCAGAATGACAACGTCCGGTCTCGACCGGACTAGGTGATCCACACCAGTGTTTCGGACAGCGGTTCGATTCCGCTCAGCTCCATTCCCTCTTTTCGGGGCTGCAATGGTTTCGACGGGGCATGAGGAGGGTGACTGAAGCCTGCTCGGTAAGAGCAAACCCGTAACTGCGAACAACATCGTTCGTTTCTCCCGTCAAGCAGCCCCTGTTGCTGCCTGACCCTTTAAGGGAGATGGGGTGAAGTCAGCCTTATCACCCAAATGACTCATGGGGCCTGGAAGGGCCCCACCACCAGTTCAGAACACAGTGCCTCAGCCCCGGGCGCGCCCCTTTGATCTTTGTTCGATTGTCATTTGATGGCGCTCAGGCACCGCCAACATGCAGAGTATGGGCATGAATCAGCCAAGTATTCAAAAACTGCGATCACTCCGACTCGATGCATTAGCCCGTGACGACAGGGCTGTGGCTGATCTCAACGCTCGAATCTCCAACTCTCCTGACTATCTGGTGGAGGAGTTGATGAACAACCATGGCTGGCCTGCCCATGAGGCTCTTTGCGCTGTCAAGCAACTTCAAGAGAAGGTCCTTCGCAACACGACTGAGCAGACTGCCGCCTGAGCAGTGATTGATCAGCACCCTGTGCTGGTAACGGGCTGATGAGCAGAGGACTCATGGATGAAGACAGCAGCAAAACCACAAAAACTGTCTGGTTCTGGGTGATCGGACTGAACGTCATCACTTGGGGCGGCTATCTCTTTCTCACAAGAGTCATGGGAATCACGTTTGATTCGGTTCACTAGGCCCTGATCTCACGAATCGCTTTCATCGCTCAGAGACCGAAGCGATGAGGAGGCGGCATGTCCTGTCGACCAGGTCGCCTTGAGATGGCCAAAGCCGAATTTTGGATGAATTGACCCGGGGTTGATCCAGGTCAATGTGCCAGTGGTGTTCAGAATTTCCGCGGGTAAGGGGGATTTCCAGCCAGCTCAACGTTGATCTCTTTGCAGATATTCATCCAGGCACCAAGTCCAAAGTTCACACCGTTTGGACCATCGATGAAGTCCTGGAACTCCTGAGCAGTGATGCCTTCACGCACTTCCCAGATGCAGAACGCTGGGCCTTCAGGACCAACAGGGCAGAAGCAGTGGTTATAGAAACCAGCCTTCAAGTTGTTGGCGACTGCATCATCCCAGCCTCCGCCCGGAGCCATTGCGTTTTGAGCAGTCTCCCACCATTGCTGGGATTTCCCAGCCCGAAACTCATGGTGAACGTGGAAGAACTTAGAAGCCATCAATCGAAGCTGAGTGCTCCTTGATCATCGCGTCTCACACGCTCTGTTCTCGTCTTTGAAGCTTCTCAATACATTTTTTACCTCTGGATAGTTGAGCTGGCAGTTCGCAATGAATCCAAAAGCATCGAGAGCAGCCCTTTCCTTTGCTTTTCAACCAACCAACGCCAGCTGGCTCGATAAGGAGGATTGCATGGTGCTGCACTTAACAGAAAGACTTCGGCGATTTTTGCCAAAATTTAATGATCCAGGTATTGCTGGCTTCATCATTCCCAATCCTTTCTTTTTATCATAAAATTTGTTTTGGTTGGTGAATAAAAATGAATGCACTCAGGCGTATCAAAAGCAAGATCAAGTCTGAAATGCTCTCAATTTTTGTGGTCTCACTTGAAATTTGCTATAGCGCCCATGTAGGCATCTGAATTGAGACCAGTGCACAAGTTGAATTGTGTTGTCGAATGGCGGGTCTCTCTTTCGCCACTGCGAAATCTCAGTTTTGACTGATTGCTCGAGAATCACTTGCCAGTGACGTCTGTCTCTCGGCCTTAGCTCTCTTGGGCCGGTGCTTTAGGTCCTGCAAGTTTGCAGCTGGGGCCAATTGGGCAAGCCAAAGCACGAAATGGTTTGTGATGTCCCTCACGAATGAACTCACCAATTGGTTCGGCGTGGGCAGTGTGGATTTCCATACGAATCGTGCCTCTTTCAGAGTTCTAGAAATGCCTCGGGAACAGTCAAGGTGCAATGACAATTTTTACTCATGCTGCAGTAAGGGGGCAGCTCAAAATTTCAACCACGGTTGGCTCAGATTTTGTCAAACGCTGTCCCACCGCGATAGGCATGCTGGGACTGGGCCCAGAGCTGCTTCCACTTGGTTGAGTTGCCGGTTGGCGTCGGCTTGATGTCCTGAGCTGTGAATGCCACTGAGGGCTCACATGGCCAAGCTTTTCGATCTGTCTGCAAGCCTCTCTCCATCGTTGTCTTTGCCACACGCCTACTCTTCAAGGGTTAGCTGTCGTCTAGAAAAACAGCAGAGTGTGTGGGCCAATGCACACCTGTTCGAGCTAGGTGCGACGAGTGCGCCCTTGAATCGACCTTCGCCATCATTGCTCTAAGTGAATATCCTTTGCGAAATACTTCTTTTCTCTTGTTGGCGATGATTGAAACCACTGTTCTTGATTTCAAGCTCAGCAAGACCTTCGAAGAGTACAGAGACCATATGGAAGCACCTGATTAGCAGGCGATGTTCTTAGAAATGGGTGTCAAGATCTTTTATCTTGGTGTTTCTAAAGAGGACCCGAAGAGGGCAACTGTGATGTTTCAAGGTCAGGAAAATGTTCTGTATGACATTTTCACGAACCCGCAGACCAAACCCATTGTTGAGGCCTCTGGCCATGTTTACGACGGAACGGTGATCACGCGTTGGCTTGCTAACTAGATGATTGCGAAACAGTTGTACTGCTCCTGTCTTTCAGGAGAGCTTTGAATGGTTTTTTGGCTATTCAGGGCTCAAGTCTGTTGGCTGATTCTGAGCATTGGTCGGCCAGCTTCCACACTCAAGTGATTCGTGCGCTGCTACCAATGGAGTCCAGACAGGATTGATCGGTGACATGTGCAAAAAGACCTAAATGGCTAGGCATACTGACGGCGGCAGCTTTCCTCTGCACTGTCATCATTCTGCATGGACCATCTGTACGGGCCGTGCCTCGTCGGATTATTCTTCTGCGTCATGGCGAAAAGGCAAATTCTCATGCGCTTTGTGGGATTGGGTTGAGACGGGCGATTGCGTTACGCCAACATTATCTTGGCCAGAACGCGACGGATCAGTCACTGCTTGAAGGTCAGGCACCTGCTGCAATTTTTGCGATCACTCTGCATACGCTTGAAACGGCAGGTCAGACTGCTGTCAGCTGGGCGCTGCCAATCAAGACTTATGCAGCAATGCCTGGTGAAAATGGCATGACAAAAATTTCAGAAAAAAACAGTGCTACTCGGGCAGCTGCAGCAGATGTACTCGGAAATCCCAGATGGCACGACCGTATTGTTTTGATGTTCTGGGAACACCACCACATCGCTAGCCCAAGATTAGAGCGGCTGTATTCAGCTCAGAAAGTCACTCTTCGTCAGCTGCTGAATCTTGACCAATTAGAGGGAGTTCCAGAGAAATGGAATGACAACTATGATTATTTTTGGATCATTGATTACGATCCGAATGATTCGGAAGCTCCCAGTCGTTTTCAAATGGTCAAGCAGGTTTACCCTTCACCATTTAATAAACTTCCTCATAACGAATGGGGGGAAGACTTACCGAAGGACTACCCCTCGACTTGTATGCGCTGATTGGATTCTTGATGACCCTTGGTATGTGCAAGATCTTACATTGGAAGTTCACAGCTATGCCAAATTAGCTTGAGCCTGTTTGTGCTAGTGCAATTAAGGCAGGCCACGAGCTGTTGAGCAGCGAATTGCTTATTGGCTTTTGTAGAGCCAGGGCGAGAAGCAGGCTGCTTGAAAGTTAACCCTCAGAACAAGCGGGTCCATGATTCCGAACGGGATGATTTTGCCGTTGAAAGTTTGAACCTCTTGCTGCGAAATGTAAAGGCGCTCCATGTTGTCGCCTGCTGTTGCTCCTGATGCGCAAGCACCGGAATTGATCCAAAGTTGCTTCATCGACCTGCCGAAGTGCTCCACGACTGCTTGGATGCTGCTTCGTTCCAAACTATGTCGATGGCAACAGCGATTTATGGCGTGGCCGGGGAAGCTCATAGACCTTTCTTGAGCTGGCACCAATCATCGATAGCGAACAACGACTGACTGAGGTCAAAAACTTCGCCGTAAGCTGTGTTGTTCAGCCATCAAAGCGCTGTTTCGCAGCCTCTGACGAATGTCCTCCTGATGGCTTTGTGTTTTTACTCCCTTCCTGGAGTGTCTGCGGGCGATGCGATGATCGAACGATGTCAGTAAGCAGTCCTGTTGGTGATTGATATCAATGTCTGGATGATCATCGGGTTTCTGCTTGCAGCCTTTTCGGTTGTTTCCAATGACTCTCTGCAAACACTCGGCACGTATATCGCTTCGAATCGGCAGCGAACGCCCAGGAGTGTTCAGATGGTTTTTGTTTGTGGTCTCACGATTGCCGTACTTTTTCTGGGTTGGTCGGTGAATCAAGGTGAACCTGCTTGGGGTCGTCTTGAGTCATTTCCAGTACCTGAACCCTTCACCTGGGCTTACATTATTCCTCCGATTGCAGTGTTGGCTCTGACGGCTTGGGGTGCACCCGTGAGTACTTCATTTCTGGTGCTTTCCTCTTTCGTCCCTGAAAACATTGGAAGACTTTTAGGGAGTTCAATTTCCGGATATGTCATGGCACTGTTTCTCGGTCTTGCTGCCTGGGGCTTGGGAGTATGGCTTTTAGAACGATGGATTTTTAGACGAAATCAGGATTCAAAAGAGATCAACAAAATTTGGTATGCAATCCAGTGGTTTTCGACTGGTTTTTTATGGAGTATGTGGTTGGTTCAGGACATGGCGAATATCTTTGTTTATCTACCACGTAACCTCAATCTCATTTCGATGTGTGTATGTACTCTAATTCTTTGTATGGGTCTTTGCATGCTCATCGTGATTGGAGGGGGGCCGATTCAGGGTGTATTGCGTTCAAAAACAAATACGTCGGATTTGCGATCAGCAAGTGTCATCGACTTCATGTTTGGAATTTGTTTACTGTATGAAGCGTTTGTTAGTAGTTTCCCTCTAAGTACAACCTGGGTGTTTCTTGGATTACTCGCAGGCCGGGAATTAGCCCTGCGCATTAGAGAGATTCAACAAACTACTGTTTTCACGAACAAGGCACATGGAAGCCTTGTGAAGGTGATTGGCGGCGATGTCGGAAAAGCCTCTGTAGGATTAATTGTTAGTCTTTTGATCGCACTGGGAATACAACCCTTGATCAATTGGAGTGTGATGTGAGTGTGACTCTTGCCAAAAATCATCTTTTGGCCAGAATTCCGTCGGCACAATCGTCAGCGTCGACTCATTGAGCTGTCTGGTTGATTTTGTAAATGCTCAGCACGAGGCAGGCAGTTGAAAAACTGACAAAAAGAACAAGCAGACTGGAACTGGTCATGGAGTTCGATTAAGTATAAATACTCTAAGGGTTCAATGCTTTTGCCGCGAGTCAGTCCGGTCCGGGTGTGCTGGATGTTTCAACATGACTGCTTTTCTCTTGACCAGAAGAGCAATTGTCCCAGAGTTGTTCAAAAAGCTTTTAAAAGCTCTGACCTAATTCTTCGCCCTACAGGATCGGGAAGATTCATTTCTACGCATAAACAGTATAACAACGCCAGAGAATTCAATGCAGAGCATTATGACCTTAGATGGTTTGTTGTGGTGATTTGTCTGTAGTTGTCACATGTCTATCACAAGTTGAAATCTAAAGATCGGCGTCGACCAAACCATGAGTGAGAGCAAACACAGCAGCTTGAGTTCTGTCTCTAACCCCTAGTTTTTGGATTGTTGTGCTGACGTGGCTTTTGATCGTTTCTGAAGAAAGGAATAATGATTCTGCAATTTCTGAATTTTTCATTCCCTGAATAATGCAGCGAAGAACCTCACGCTCCCGTTCAGATAGTGGATCAATGAGCTCAGGTGGTTGTTTGACCTTGGCCGTAGCTGCAGCACGAACT
Organism: Synechococcus sp. BIOS-E4-1; assembly: GCF_014279995.1. Lineage (NCBI taxonomy): Bacteria > Bacillati > Cyanobacteriota > Cyanophyceae > Synechococcales > Synechococcaceae > Synechococcus > Synechococcus sp. BIOS-E4-1. Next base: position 2,783,684 of record NZ_CP047935.1, on the reverse strand, counting down.
GATTTTGGGTAGTACACACCACCATCGTTAGTTGTAGTGAGTGCCTTAATGAAGTCTCCGTTTCCCGATCCTACCGATGAGACGAACATGACCCCGTCTGCTCCAGCATCCATGGCTTCATGAACAACGTCGGTTGTTTCTCGCCCTAGAAAAATAAGCGTTGTGATCTTTGGATTGTGTTGTTTAACCCTTTCCACAAGACGAATTCCATAGCCTTTTTCAAGATCTTCGCTTGTGATCAAGATGTCTGGATTAAATTTAAGCTGCAAATCTAAGCCTTCATCTTCAGTCGTTGCCCCTCCAATCAGTGATTGGAGAATTGGTGTGCAAAGACATAATGCAGCTAAGGTCAATCGGTTTTTGCTACAGACCAATACTCTTTTGTTGCTCAGCAGCGCTTGGCATTGATTTGCGGCTTGCTTGAGAGGAAGTTCGTTTGGGTTGATGAGCACGCGCTGGACATCATTTCAATTCACTTTAGTGAGTACGCAGCTTGAATGCAATTCTGCTTAGCTCGAATTGATTTGACTTGTTAGATCAATTCTGCCATGGGAATACGATTCCTTTGGTTTTTGTTCAAAAAAAGATCCAGATTTCTTGCTTTGCTTGTGCTTTTGGCACTTGCCTGCGTGATTTTTAGGCGTTCATCCTCTTCAGTTGGCAGCCCGCACTTGTTAGTAGAGGGCCTGCTTATCTCATCCCCCATTTGAGGGATATTTCTCTCCTGTAGCACATTCTGCTCTTTCATTGAGTGAATAGATTGATTTGTTCAATTGGAGATGATTCTTTAAAATCGTGGTGTTGATGAGATCAATCCATTCCTTAGACCAATGTTTTTTGAACAGTTGTCAACCCACGCCGATGTCACTCCATACATCTGGTCGCTTGTGCTGTCGTTTGTAATGGTCATTTTGAGTATTGCACCTCTCTATGCGGCCCGATTTCAATCTCAGTTCGAGATGAGTAATCTGTCATCTCTACGTTCAATGTTTGATCGTTATCCAGCCTGGGGGAAACGGGCCAGCTGGGCTCAGCAAAACAGTTTTGAATCATTCACGCTTCATGCTCCCGCGGCTCTTCTTGCCATTCTTACTGTTATGAATGGCATTACTCTTTCTTCTCTTGCTATTTTTGTTGCCATTGCTCATCCAATTCTTCGTGCTATTTACATTATTGCTTACATTGGAAATATTCCAGCTTTAAGATCGATATGCTGGGCTTTCGGTTTGCTTTGCAGTGGCATTCTTTATGGACTATGCTTCTCGGCGATGACTTAAATGTGAATTGATACTTATTTGTTTGCATTCGTATATTGGAATCGATTTGTCTTTTTGTCACTTCTTTGATTTGAATCGAATCTATCCTTCTACGAATTATATTGAATCATTCTTCGTTGACTAGCTGCACTCAGCTTCAAGATAGTTGGCGAATTTTCTGATTAAACTGACGCAGAATTTGCGGTCTACTCCATGCACTGTTTTCCAGCTTTCGTACATCACATCCAGATCTTCCCAGGCATTTTCATAGACCGTTTTCGGGTAGTCTCGTTGTTCTGAATCATTCATCGGTCAATCCTTCAATTTTGCAAGTGTTAGCATCAAATGCTGTCCTGCAATAATTGTAGACCTAATATTGTCTGTCAGGCGAGGATGATTTGATATTGTATATATCCTCTGTCTGTATGAGTTCTTAAGCACAGTCTTGGATTGAATCTGGTCTTTATCAATCCACAATGCCTCCAGGCGTCACTCAATATGTCCGACTCAATGCATGCTTGTATCCTCATCATAATCATCTCGTATTATTTAGGTAAAATTTTTTTGGTGAAACGGTAATATATATTTCTTATTCGTTTTTCGCTATGACTCCAATGCGCTCTTCTTTAGGATGCTTTCTTGCATTAGCCATGGTCTGTATTGAATGCCAGTAGAACAAGTCATATTGCTGTAAAAATCATTTAGAAGGTGTCGTAGGCAAGCCCTGTCGAGACGAATAGAAAACCTGCAATGAAAATACCTGCATAGATCAACATGATTCGCTTGTTCACAGGATAAGATCAAACCACATTCCTCCTTAGCAACGGATAATTTGATGCCTATGTATTCCGCGGCACAAGTGGCACTGAAGAACAGGTCTTATGATCAGATGTCTTCTGGATAAGATGCAAAATTTACTTTCTTTGATCAGCAGCTTCCTGCAAACTCTCGTCAATCTCCTGAAGGGAGATGATCGCTGGTTTTTGGTGATTGATGAGGAAATTATCGATCAGGAAAACCTGGCGAATCTGCACAAGCAACTTAAGCAGAGCCAAGATCAGGCTCTGCGGCGAGATGATTTTAATCGGCGTTATGAATCGCAGTGCTTTGTATCTTCCGATCGGCTGACAATATCAGAGATTTGGTTGACTTTAAATCCGATTTCTTTATTTAATTTCCTGAGATATGCTCTGAGTGATGTTGTCTAAGAAGGAGTATTATCCTGAAAACATTGGATTAAATGTCTTCTTGATTAGATTCGGGTAATTCAACTTTTTCGAGATATCTTTTCCTATTCAGATTCAATTCGTGCCTTGACCAGCTTTTATTGCATCTTGCTTGTCAGTGCAACCCATAAGCCTGCTGCTGAGACTGGCTTCGCTGGCAAAAATGTTTGTTTGTACAGGCCGATTTGTGCAAAATCATTCTTCGTATGAATTCATGAAGTTCTATAATGACTGCAATTGAGCTTTTGATCATTAGCGACCTTTCTCCTAAGCGCATCCCTGCGCGTACTCTCCGCCGCGGTTACATCAGTGAGTTCCTGAGTATGGCGAAAACCGTTCAGCCACTAGGCTTTGCGCCGCAAGAAATTAATCATTTTGATGGCTTTGACTATATGGATGTTGCATCACGGATCAAAAAGTAAAAACGAACTCCTTGATCTTTGGGATCCAATCAGTTTTTAGTATTTATAATTCCTCTTGATTATTTCTTGAGTCTTTTCTCAAACGAACTGTTGACTTGTCCATAATTGACACCCTAGCTGAAAATCTGAACGTTGCTATATTCGTGAACCTGCTTAGGGTTGATTAAATTCAATCTCAGTATCATGCACTTTGTTGCGGCTTCTGATGAAAATATTGACCTCGTCTGGGGGAAGATTGTTGAAGAGATGAGCAGTGATTTTTCCAAACTTATTTGTCCCAATGCTTCCAGTTTCATTACAACCAAAGACGGACTTGAGTGTATGGTGCGCAGTGCTAAGGGAGAATTGTTGGCAAATTGTTATTCAGAGGATGATCGAATGGGAGGTAGGAGATGGACAATCAACCTTGTGAAATAAATCAATACCCAGATTTCTTCAAGTTAGAGTAGTTAATATAAATCTTTCAGCTTCTACTCAGTATTGATTTACACAAAACAACCGACTTTCGTTTTCTGAGCGACTCTAGACACCTCTTAACAGGGTTTAAAACCAAATTGTTCAATAAAGCTCAACAGCTTCAGTGCTTATCTTCATTTAAGATATTTATTTTTTTCTAACCAAGGCATTAATTGCTTGTAGCTTGAGCTTGCTTCCTTCTTTTTTATGAATCATCACGATCCTGTCCCCTTTTATATGGGCAGATTGAAAAAGTGTCAGCAGTCAGAACAAGATCTCTGCGCTTTCCTTTCTCGCCTCAAGCAGGATGACGCTCTTCAACATCAAATCAGCAAGGCAAATAACGAAGATCATGTTGTTGCAATTGCCTTGAGCGAGGGGTTTGTCCTAGACAAAGAAAAGTTTTGGCTATACGAATCAAAATATTTCAAGAGACGTGTTGAGCGTCGTGGCTTTTATTCAAAACAATAATGATGAACTATCGTCAGTTCATTGCCTAAATCACTGACACTCAATAGAATCTGAATCGTCATAATATTGTTCCTCAGTTTTGCGCCACTGTTGCACTATAAACATTATTTAGTGGCAAGGCTTGTTGTTCATTTCTTGTTGACCACCTTTAAGTTCTTTATATGATTGCTTTCATTTAAGTATGCCTTGTTTTGTATGCTGAATTTCCTCGCTGTGTTATCCAAGTGCGTCAATCGATACATGTCCTTGCTAATTTGCAGTTGCCGATTCTCTTGGTATGCACCAATGTTGATTTGAAAGTGTATCCATCATGGGTTTCTTGAAAAGCCAGGTTTTTTCAATTTTTTTAATTTTTTTCTTGATTTTCACAGTCGCTGTTACTCCTGTTCATGCACTTGATTTTGAGCTAAGTCAACTAGATCTCATGAAATGCGATACTGCTGATCCTGCTTCTAAACAGCCGAAAGGTTATCGTTCTGGATGTTATATCTTGAAAGGACAGATTAAGAGCACCGCTAAAAGTTTGATTAAGGACGTTGATGTTTTTGCATTTATTTATGATGCTTCTGGTGAGGAAGTATTGCCAAACCGACCTAGGATCGGTTCTATCAATAACGTGCCCGTAGGCACTAGTCAATTCTCTGTACGTGTACCAATTCCATCCTTTGCAGTTCCTCCCTTCACGATTAAAAAAGCAAAAGCTAAGGTCGCAATACCGGTTCCAACAATTTCCAAAGATTCTTCTGATGAGGACATACTTCCATTGGAGCGTGGTATTGAAGGATAATAGAGATAATCATTGCGAATGGGAAATTGCACCCCTTTTAGCCAGCTAATTATTACTATTTGACTGTATTTTTATTTACATTGCCCTTTTGCCAGGTTTTTTGCAGCTCGTATGACGTTAACCAAGCTATCAATCAATTAATTGTTGATCTCCAGTCTTTGCTCCTATGGTCAACTCATCGTTATCAAGCCTTGACTTTGACGTCGAGTTTATTGATTCTGTCTGCTTCATGTGAATATGTTTTATCATTGATGTCTTCGTTGAGCCGTAGCTTTTTCTGGCTTTTGGCATCAGTTTGTTTATTTTTACATCATTGGGCTGATCCCGATCTACCCCTTCGGATTACACATAGTGAGATCGATTTATCGGTTGATGAGTATGAGATGCGAATGTACTTTGATCGGCTTATCGACTAAAATTTTGGCTAATCAACTTTAGCTGAGTCATTGAACGGCTTCTTTCAGAACCACATTGATTGATTTTTTGAATTACATCATTCTATAGATTGCTTGTACCTTTTCACGACTCTTGATCACTTCCTTTTTCTTTGATTTTGTGCGATCCTACTCGAGTCAACGATTTTCCTATGACTTTTTTGATGCATTGGTCTTTTAAGACCGGATATCACGAGATCGCAGCCAAGAAATTTTTGTCAACTGGAGCCCCTTTTCCAGCTTGCAAGTCCTGGAAGCGTTTTCATGGCCCAGGTTCTGTTGAGGGTTGGATCCTTGTCGAGGCCGACAGCGCTGATGCCTGTTATGAACATGCTGCTGAATGGGCAGAATGTCTTGATTGGGAAGTGACACCAGTTCTTACTGATGAACAGGCCGGTCCACTGATTGCTAAGGCATACAGTTGATCATTAATCATTAAGATCCATACAATGCCTCACTGAATGGGGTGGGGCATTATGTAGCAAGCAACCACTGGTTGATATGATCACCTTAAGAGACTTCTTCAACCCAGGTTCGGACGTTAACGTGCCAATCGTTTTTTTTGAGGCTTAAGATATTTGGCCAGTCTTGATCTGATTATGTTGTTCTCGATGCTGTTCGTTCAACAAACGCACCCATCGGTCGTTTCTCTAACCTTTTTGTGAATGATGCGCGAGCTAATCAATGGTGATTTTAGAAATGAAGCAATTTTTATAAATTTCAACTACTCTGTCCATCTGAATCACTCATTCATTTGGTTTTATTTTTGCTTTTTTCTCCAGTCACTATTTGAGAGCTCTTCAAATGGCGTCTATTAGCTTTTTTCTAAGCAGGCTCTGCTGATTTGTAGCATCTTGCGCCCTTGGCTTGATATGATGATTCTCCGCTTTGTTAAAAATGTTGTGATCCTCGCTGGTTTCTCGACCACAATTTAAAGGCGACTTGGATAATCGCTGCTCTTTCAGTCAACAGCTGACTTGAGTATGATGCAGGTGGGCACCGGCATCGGGATTAAGGAGTTGTCGGGCTGACAACTCCTCGATCCATTTCCAAACAGTCTTAGTTGTTGAACTTATAAAAAGAGTCATTTAAGCAAAGTATTTTTTTAAGTTATTTTATTGTTTTTTAAGGTCGTGGTAAATTTCTGGGATTGATTACAAAGCATTTAATATCTCGCATAATTGATTTTTGTGAGACAAACAAATGCTCAGAAATTGTTTTGTAAGTCCAACCTTGCTGCCTGAGGGCCATGGCTATTCTCACGCGCTTGCTTCTCCAACCCTCGCTTGGCCCTAATCGTCTTGATATCTGATTTGGTGAGCTCACTGATATTCGCGGATTATCGATTGTTTGATTATCGGCTTCCGAGTGACGGTTCCATGTCAATAATGATTGAATCCTCTGTAGATTATGAATTTTGCAATTGAGCTGGTGCTTTACATCTTCGGCCTATCTTTTGTTCTCTCTGTTCGATAAGAGTCCTGTAGAGCTGATTTTTACGGCATCGTATAATCCGGCTCGGGGTGATTGAGGTGACGCGAGCTTGCTTTCAGGTGGTCTGATTTAATCAAATCACATTCTTTTGTTGTTATCAATACCGTTGATTTGATTATAATATTATTAATTTATTTTCATCTTACTCTCTCGGGTTTGCGAGCGTGAGGTTGAAATTCATTCGATACAGGCAGCTAGTTTTATGTAATAATTCTCGATTTTGCATGCATTGGTTAGTCTTTTGTTCTTTTGATTTTACTTTTATGCGGACATTCCCACCTGCTTCAATTTTAGTCTGGTTTGTGTGATGATCTGATTTGATTCGAATATCTTAAATTTGTTCTGCATCTTAGGCTCAGACTGCTTTTGAGGGCTTTTGGCGCCTTCCTTTTTCGTTCCTTACAGCATGTATTGCATTCCGCCAAGCAACATTTACCTTTCACAAGGTTTTGCCCGACCTCAATGCCGTTTCGGCTAAAGGGTTGTCATACGCTACTAGCAAGGGTTACAAAAGAAATTTCCACATGTCTCATAAATTTTTAGGTTGAAAACTATTGTTAACGGATGATTAGAGCATATTGATTGGTTATTAGGTTGTGAATGCCTTTCATTTTCCCAATGCAATCGTATGGAAATTCATCAGTCACTTATGACTGGTGGGCGGGAAATTCTGGAGTAGCGAAGCGCTCCGGCTCTTTCATCGCTGCGCATGCTGCCCATGCCGGTCTCATCATGTTCTGGGCCGGAGCATTCACTCTCTTTGAACTCGCTCGATACGACGGCTCCCTACCAATGGGTGAACAGGGCCTGATCCTCATCCCTCACCTCGCCGGTTTAGGTATGGGCGTTGGTGATGGTGGGGTTATTGTTGACCAGCAGCCACTGATCGTTGTTGCTGCGACTCACCTTGTTTCATCAGCGGTGTTAGGCGCCGCCGGTATCTGGCATACGCTTCGTTGCCCCAAGGACCTTTCAGAGACCACAGGCCGTGCCAAAAAGTTTGATTTCACCTGGGACGACCCTAAAAAGCTGACCTTCATTCTTGGTCACCACCTGATTTTCCTTGGTCTTGGAGTCATCGCATTCGTTGAATGGGCTCGTGTTCACGGAATTTATGATGCTTCGCTTGGAGCTGTCCGCACTGTTGAACCAAACATCGATCTCGGAATGGTCTGGGGTTATCAAACCAACTTCCTGACCATTAGCAGTCTTGAAGATGTGATGGGTGGCCATGCTGTTCTGGCATTCATTCTCACGATTGGTGGCGTTTGGCATATCATCAGTTCCCCCTTTGGTCCTTTCAAGAAAGTCCTGATTTACAACGGTGAGTCGATCCTTTCCTACTCGCTTGCAGGCATCGCATTGATGGGTTTTGTAACTGCCATTTGGTGTGCACAAAACACGACGATCTATCCGGTGGAATTGTATGGAGCTCCTTTGAAGCTCAATTTTGCATTCTCCCCATATTTCACTGACACCTCCACACTGCCCGGAGATGCCCACACTGCTCGTGCATGGCTGGCAAATACTCATTTCTATCTTGCCTTCTTCTTCCTTCAGGGACATCTCTGGCATGCTCTGAGAGGCATGGGTTTCAACTTCAAGAGTGTTGTTAATGCTTTTGAATCCATGGACAAAGCTAAAATCAACTGATTTCTAATCAATCGTTCTGTTCTAAAGCTCCTCTAGTCAGGGGCTTTTTTTTGTCTATTTGTTTTGAGACTTGCATCTTCGAATTGTTTTGAGCCATCTATTTTTGACTTGGCCATGCGCTTTTGTTTGAGACCAATGACACTTGGATTTGCCATTCTTTCAGTCCGTTTTGTGACGACTTAGTCATTGTCACGATCTCTCTGCTCTTTCTGAGTAAGCCGTCCTGGGCTATGAATTGACCGAGCTAGTTATGCTCTGATGATCTGATGTGACCGCCCTTTTTTTTGGACGATCTAAGGCAATATAAGACTCGTGGCTGCATTTCATTTGATGCGACCGGGGCGACCCGCGTGCATTTATTTTTGTTTAAGGATTGCTTCTTGCTCTTTTGTTCAACGGTCAATCTGAATTGCTCTCCTCGTGTTCCAAGGTTGTTGATTTGTACCTTGAAACAACTTGTTCTGGCTCCATTTCGGGCAGTGCTTATGAGTCTCTAATCTGTCTTGAGGCATCTGCTGACAAGATCGATCAAAAGCTCATTCAGCATTTAAAACGCCGCATTTTGCAGGGCTCAATCGCTGTGATTAATTCCGCGGCATAGTTGTATCATCTGCTTTCTGTGAGTCCATTTTATACAACAGCTTGTTAGTTGTGCATTCTTGGCAGTGCTGCGCTCTTTCAAAATAATTGAAATGGTGCAACATATGCCTCAAGACAAGGTCCTTTGGATTGATCTGCAGCCGACCTTGCATTGCCTCAATAAACGTGTTGCTCAATTATTAAGTCGGTCGTTCGCTGTTCAGCGTTGGTCCTTCCAGCATGATCTGGATGAGTCATGTTCTGTAACCACTGTTCTGGACTTGCTTCGACAGACCTTTGTTGCGTCTTCTGAGCCAATGCACCTGGTTGGCCACGGCATCAGCGGCACGGTTGCCTGCCTTTTTGCAGAAAAGTACCCTAGCCTGGTAAAATCTCTTACATTGCTCTCTGTCGATACTCTTTCAGTCAATCACTGGTCCTCTCATTACCTGGACCTGCGGAGTCAATTGCCAACTTCGAGGCAAGCCATTTTGAGTCATCTGTCGTCCTTGCTCTTCTCCAGTAACAATGCGCGTGCTGGTGAGATACTTCCTTGCCTTCTTGCTAAGTGCTTAGATACTGATTTCATTCAAGGTTCTATTGTTAATCAACAAACTACCAAGAATTTACACGCTCCAGAAGTCCCAACTTTTGTCTTAAATGGCGAATTTGATTTTGTTGTTGACAGTAATGCGCACGACCGCTGGTCTGAAACGCTAAAATCTGGAGATCGTTATGTTTGTATGAAAAAAGGGCGTCATTTCTTTCAGTTTGACCAGGCTCAACAAGCTGCAGATTTAATTATTGCTTTCATTCAAATGGTTCCTGGTGAATGGATTAATCGTGAGCTTAATGCCAATGATTTTACTTCTCTCGCTTGGAGCTGATTATGTCAGATATCTTTGAAGCCGATGTCATTATCGTTGGTGGTGGTCCAGCCGGATGCGCATGTGCTCTTTACACCGCTCGTTCTTCGTTAAAGACTTATATTTTAGATAAAAATCCAGCAGTGGGAGCCCTTGCCATTACTCATAAGATCGCAAATTATCCTGGTGTGCCGGCAGATACGTCTGGCGCGGACCTGCTCAAAACGATGAGAGATCAAGCGGTTAGTTATGGGGCTAATTATCAGCAAGTGCAAGTTTATGGAATTGATTTATCTGGACCTGAAAAAACTGTTTATACACCAGAGGGCACCTTTAAAGGAAAAACTCTTGTTCTTGCCACTGGGGCAATGGGGCGTACATCAACACTTCCCGGAGAAGATCAGTACCTTGGGCGAGGAGTTAGTTATTGTGCTACCTGTGATGGTGCATTTTATAAGAATCAGCAAGTAGCAGTTTATGGCTCTAATCAAGAAGCTATTGATGAGGCTCTTGTTTTGACTAAATTTGCTTCAACTGTTCATTGGATTACCAATAGTAAGCCAAACGCAAACAGTACGGGTCTATCTCAGCTTCAAGCTTCTCCTAATGTTCAGCATTGGAAGCGTACACGCTTGACTTCTGTTGATGGTGATGATTCGGGCGTCACAGCTGTCAAGCTCCAAGAATCAGGCAGCCAAGAAGACACTCATTTGGATGTTAATGGTGTTTTTGTTTACTCGTCTGGTAGTTTGCCAATTACCGATTATTTACATGGACTGATTCCTTTGAATGAAGAAGGTGGTGTTGTGGTCAACGACGACATGATGACTAGCCTCGATGGAGTTTGGGCTATTGGTGATATTCGTAATACGCCCTTCAAGCAGGCCGTTGTTGCTTGTTCCGACGGCTGTATCGCAGCCATGTCTATTGATAAGTTTTTGAATCAACGTAAGGAAATCCGGGTCGATTGGGTTCATCGCTAAAGGAGTCCCAATCTTTCGGCTTTCATCGAAACATAAAAAAGCGCCCGAGGGCGCTTTTGGTTAGCTCTAAATTCTGAACGTAAATCAGGCTTCAGAATTGATTTGCTGCACCCAGGCAGACAGGCGCTGATCGGTCAATTCAGACTCGTTATCTTCGTCAATAGGCAGTCCACAGAACTTACCGTCGATCACGCTCTTTGATTCATCGAAGGTATAACCTTCAGGTGACACTTGGCCGATCATTTTCGCGCCAGATTTTTGGAATGCGCTGTACAGCTCTTCCATGGCGTCGCAAAAATAGTCTCCGTAACCGGAAGAGTCGCCCAGCCCAAGGATGGCAACGGGCTTGCCGCCAAAATCTTGACCGGGAATTTCAGTAATGAGATCGTCCCAGGCTGTGCCTGAACGTGCTTCATCAGCACCTGTATTCCATGTTGGAATGCAGCAGACGAGGGCTTCTGCAGAAGCCAATTCGTCTACACCGCTGATGCTGTCAACGTCTTTGGCATCAGTCCCCAGGAGTTCCTTCAGGCGATCGGCTATATCTTCCGTTTTGCCCGTTGATGTTGCAAAGAAAATCGTGAAAGCCATAGGAATTGGATAACTGAATCATCATCCTTGCTTCAGGGCGGGACTGTTCCCGCTTTTGACGCGCTGCTTGGTTGTATGCGACACATTGGGTTGTGATTTTGCTACAACCTTGTGACATTTTGTGTTGAGCCTGCTGTTTTTGCGCGATTACAGTCAAATCCGTAACGGCATCTGTTTTCTCGTTGCCAATTCGCGATATTCCGACAGTACCTGGTCGAAACCAACCTCTCTGACCCTCGTTAACCAGTGCTTGCGTTCCAGGGAATCAGATTCGATGTAGTCAATAAATGCTTCCAGAGTCTCCTTGCCTGCCAGAGCCATGCCCACCTGCTTTTCTCGATAAACTATATCCTTCGGTGCTCTTATTTTTGGCTTGACTTTTACGCGGCTATGTATCGATTGTCGGGGTACTGTTTTGAGGTTTAGAAGGTCAAGAACTTTTTTGCGCTGCGAGTTTAGGAAATTTTCATCGTTGCTTTTTGCTTTCGTTTCAGTCCCTTGGTATCGATAGCCGATTTTCGCTCGATTGTTGGACTTCGGGTCGATTTTGTTATCAGTGTGTTACTGAAACCTCGCTGATTGTTCATTTTGTTTTCTGTTGGCAGCGCTTGCGCTTCGACTGAATGGGTTTTTCTTATTGTTTATTCTACTTTGATTCTGACTTGAGGCTGAGGCGTTTTTTGGGTTTCAAGGCTCAGTGTGAGTTATTTTTGATTGCAATTTTATTTCCTCGATTTGTTTTTTGTTCACTGAATTCTGGCTTTAATCTTTTTCACAAGTGATTTGTTCGTTCTTCTTGTTGATTCGATTTGCGGCCTGTTCCAATGCTTGATCTCTGTTGTCGACGAGATGCTCGATTCCAAACTGGGCCAGTCGATGTTTCACTTTGCCGCTTGCACCTGCCACAAGAACTGTTCTCTGTTGTCGCTCGGCTTCTTTGACCATTCGCTCGATGGCCAGGCTTGCCGTGACTCCTAGATGTGGCACATCAGTGATATCAAGAAGTAAGACTTTATATTTCCTCACCAACATCATTCTTTCACTGATTCCCTTCGCTGCGCCAAAACTCAAGGGGCCCTGCATGCGGAACAGAATGAGATCGTCACCGCAACGTTTCAGCAAATCTTGCTCTCGCGTCGTGAGATGTCCTGTTCCTGTGTCCATGTTGCCGAGCTGATGTTGGGTTAGCGATTCAATGGTGAGCAGATTGGCCACGAACATTCCGATAAGCACCGCGCCAATCAGGTCCCAGAACACTGTCATCAACAGAACTCCCCACATCACCAGGGCGGTCTTGAATGAAAGTCTGTGGGCCCGCAGCAGGAAGCCCCAGTCGATGATGTCGAGTCCAACCTTGATCAGGATTCCCGCCAGCAGTGCTGTGGGGATCCCTTCGGCCAGAGGACCGGCGCCTAAGAGCAAAACAAGCAGGACCACGGAATGGGTCATGCCGGAGAGCGGAGTCTTTCCTCCTGACCGGACGTTGATCACAGTTCGCATCGTTGCGCCTGCGCCCGGGAGCCCGCTGAATAGTCCCGAGATGCTGTTGGCAATGCCTTGACCCACCAGTTCCCGGTCTGAGCGATGGCGGCTCTGACTGATGTTGTCAGCGACCAGTGATGTCAGCAAGGAATCAATGGCTCCGAGCACTGCGAGCACGATTCCCGCTTTCAGCAACAGCGGTAGGTGGTTGCTCCAGTCCGGAGAGTTGAAGCTGAGTCCACCCTCAGGGATTGACCCAATTCGTGGAATGTTTTCTGGAAACAGCCAAAGAGCTATAGGTGTAATCAGTAGAAGGCCCAACAAAGGTGAAGGAATCACCTTGGTAATCCGTCTTGGCGTAGCGAAAACCACCACAAGTGTTGCGATGCCCACTGCTACTGCTGCAGGGTTTGGCGTGAAATTGGAGCTCACCATCTGCAGTGATGGCACAACTCCTCCCTGGCTGCTGATCCCCAGGAGAGGGCCAATCTGGAGGCAAAAGATAATCACGCCGATCCCCGACATGAATCCGGAAACCACTGAGTAGGGCACCAGGGTGATGTAACGCCCCAAGCGAAGCACCCCCATCAGGATCTGCAGCAACCCTCCAAGAACCACAGCCGCCATCACCATGGAGAGCATGTCTCCCTGACTGAGTTCACGGCTTGTCCCCACAGCAGCAAGACTGCTGACGACGCCGGCGACTGTGACACTCATCGGGCCTGTTGGGCCGCTGACTTGGGCTGGTGTACCCCCAAACAGTGCGGCAAGAAATCCCGTGATGATTGCTCCGTAGAGACCGTAAATCGCACCTCCTGGCCCCAGTGCCGCATTACCGAATGCGAGGGCGAGCGGTAGGGCCACCACAGCAGCAGTGACACCACCTGTGAGATCTCCTCGCCAGTGTCGCCAATGAAACCCGTTGATCAGGGGATGCCTGCTCGCGGACATGGTTTCAGGGGTTCCGGGGCATTCCCGACCAGATCTGCAGATCCTCCAGGGATTGAACTCCTACCCGTCGCTCACCGTTCGGCAGGATCCAGGTGGGATAGGCCTGGATTTTCTCTTGCTTGCAGGCAGCTGCCTGGATCGGCAGTTCCTTAGGTTTGGCGCATTCCACATAGGGAAGACGTATCGCTGCGTCGCCGAACAGACGTCCCTGGTGCTGACAGGCTGGACAACGCCATGATCCGTAATACGTGACCTTGGTTCGGCTCAGGTGATCAGCAAGAGCTCCAGGGTCGGGGGCTGCTTTGGCAGAGCCACTTCCCACCAAAGCGATGGTGGCACTGCTGAGTGCGGCAAGCAGAAGAACTTTGAGCATTCGCGAAATGTACGTGTGTTCCGACGTACGGGCATCCGGCCTCCTCAATCGGTGCCGAACCCCGGACGGAACTGGGACACTGAGACCAACCGGAGCTCCTGGAGCTCAGCGATCACAATGGCCGGCAGTGGATACCGCGATTACTTCAAGGTGCTCGGGGTAGAGCGCAATGCTGATGCCGATGCGATCAAGAGGGCTTTTCGCAAGTTGGCGCGTCAATACCACCCTGACGTGAATCCTGGAGACGCCAATGCTGAGGCCAAATTCAAGGAGGTGAGCGAGGCCTATGAGGTGCTTTCCGATCCGGACAAGCGCCGTCGATATGAACAGTTTGGTCAGTACTGGAATCAGGCTGGGGCTGCTGGTTCTGGGGCTGGAGCCGGAGGGTTTGATGTTGATTTTGGCCGATACGGCAACTTCGACGATTTCATCAATGACCTGCTCGGTCGTTTCGGCAGCCCTGGTAATGCAGGCTTTGGAGGTGGCCCAGGCGGATTCGCCGGCGGTGGTTTTCCTGGTGGGGGCTTCCCGGGCGGAGGGTTCGCCGGCGGTGGTGGTTTCCCCCGAGGGGCCTCGAGGACTCCCTTGAATCTCGATGCTGAAGCCAGCGTGAAAGTGAGCTTTGCCGAGGCCTTCAGAGGTGCTGAGAGGACGTTGTCTGTCAATGATGAGCGAGTCCAAGTCAGAATCCCACCTGGGGTCAAAACAGGGTCCAGACTGAGGCTCAAAGGCAAGGGAAATCTTCAGCCGGGAACCGGACGCCGTGGTGACCTTTATCTCAATCTCGAGGTGCAGCCGCACCCGGTCTGGCGTCTCGATGGTGATCAGCTGCGAGCGGAGCTGCCCGTCTCCATCGATGAGCTTGCACTCGGAGGCAACGTGAAAGTCATGACACCTGACGGTGAGGCGGAGGTATCGATTCCCCCCGGCACGTCTCCAGGCAGGAGTCTTCGCCTCAAAGGGAAAGGCTGGCCTTTAAAAGCAGGTCGTGGTGATCTGCTGCTCAATCTCAGCGTGCAGTGGCCCAACCAATGGTCGGATGAGCAGCGCAATCTGCTGGAAAAGCTCAGGGAAGCCCGAACGGACGATCCCCGTAGCGACTGGCTACAGAGCGCTCGCCTCTGAAGAGCGTCCGGAGGTTGACGCTTACGATCTCCAGCACTGATCAAGGTTGCTCATGGACCTCACTTACCGCCCGCGTCGCCTGCGTCGCTCGCCGGCGTTGCGTGCCATGGTTCGTGAAACCAGTCTTTCTTCAGCAGACTTCATCTACCCATTGTTTGTGCATGAAGGTGCCGGAGTTGAGCCGATTGGCGCCATGCCGGGTGCCAGTCGATGGAGCCTCGATCAACTCACAGGAGAGGTGAAGCGCGCCTGGGATTTGGGCATCCGTTGCGTGGTGCTTTTTCCCAAGGTGGCTGAAGGACTCAAAACCGAGGATGGGGCCGAGTGCTTTAACGAAAGTGGTTTGATCCCTCGTGCCATCCGCCAGCTGAAGCAGGAGATCCCTGAGATGGCGATTATGACCGACGTCGCACTTGATCCTTATTCCTGCGATGGCCATGACGGCATCGTGAGTGAGCAGGGTGTTGTGCTCAACGATGAAACCATTGAGCAGCTCTGCAAGCAGGCTGTGATGCAGGCCCGTGCCGGTGCAGATCTCATCGGTCCAAGCGACATGATGGATGGCCGTGTCGGCGCCATCCGCGAAGCCCTTGATGACGAAGGCTTCGAGCACGTGGGTGTGATCAGCTACACGGCGAAATATTCCTCTGCGTATTACGGGCCCTTTCGTGAAGCACTTGATTCAGCGCCCCGTGCGACGGGCAGCAAGCCGATTCCTAAAAACAAGGACACCTATCAGATGGATCCCGCCAATGCCAGGGAGGCCATCACCGAGGCACAGCTCGATGAGCAGGAAGGAGCTGACATCATGATGGTGAAGCCAGGTCTTGCGTACCTCGACATTATTCACCGTCTGCGTACGGAGTCTCAGCTTCCCATCGCCGCCTACAACGTCAGTGGTGAATATTCGATGGTGAAAGCAGCGGCGGAGAAAGGATGGATTGATGAGCGTTCGGTGGTTCTTGAGACGCTGCTCAGCTTCAAAAGGGCTGGAGCGGATCTGATCCTCACTTATCACGCCTGCGATGCCGCTGAATGGCTGAAGCAGTGATGATGGCTCCAACCCAGTGAGATTTTGATGCCGCCGTCGAGCGTGCCATTAGGCATTACGGCCCTGTTCCTTGTCCTGACAGGGTCGATTGCAAGAGCTGCAGGTGATCCAGCAGCTCTCGCTCCTTTGATGAGGAGTTTTGAGGCTTACGCCCGGGATCTTGAGCGACTTGATCAGGTCTGGGGAAAGGGTTCTCCTGATCAAGGCCAAAGTGTGCTTCCGGCACTTCCTGCCCCTGCTGCAGCTGAGCTGCCGATCTTGCCGGTCGATGTGAAGATCGATCAGCGCGTTCGCGTGGATCTTCCCCAAGCCATCGATCTGGCTGTTCGTAATGATCCATCGCTTCAGAAAAGCATTGGTGGTGTGCGCGAGCAACAAGGGTTGTTGCGTTCAATTCAAGGACGTCTTTATCCGACGGTGAGTTTCAATCTTGGCGCTGGTTATAATCAAGAATTTCAAAAGAATTTTGCTCTTCAGGGTAACAGTTCTCTCCTTGATATTGGTACGGACTCTCCTTTATATGTTGCCTCTGGAGGCCAAAATCTTGTCCAAACAAATATCGCAACAGGCTTTGCAGGACTGAGGGTTGATTACGAGCTGCTCAGTTTTGTGCGCAATGCTGCATTGGCTGAGTTGGGAGCTGATCTCGAGAATGCGCGTGAACTTTATGGCAACCGATTGCGCGAGTTGCAGTTGAATGTCAGTGAAGCTTATTATCAACTGCAATTATCCAGCCAATTACGACTGATTCGGCAGGTTGTGGTCTCGAATGACGAGGTCATTCTTGATCAGGTTCTTGCGATGAAGGTAGCGGGTCTAGTTCCGCGTGTGGATGTGTTACGTGCGGAAGCAAGCTTGCAACAACAGCGCTTTTTGCTGGAACAGGCGGAGGCACAGTTGCTGAGTAGTCAAAGGCGTCTCAGCAATCTTGTGAATGTTCCTTTCAAGGTCACACTTGAAGCTCGTGAGCAGGTGAGCTTGCAGCAGCCCTGGCCTTTGGATTTGGACGAAACGATCGTAAGAGGTCTCAAGGACAACCCGCAATTGCAGGCCTTGCAGGCTGCTCGATCTGCTCTTTTACGCCAAGCCGATCGGCAAGCTGCGGAACTGTTGCCACGGATTGGGTTGTTTGCAGAAGCTGGCTATGTTGCAGGCCAATCACGGTCACCTGAGATTGATTTGGATGGCTGCTGTGCATCTGTGACGATCCCAATTTTGAATTCTCAGAGCAATGATTGGGCGGCAGGTTTGCGTTTGAATTGGCGTCTTTTTGATGGTGGAATCACTGCAGGTGCAGTTGAAGCGAGCAAAGCGGCCGCTGATCAGGTTCTACAGGCTGAAGCTGCAGAAAGGAATGCGATCCGCCAGAAACTTGAAAGTGCTTACTACGAGCATCGTGCAGCTTTGAGTCAGATCATTGCTGCCAATGCTTCTTACAAGGCTGCACGAGAAGCTTATCGCGATACGAGAGCTCGTTTTGAATTTGGCTTGGCTGACTTTACAGACCTTGCGGATACGATCAGTTCATTGACACGAGCAATGGAGCAAAAGGCTGAGGCGATGACATTTGCTAATTTGAGCTACGCTCAATTGCTCAGAGAGCTGGTTGATGTGCCTCGAAATCCGGAAGATGCTGTGGATTTGCCGATTACTTTGCCGCAAACTTAGGGTTGAACTGTGTTAACTCTGGCATGAGCAGTTGCGCCTGCGCGTAATGGATGTTGATCATTCTGTTTGAGTAAGATTCGTACTGGGAATCGTTGCGGTACCTTGACCCAGTTTCCAGTGGCATTTTCTGGGGGAAGCAATGACTCATAGGCTCCGCTGCCTCGACTGATATTGATCACATTTCCTTTGAAGGTCTTGTTGGGATACATGTCCAGAGAGATGTTGGCGTGCATCCCCATGCGAATACGGTGGATTTGGGATTCACGAAAATTGGCATCCACCCACCATTTGCTGTTGTCGATTAGCTTGAATAGAGCTTGCCCTGGCTTGACGTATTGACCTGTTCGGATGCTGAAATTATTGCTGACATATGCATCCATTGGTGCATAATAGCGTGTATAGCCTAGATTTACCTTTGCCTGCCCAATTTCGGCTCGGAGTGCGTCGATTATCGCTTGTTGTTGGAGAATGTCTTTCTCTAACTGTGAAATATCGATTGTTGCTGCTTTTGTTTTGGCGAGGGCTTCCAGTTTGGATGCCTGGAATTCTTGGGCTTTGGCGAGTGCAACAACCTGCTGTTGTTGTAAGTAAGCATAACGCTTTTCGTTGAGGTCAATAATCCATTGGCTGGCTTGCTGATCCTTGAGTCTTTGTTTTGATTGTAAGAGTGCTTCCTTTAATGATGATTTTTTGGCAATCGCGGCTTTTAGTCGATGTTCTTGCTGTTCTACTTTCAGCTCAAACGGTAGTGGGGTGATCTCATAGATGAGTTGCCCTTTTTTGACGAATTCATTGGGTGAAGCATGAACTTTCTTGATGTATCCTTCCACATACGGAGATATGGTGATCGTATATGCATGAACATAGGCATCATTGGTGCCTGGATAATAATGATTGCGCACAAAATAACCCGTCAGGCCAGCCCCCACTGCTACGACTGCTCCTCCGATCATGATCCTTGTCCGCCAGGGCCGACGAGGTTTCTCGGCTGTCTGCTTAGGGTCGCTGTCAGTCACCGCTTGAACTTTTCTGTTCCCACGATTTTAACTTGATTTCATCAAATGCCTTCATCTCATGTTTTCCGGGCCTCTGCCGGACGGTGGAATAGGGGTAATACGCAGAGTAAAAGTAAAACGAATCCAACCATGGTTGCGATGTTGATGTAGCTCACGACCTCGGCCTGCCGTGCGATTTCTTTGTTGATCAGTTCCAGGGAGCCCTGGGACCACATGACGCCTCTAATGCCCTGGCCATGTCCATGGAGTTGTTGGAGAAAAGGTTCCAGGGCGGTATTGCTTGGATGGATTTGCTCTCGGAATCGCGCCCAGCTGCCCTGGCTGGTGACTGTGAAAATTGCACTGGTGACCCCCCCTGACAGGGCTTTCGCAATGTTGGTTCCAAAAAAGAGTATGGAGCTGGCGCTAACCAGCAACTCAGCAGGCATCGTTGTTAATGCCATCTGAATTTCCATACAGCATATTAAGGCAAAGCAAGAGGCAATGATGACCAGTTGAATTCCAATATTGATGTTGTCCTGGTGCGAGCTGGTGTTCGCCATCCAAAGAGAATTGAGGGCAAACGCGAAAATTGCTGCTGAACAAATCTTTTTCTTCTGGGCTATTGTTTTAGCCAGCACAAGTGGGCTGATCCCTGGAGATGCAAAGGCTCCAGTGATTATGGCTGCAAAGCTAAAGGGTATGAATGTTAGGGCGTAGTTCTCAATCGTATTGTTCGTTGCAATGACTAAAAAGCGGGGGACCAGGGCGAAGACCATGAATAAAAAGAATGCCACTGAGCTCAGTGTTATGACACCAACGCAGTAATTGATGTCTTTAAAAATTCGCAGGTCGATGAGTTTTGGTTTGGTGGCCATGCGCCAGGCAAAAAGGCCAAGCAAAAGAATTGATGTCCATAGCATTGCTACATAAATTGGATCTGCAAACCACTCTTGTTGATTGCCAACGATCAGAGAGAGGCTAAGAAGACCGAAGCCTCCACTCATAAAGCCATAGCCCAACCAGTCGATTTCGTATTGTGAATCACCGCCAGTTTGTGGCATTAATTTGAAAATTATTGAGACTGCAATGAGTGCAAGGATTCCGATCAAGACGTACAGAAAACGCCAGCTCAGATGCCAAGTGATCAGTGCTGAAATCGGGATTCCGATGCATGCGCCTGAGACGCAAGCAAGCGCCACCATCCCCTTGCCCATGGTGGTGTATTCCTTTCCCAGTTCGGCGCCCAAATAGCCTCCGGCTATTGCCGGGATAAAGCCCCCGCCGATTCCCTGCAACATCCGCATCGCCATAAACAGTTGCGGATCTTGAGCTGTCGAGCTGACTAAGCAAGCGATACCAAACAGGCCAGGACCAAAGATGGCCAGGGTTTTTGCACCAAAGCGGGCTTTGAGGCTGCCGACCACAGGCATCACCAATGCTGCCGGAATGAGGAACGAAACCTCGAACCAGTCAGATTGGTATGGCGTACCCCCGACATCACCGCTTACGTAGGTATGGGCAGGGACTCCTACGGAATCGGTCGCGAAAAAAAGCAGCTCTAAGAGGACAAAGCAAAGTGCCAGAACACCTCGGTTCGTTTGCCAGAAGCTTCTCGATTGATTGGCTGGGGTCGCAGTCACCGTGCAGGAGTGTTGGCCTTGGCATTCTCCGTTGTTTCTTTGCTGAGCTCCACATTCATCTGGATCTGTGCTGCTTCATCGCCCTGCAAAGGCTCATCCTTGCTGAATCACTCACGTTTTGGCTGCAGATGCCCTACAGAATGTGAGGGCTTGATGAGGTGCTCATGTCTGCGGTTCAGCGCCTTGGTCATGTCGCCATCCGCGTGAACGACATGGAACGGGCTGTGAGTTTTTACACCGGGCTCGGCATGCGCATGGTTTGGGAAGCCGATGACTGGTGCTATCTCGAAGCAGGTGATTCCCGAGACGGCCTGGCGCTGCTGGGTCCTAAATACAAGGCTGCAGGTCCCCATTTCGCCTTTCACTTTCGCGATCGGGCAGAAGTTGATGTGGTGCATGACCGATTGAAGGCTTCGGGTGTCGCGGTCGGTGGGGTCCATGACCACCGCGACGGCACGGCATCGTTTTACCTGCGCGATCCCGAAGGAAACTGGCTGGAGATGCTCTATGAGCCTCCGGGAGGAATCCCCACGAATCAACCTGGAGTCACTCAGCCTGATTGATGTCCGCTCTTGAGGAAACACTGGAGCTGCTCGAGTGGCCGCGTCTCTGCCAGCATCTCTCCAGCTTCACCAGCACACACCAGGGGCGACGTCACTGCTGCCGAGGCTCACTGCCGGAATCTCTCTCTGAAAGCCTCACCCTTCAGGCGAGAACGCAGGAGATGGCGAGTCTGGACGGTCTCTTGGATGGGGGCCTGAGCTTCCAGGGGGTGGGTGATCTTGACGTGATTCTGTTGCGTTGCAGCAAGGGAGGTGTTGCCTCTGGTGAAGAGCTGCTCGCAGTGGCCGACACCCTGGGCGCAGCTCGTCGTCTGCGCCGGCAGATCGATGAACCTGAGCTGAGGCCGGTTTGCACGGCTCTGCTCTCTGATGTGGCCACCCTGCCGGAGCTGGAACAACGCCTCAAGTTCGCCATTGAGGAAGGCGGTCGTGTGGCCGATCGCGCCAGTACCGCGCTGGAGGGACTGCGTCGGCAATGGCAGGAGCTGCGTTCTCGCAGACGCGACAAGTTGCAGGATGTGATCCGGCGCTGGTCGGCACACCTTCAGGACACGGTGATCGCTGAGCGGAATGGACGACCTGTGCTGGCGGTGAAGGCGGGGGCCGGCGGCCAATGTCCGGGAATGGTTCATGACAGTTCCGCCTCGGGCAGCACAGTGTTTGTGGAGCCCAAGTCGGTGGTCGATCTGGGCAATCGATTGGCGGATCTCGACGGCAGGATCCGTGAGGAGGAGCAGCGCGTTCTCGCCGAACTCAGTACTGCTGTGGCGGAGCAGGTCGATGGTTTGCTCGCACTGATGGCGGTGCTGTTGCATCTGGATTTGGCGCTGGCCCGAGGTCGTTACGGGCAATGGCTCGGTGCTGTCCCCCCGCGGCTCGAGGCCGCCAGCGATGCTCCGTTCACGCTTCAGAATCTCCGCCATCCTCTGCTGGTGTGGCAGGAGCGCAAGGAACAGGGTCCAGCAGTGGTCCCTGTCAGCATTGAGGTCTCACCTTCTCTGAGGGTGGTTGCGATTACGGGTCCGAACACCGGAGGCAAGACCGTCACGCTCAAGAGTCTTGGACTCGCTGCACTGATGGCGCGTGCAGGCCTCTGGCTCCCCTGCAGTGGCAGTCCAATCCTGCCGTGGTGCGCCCAGGTACTTGCTGACATTGGTGATGAACAATCACTGCAGCAGAGCTTGTCCACCTTCAGTGGCCATGTGAGGCGCATCGGGCGCATCCTGGCGGCCATCGATTCGGGCCCAGCTCCTGCTCTGGTGCTGCTTGATGAAGTTGGAGCAGGGACTGATCCAAGCGAGGGCAGTGCTCTGGCCACGGCTCTGCTGCGGGCGCTGGCCGATCGGGCCCGGCTCACCGTGGCGACAACCCACTTCGGTGAGCTCAAGGCTCTCAAGTACAGCGATTCCCGTTTCGAAAATGCATCGGTCGCTTTCGACAGTGAAACTCTCTCGCCGACGTATCACCTGCTCTGGGGAATTCCGGGTCGCAGCAATGCTCTTGCCATCGCGACTCGGCTCGGCCTCGATGAAGGAGTGATCACCCAGGCGCGCAGTCTTCTTTCCCCGCGAGGAGACGGTGAGGCCAACAGCGTGATCCGTGGTCTCGAGGAACAGCGTCAGCGTCAGCAGGCGGCTGCCGAGGATGCGGCTGCCCTTTTGGCGCGCACTGAATTGCTGCATGAAGAGCTGCTGGCGCGGTGGGAGACACAGAAGCAACACTCCGCTGAACGGCAGGAACGGGGCAGGCAGCGCCTCGAGACCTCCATTCGCTCCGGACAGAAGGAAGTGCGTCAGCTGATCCGCCGTCTCCGTGATGATCAGGCCGATGGTGAAACGGCACGGAAGGCCGGTCAGCGCCTGCGCAAGCTGGAAGATCGTTATCGACTTGAGCAAGAGCGACGACAGCATCTGGGTTGGCGCCCTGAGGTGGGTGATCGCATCCGTGTGCTGGCACTCGGCAAAGCTGCCGAAGTGCTTGCTGTTTCCGACGATGGCTTGCAGCTAAAGGTGCGCTGTGGCGTGATGCGCAGCACCGTTGAGCTCTCGGCAGTGGAGAGTCTTGATGGACGCAAACCTGAGCCCCCGGCACCGGTGGTTCAGATCAAGGCGCGCCGAGGCAGCGGCTCTGCTGAGGTGCGGACCTCCCGCAACACGATCGATGTGCGTGGCATGCGCGTGCACGAGGCTGAGGCTGCTGTTGACGACGTTTTGCGTGGAGCCAATGGCCCTGTTTGGGTGATCCATGGCATCGGCTCCGGTCGCCTGAAACGTGGCTTGCGCGACTGGTTGGCTTCACTGGCTTATGTCGAGCGTGTGGTGGATGCGGAGCAGGGTGATGGCGGCGCCGGATGCAGTGTCATCTGGGTGCGCTGAAGCGGGTTTTCTTTCAGTTCAGATCGGGAAGCACTGGTGTCTCGTCTCGCTCTGATGGGGGTATCGGCACGGGAATCGCGTTCCCCTGGTCGTCAAATAGGCGCCATCCACGCGGATCAGCATCCAGATGAATGCGACTGCCTGGTATCGCTCTGAGGCCCGGATCGGCTCTGACCTGAACCAAATGCTCCCCATCGAGCAGCCTGCAGGTGATCAGCTGCTCATTGCCCAGCACTTCGCTGTGACTGATGTCTGCCTGAAGGTTTCGGTTGGTGGCAGGTGCCACCCGTAGATCTTCCGGACGGATGCCGCCATTGAGCCCTCTCCCCTCGAGGCCTTCGAGTGCAGCGGTGAGTGGGCCCTCCACGCTCATACGTCGTTCACCCAGGTGGAGTGTCTGGCTGCGCCCCACCTGGACTGGAAGAACATTCATGGGTGGGCTGCCGATGAACTGCGCCACAAACAGGTTTGATGGCCAGCGGTAGAGCTCCATTGGTGTGCCCAGCTGCTGCAATCGCCCCTGATTGAGTACGGCGATTCGGTGACCCATGGTCATGGCCTCCACCTGATCGTGGGTCACGTACAGGGTGGTGGTACCCAGCTTTCGCTGGAGGTCCACGATGCGAGTGCGGGTGCTGCCGCGCAGCTTTGCATCGAGATTGCTCAGCGGTTCATCCATGAGAAAGACATCCGGCTGACGCGCCATGGCCCGCCCAAGGGCCACGCGTTGTTTCTGACCTCCGGAAAGCTCTTTGGGGCGTCGATCCAGCAGCTGATCCAACTCCAGGGCGTGGGCCACCTCCATCACCCGATGTTCAACCTTGGATTCCCTTTCAGATCGAACCTGAAGCAGGCGAGGCAGCTCGCGCGTGTTTCGATGCAACTGGTCATGGAGCTGCTGCATGGCACTTCGCCGGTGGCTGCGACGCAGTCCGAACGCCAGGTTGTCGCGAACGCTGAGATGCGGGTAGAGCGCATAGCTCTGGAACACCATCGCCACATTGCGCTTGGCTGGTCTCAGCTTGGTTACGGCCTGCTTCCCCACCAGGATTTCACCAGCGCTGGGTGTCTCAAGGCCTGCCATCAACCTGAGCAATGTGCTCTTGCCGCAGCCGGAAGGACCGACCAGCACCAGAAACTCACCATCTTCAATCGATAGTGAGAGGTCACGAATCACCTCAACGGGGTTCTCACCACCACGACCTGGATAGTTCTTGCTGAGCGCCTCAAAGCGAACGCCGGCCAAGCTCAATCTCCCGTGCTCCGCGATCCTAGGGTTGGTGACTGGTCCCGATCGAAGCTTTTCGTGCAGTTCATCGACCAGGCGCGCATTACTGTCCGTGGCGGCCGTGGCGGTGATGGCATCGTGGCCTTCCGTCGTGAAAAGTATGTCCCAGCCGGTGGTCCCTCAGGAGGTGATGGGGGGCATGGATCCCACGTGATCCTGGAGGCTGACTCGAATCTCCAGACGTTGCTGGATTTCAAGTACAAGCGATTGTTTGCTGGAACTGACGGTCGCCGTGGCGGTCCCAATCGCTGTACCGGTGCGTCAGGCCAGCCTCTGGTCATTCACGTTCCCTGCGGCACGGAGGTGCGACATCTCACCACGGGAATCCTCATGGGCGATTTGACCGCGCCAGGGGAACAGCTCACGGTGGCGTTCGGAGGCCGCGGCGGCCTGGGAAACGCCCACTATCTGAGCAACCGCAACCGTGCGCCTGAAAAGTGCACCGAGGGACGTGACGGAGAGGAGTGGCCTCTCCAGCTCGAATTGAAGCTGCTGGCAGAGGTCGGAATCATCGGTCTGCCCAACGCAGGCAAAAGCACCCTCATCAGCGTCTTGTCCGCAGCCCGTCCCAAGATCGCCGACTATCCCTTCACCACGCTGGTGCCGAACCTCGGTGTGGTGCGCCGTCCGAGCGGGGATGGCACGGTCTTTGCCGATATCCCTGGCCTGATTGCCGGTGCTGCCCAGGGTGCCGGACTCGGGCACGATTTTCTTCGCCATATCGAGCGCACCCGTCTGCTGATTCACGTGGTGGATGGAGGCGCGGATGATCCTCTGGGTGATCTGCAAGTGGTGGAGAAAGAGCTCGAGGCTTATGGCCATGGCCTGGTCGATCGCCAGCGCTTGCTTGTCGTCAACAAGCTTGAGCTTCTGGATGAGTCGCGGCGTGAGGCATTGGTGGCCGATCTGGATCGAGTGAGTGGTCGGACTCCACTGTTGATTTCAGCGGTGATGGGCCAAGGACTCAAAGAGCTGTTGAATCAGGTCTGGATGGAGCTTGGCGTCTGAGCCTTGGGGTTCAGCCATTTATCGCGAACCATGTTGGCGATCGCATCAGGACTTGTGCGTTGCGCTTGGCATGGCGATAACAGGAGCAATGAGAGAACGTCCGATGACCTTCTTCACTTGTTTCGACTCCCAGGGCCAGTTGATCGCCCGCTGTCAAACGCCCGAGCAAATCGAGGCCCTGCGCCGCCGCGGACGTCCGATTGCCGGTGTGCATGCGATGAAGCCAGAAGAGGCTGTGGTCTGCAGCCTTACAGGCAGCCCTGCTGATTTCAACGAAGACCAGTGAGTGAGACAGCACGGCTCATCGTGCAGAGCACTTGATCGTGGTGTCGCAATAAAAAGCGGGGATGCTTCCCCGCTTTTTATTGCGCTCATGTTGTTGAAAATGTCTCAGTCGTCATAAACCCGGCATTCATCGGCTTCAGGGTTGTTTTCGCAATAGAGCTCAATGGGAGTTGGATCGTGGCTGTCGCCTGGATGCTCCTTCTTGTACTCCTGCAGGGACTCAAGCTCCTCGCTGAAGTGGCGAACCTTGGCATCGTTGCCTTCGGCTTTGGCAGCTTCGAGTTCGCTCTGATCCTTCTTGATGTGTTCGTCGATGGATTTCATGGAATCGTTGGCGTGTCCCAACCAATGTCGACGCACACACCATACGGCTGTTGCGCTGTGCTGCCAGTCGCCAGAGATGCGACCTCGTTTCCGTATCAACACTCATGACCTGGTCGAGTGACCTCGGCTACCAGCAAAGAAGACAGGGTTCGTGGTCATGGTGCGAATCAGGCAACGACAGGGGCGCCACTTCATGGATGAAGAGGGACGCATGTTCTGGATCAATGGTCCGGAGAATTTCTGCTACCTCTCAGAACAGCGACAGTGGCGCTGCGGTCTGAGTTTTCAGGAGGTTCTTGACTGGAAGCAATGTGCGCCTTCAGGGCTGGTGAGTCAGCGCTTTGGCTCACTACAGGCCGCCTGCGAGGCCTTCGAGCACAACCAGGTTTTCTGGTCTCATGATCTTTATCTGCGTCGGATGGGTGATCAGATGGCCCTGCATCGCTCAGCGGACGATTACAGACCCACTGTCATGAAGCTTGCCGAAGCTGCTGGTCGAGTCGTGAGACCAGCTCCCTGGAGTGGTCGCCCCTCCACCTCACTGAGCTGTCCTGTTCCCCTGGTGAATGCCAACACGGGTCTTGTTGGTGACACTGGCGAGGATCTGGCGCATCCACGTCGCCGCCGGCGTTCTCTCAGGGAACCAGTTCACTGAGTTCCAGCCAGCGTTCCTCACTGGTTTCGAGCGCTTCCAGCAGGCTGGCCAGATCCTGGCTGAGGTCTGTGAGGTCTCCCTGGCCGTTGGAGATGGCCTGCTCCAGGTCTGCTTTGCGTTGCTCCATCTGAGGCAGTTCACGTTCAATTGCTTCCAGTTCACGCGATTCCTTGAAACTGCGCCGACGTCGGCCCTGGTTCTGGTTGTGCGGGGACTGATCCTGGCTGGTTTGAACACTGTTGGAGCGGTTGCGATTGCTCTCTGCCGCAGCAGTCCTTTCCTTGTCCCGGCGATGGTCGAGAAAAGAGCTGTAGTTGCCTTCAAAGCGCTGGAGACGTCCTTCCTCGAAGCAGAACAGACGATCCACCGTTCGATCCAGGAAGTAGCGGTCGTGAGAAACCACAACCACGCAGCCTCGGAAGTCTTCGAGCAGGTCTTCCAGCACACTCAGCGTTTGAACATCGAGATCATTGGTGGGTTCATCCAGCAGCAAGACGTTGGGAGCCTGGATCAGCATCCGACACAGACTCAGCCGGCGTCGCTCTCCTCCTGACAACTTGCTGAGCGGGCTGTGCTGTTGAGCGGGCGGAAACAGAAAGCGCTCCAGCAGCTGGGAGGCACTCAGCTGTTCCCCTCCCAGGTCAATCCGAGATGCGGCCTCCTCGACGAATTCGATCACCTTGCGTTCCAGACCACGTCCTTCGCTGAGTGCATCGGTGTGCTGATCGAGATAACCGAGATGCACCGTTTCCCCAAGACGCAGGCTGCCAGCGGTGGCCTGCCGCCGGCCGGCGATCAGGTCAAGCAGGGTGGATTTGCCGCTGCCGTTGGGACCGATGATGCCAACCCGGTCTTCCGGACTGAAGCTGTAGCTGAAATCCTTCAGCAGCACGGGCCCGTCGGCCTGGCCATCCGCGGTGACCATGAGATCCTCCGCTTCAATGGCGAGCTTGCCGATCCGACGGCTAACACTGCTCATCTCCAGCTGGCTGCGATTGGTTTTCAAGGGCGCAGCCCGCATCGCCTCGATGCGCTGGATGCGTGCTTTCTGCTTGGTGCTCCTTGCCTTAGGGCCCTGGCGCAACCAAGCCAGTTCCCGTCGCATCACGCTTTTAAATCGGGCTGCTTCCGCGGCTTCTGAGACTTCCTGGTCCGCTTTTCGTTGCAGATAGGCGCTGTAATTCCCGTCAATGCTGGAGGCTTGTCCTCGCTCCACCTCCACAATTCGGCGAGTCACACGGTCGAGCACATAGCGGTCGTGGGTGACCAAAACCACAGCTCCCGGGTAGCGATCCAACCAGCTCTGCAGCCATTCCACAGCCGCTGCATCCAAGTGGTTCGTCGGCTCATCGAGCAGCAGCACATCAGGGCTGGCAACCAGCGCTGAAGCAAGCCCCACCCGTTTGCGATAACCCCCAGACAAATCCTCCACGGGGCGGTGAAGGTCGCTGATTCCCAAGCGCTGAAGCACTTCCTGGCACTGTTGCTCGAGCCCCCAGGCGCCCTCTTCATCCATGCGCTCACTGAGAGCCCCGAGTTCCCGCATCAGCGTTGTGTCGTCTGGAGACTGGGCGACCGCTTCAGACACCGCGCTGAAACGCAGCAGCAGCTCGCGCTTTTCCCCACAGCCGGCCAGCACCTGTTCGAGCACGGTGAGTCCTGGCTCCACCGTGCTGTCCTGACCGACCAGCTCAATTCGCAAACGGGAGGAGCAGCGCCGCTCTCCCCCCCCAAGCGGTTCCTTCCCTGACAGCACACGCAGCAGGGTTGATTTGCCCGCTCCATTCGGTCCGATCAGTCCAACCCTGTCACCTTCACGAATGTGCAGCGTGAGGTTCTCGAACAGGGTTCGGATTCCGAAATCCTTGGAGGCCTCAACCAGGCTGATCAGACTCACGGGCCTGCGACCTCGCGCTGCGCGTCCAAATAAGCAAACACGCTCTTGTCTCCCACATCGGCTGCTGCCTCCATGCCGAATTTCCGAACGGCAAGCACCACCAGCAGCAATCCCGCGAACAGCACCAGAAACCAGCAGGGGCCGTTACCAATCAGCCCCAGTAACCGTCCAAGGAGTGCAACGGGAAGCAGCAGGGTGAGGCCGATGGCCTCCGGTCGCCGGAAGCAGAAGAACTCCTTGAAGCCGATGCCGGTGAGAGCTGCAAACATCGGCCCAACGGCAAGAATCCACAGCGGCTGACTCGCCAGTGTGTCGAGAGTTGCATTGACTGATCCCTGAAGCATCAGCACCAGCCATCCAAGACAGCCGAACAGCCAGAACAGCTGCAGTGCCCGATGCAGCGGACGCAGGTAGATATGAATCCAATGGAGTGCCAGTCCAAGGCTGCCGCAAAGGGGCAGAAGCCACAGCCATGCCCACTCACCGCCAGCCAGCCACCACTGCAGCAGGCCTGCGCTCAGCGATGCTCCGCTGATCAGCAGGCAGATCCTGTAGCGCTGCACTTCCAGCCTGTCTGTCGAGGTGATGGTGAAAGATCCATACATTCCGTCGAACTGGGGATCGGCGGTAGTCATGGCAAGGGAATGGTGCTGTTCACCAGTGTGCTCAGCTTTGGGCCATCTGGAACGATTCCGCCTGGATTCAGGGGAAACAGAGCGCCGAAGTAGTCATGGCGCCAGGCAGCGGCATCGCAGGTGGCCTCCACTCCTGGTAACGCCAGGAACCGTTGCCGCCATTTCCACAGTTCCGGCAGCATCCACAGCGGGCTGGCGCTGCATCCGAACAGGGGGGAATAAACCGTTTCCCAGCGGATCAGGGTCGGGAAAAGGCGCACATCGGCAAGGGTGAGGGTGGCTCCGCAGAGCCACGGACCTTCCTGCCTGAGGCTTCGTTCCAGCTCTTGGAGAGCATCGGCCATGGCGGCACTTGACCTGTTGTAAGCCGATTGGTTCCGCGCAAAGCCGCAGCGGTAAACCCCGTCGTTCACAGCTGGCTGTAAAAGCTGCTGCCAGCTTTCAATCCGTTCCTGCAGGCTGGCAGGAGCCAGATCGGGTGCTTCAGCTCCGGCAGGCCACCGATTCAACGCCAATGTCAGTGGTGTGCTGTCGTTGCCGAGAAGATGTGGTTCGTGCTGTTCGTCGCGACCAGGGTCCACAAGCACCGGCACTGTCGCCCGCAAACTGGGTTCAGCCCCGCAGCAGCGATACAGCTCCAGCAGGCTGGAGCATTCCAGCCAGCTGGGATCCAGCCGCCATAGTCCTTCCTCGTGGTCAGCCTTTGCTGTCATTACCTCGAGCGTGCTCTCAAGACCACGCAGTTTCACCATCAGCCAGGTGCGGTGTGCCCATGGACAGCTGCGGCCGATCAGCAGCCGCGGTCGACGAGCGGGCTCACGCCCCTGCAGATCCTCAGTCTCGGGAACCGATGTTGACATCGGTGCGCTGTCCGGTCTCTTGTAGTTGCCTTGGCCATCCGCTGGCCCCAACCCTGTCATCAGGCGTTGCCACTGCCACTGCCAGCCCTTTCGCACACTGCGAACGATCAGCGGAGGAATCGACATCACGGTTCCGTTTCAAGGCATTGTCCTTCAGGCTGTGGATGAGTGCAGTGACCTGATGACAAGCCCCCGAGTGCTGGTGGTGGCAGGTACCCATGGCAATGAAGTCAATGCCCCCTGGCTTCTGGAGCAATGGAGTTCTCAAAATGAGCTGATCGATTCGTGTGGATGTTGCGTCCAAACGGTGATCGGAAATCCCGACGCTCGTGCTCAGGGTCGGCGTTATCTCGATCGCGATCTCAATCGTTCTTTCCGTCCCGATCTCCTGCAGCGGAGCGAGACCCACCCCGAATGCAGTGATCATGAAATGCTCAGGGCTCTGGAGCTGTTGCGCAAGTTCGGGCCTGAAGGACAAAGACCCTGTGATCTGGTGGTTGACCTGCACAGCACCACAGCGGCGATGGGCAACTGCCTGGTGGTGTATGGCCGCAGGCCAGCTGATCTGGCCCTGGCCGCGCTGGTCCAGTCATCGCTGGGGTTGCAGGTTTATCTGCATGAAGCCGATGCCGCTCAGCAGGGTTTCATGGTGGAGCGCTGGCCCTGTGGGCTTGTGATTGAGGTGGGGCCCGTGCCTCAGGGCGTTCGCCGGCATGACATTGTCCAGCAGACGCGGCTGGCGCTTCAGGCGGTGTTTCAGGCCATTGCTGATGTCGTTTCTGGCAAAGCCAGCTATCCACGCCAGCTTTTGCTTCACCGTCACCTCAAAAGCCTTGATCTGCCTCGACAGGCCTCCGGTGAGGTTGCAGCCTTGATACATCCGCAGCTTCAGGACCGCGATTGGATTCCCCTGCGCTGCGGTGATCCGCTGTTTGTTTCGGCTCAGGGAACAACCATCGCTTACGAGGGGCTGGACGGAGCCGTCCCTGTGTTTATCAACGAAGCGGCTTACGCGGAAAAGGCCATTGCACTCAGCCTCACGAGCCGTGAACAGTGGCCCCTGTCCCAAAGCTGGACAGAGGCCCTTGCCGTGATGCTGAACGGGAATCAGCGTGGAGAGCCGTTGTAGATGATGCTGAGGACACTGCGACCGTCGGGAGCGATCTGAATTTCGGTTTCCGTGGTGGCATCACTGCCGTCTTCAGGCCATCCAGGGTCGCCACCCAGGAATCTGAAGGTGTATCCGCTTGGTGAATCATCCACAAGACAGTCTCCGCCGCCCGAGCTGGTCTGGAACATGCAAGGTTGGGGGCGATAGACGCTGAGCCCACCGTTTTCGGTCACAGCTGTGTTGCGGGCCAGGTTCAGTGCACGCACCTGGGAGGCTGGAACGGGTGCCTGAGCCACCACTGGGGCGCCAGCAAAAGCGCCCGTTCCAGCGATCACAGCCAGGGCGGTTAAAGAGGAGAGGTTCATGACCTTTGGGAAGACTCTTCTATCGGAGACAGAGCACCAGCGTCTGTCAACTAATCCGTTGTGGTCTGTTGACCAGTGGGTTCATGGGATCGGACCGTTGTAAGGAACAGCCAGGATTCTCTCTCCATTGAGTGAGACGAGAACTCTTGTTTCAAGAGTGGGACTTGGGGGCGATTGCTTCTCCCAGCCTGGTGGACCGCCGCGGAAACGGAACAGAAAACCCTGGTCCGATTTGGAGATCAGGCATGAACTTGCCCCTGTTTCATACATGCAGGCTGCGGCCCGGTAAGAGCCAAGGCCGCCGTTCAAGGATTCCGCTTTCATCCTTGCCAGGTTTGCTGCCTTGGGCTGTGCGAGTGGCAGGGAGGGTGCTGCTTCGATTGCACCGATGCCTCCCAGGGTGAGGGCAAGCCCGACGGCCGCTTTCAGCATTCGGTTCATGGGTTTCTTTGATGGGCCAACAGCCTGATGCCCATGCTCAGTGAATGGTGTTTCTCGAAACTGCAAACGCATGTCTTGTTGTGACTGTTGATCCACTCCTGCTGAACAGGCTCATCCACAGGCCCAGGTGCCCTGTTCCAGCGTGCAGGGAAGACTGCTCACCTTGCCGTTTTCCCAGTAGATCCTCAGCCGGTCGTCGGCGGTGCCGCTGCGGAATGTGATGGATTTGACCGGTCCTGGCGGGACTCGCTCTCCACTGTCGTCACTGCCAGGCATTCCCTTGTTCACCCGTTGTTCAAGCTGGTCAAGGCGGCTTTTCAGCTCACTGATCTGTGCGTCGCGACTGATGTCTGTTGAAGGCTGAGTGTCGGACTTCTTCTGACAGGCACTAACGAGCACAGCTGTCATCACGGCGGTCAAAGCGATGGCCAGCGATCGAACGGCGGGGGCTGAAGACGGGTGCATGACCGCAGCGGTTGTTGATGGTTCCAGTGTGGGTGTTCAGCCAGTTTCGACCAGACGTTCACTCCAATAAACAACCGCACCCTGCGCCTCCAGTTCATGTCGCCTGTGGCGCGCATCCTTGGTGGGCACGGTTGCCTCCAGACGCTGTCCTGCGATCAACCAACGAATCAGGACCACGAGCGTCTCCTGGGACACAACCTGAGAATCTTAAGCGATCCTTTAGGGGTCTCTCTTCGGCCTGGGCCGCGCCTGAGCGAGGTCTCAATGGTTCTTCACGACAGCTTCATAAAGCAGCCGACATCTTGCGCAATGTTGCTTTACAATCACAACTGGCAGGGCTTCCTGCCCTTCCGTAACCGTCTCTTCGGAGACCTTCTTTTCCGTTCTCATGACCACCACCATTCAGCAGCGCTCCGGCGCTAATGGCTGGCAGCAGTTCTGCGAGTGGGTCACCTCCACCAACAACCGCCTCTATGTGGGCTGGTTCGGTGTGCTGATGATCCCCACCCTGCTGGCTGCCACCACCTGCTTCATCGTTGCGTTCATCGCAGCACCCCCCGTCGACATCGACGGCATCCGTGAGCCCGTCGCCGGCTCCCTGATCTACGGCAACAACATCATCTCCGGTGCTGTTGTGCCCTCCTCGAACGCCATCGGCCTTCACTTCTATCCCATCTGGGAAGCTGCTTCTCTCGACGAGTGGCTGTACAACGGCGGTCCTTACCAGCTGGTTGTCTTCCACTTCCTGATCGGCATCTTCTGCTACATGGGTCGCGAGTGGGAACTCTCCTACCGCCTTGGCATGCGCCCCTGGATCTGCGTTGCTTACAGCGCACCTGTGGCTGCTGCCTCCGCCGTGTTCCTGGTGTACCCCTTCGGTCAGGGTTCCTTCTCTGACGGCATGCCCCTGGGCATCTCCGGCACCTTCAACTTCATGTTGGTGTTCCAGGCCGAGCACAACATCCTGATGCACCCCTTCCACATGCTTGGTGTGGCTGGCGTCTTCGGTGGTTCACTGTTCTCCGCCATGCACGGTTCACTGGTGACCTCCTCCTTGGTTCGCGAAACCACTGAGAACGATTCACTGAACTACGGCTACAAGTTCGGCCAAGAGGAAGAGACCTACAACATCGTGGCTGCCCACGGTTACTTCGGTCGCCTGATCTTCCAATACGCATCGTTCAACAACAGCCGTAGCCTGCACTTCTTCCTGGCTGCCTGGCCCGTTGTCGGCATCTGGTTCACCGCCCTGGGCGTGTCAACCATGGCCTTCAACCTGAACGGTTTCAACTTCAACCAGTCCATCCTTGATGGTCAGGGCCGTGTCCTGAACACCTGGGCTGATGTGCTGAACCGCGCCAACCTCGGCATGGAAGTGATGCACGAGCGCAACGCTCACAACTTCCCCCTCGACCTGGCTGCTGCTGAGTCCACTCCTGTGGCTCTGCAAGCTCCCGCCATCGGCTGAGGCTGAAGTCTCCAAGAGATTCAGCTTTAGCTGAATCGGAAAGCCCCCTCTCACGAGGGGGCTTTTTGTTGGCTGACTGTCGGATCAGTGAGCTGTGAGATCAGTGACCGGCAATCAGTCACCCCCGCTGCCATTGCAGGCTTCTACGGCGAGCTTCTGCAAAACCAGCAACATTCACCTGGGCTGGAAGGCGATCGCTGGACATGGGCTGCATGGTGGTGAGATCAATGGTTGTTTCACTGATCAACTCAGAGGCTCGAGACCACTCAAGAAGCGTCAGAGATGGTGGTGCATTCACACCGCTGCCAATGATCCGGCGGGGGCCGCTTCCCATCGCTCCAAGACTCAACAGCCGAAGACCCATTGATTCAGATGGGTACCAGGCGTGATGATGACCTGAGATCACCAGATCAACACCGCCGCTTCGCAGCAGAACGGCCAGCTCCTGTGGATTGGCGATACATTCCCCAGCGCGAGCCCGTCCTTCGCTGAAGGCTGTTAGCGGGAGGTGGCCCATGACCAAGCACAGGTCATCAGGCTGGCGATAGGGTGAGGTCAGTGCTGACTCGATCCATTGGCGTTGTGAGGAATCCACGTTGGCGGAAGAGGCGTCGATGACGACGACAAACAGTCCGGGACGTCTCCAGACGTACTGAAAGGGAAATCGTTCGTTCTCAATGAACCTGGATTGCAGATTCACGCGATGCTTTCCCCAGAACAGATCAGCCTGCTGGCGCTCACGCCCGTAGATCCAGCGTCCTTGATGCTGTTGACTCGATCCGTCGTGATTGCCGATGGCCGGGAGTATGGGAATTCCTGCCTTTTGAAGCGGTGCTTGAACCGATTGTTCAAAACCAGCCCACATCGCCTTCAGCTGAGAGTTCGTCAACGACCTTTTCTGGCCAGCCACCATGTCTCCTGCGCAGAGCACCAGGTTGGGTTGTTGCTGCATCAGCAACTTCACTCCGCGCTGAACGGAGCTGCCGTAGGTCGTACTTCCGTAGGAGCCGTTCAGGTCGCTGATCAAGCCCAGTTTCAAGCTGTCAACGTTCTGAGCAGAGGCTTGGCCATGCGGGTGAGATCCGGTCTTTCGGAGCAGGTCATCAAGAACGCTGCCTGAAACCGCTGCGCCAGCGATCAGCCGTAGAAATGCGCGACGTCCGGTCTGCCTCATCAGCCGAGTTTATGGCCGGAATCCATGCATGGATGGCATCAGCTCCAGGATGATTTCCTGACCATTGAGTTCTGAATTCCATCCAAGAACCGAACAAGATCATCACGAATCAACAAAACTGTCATCGTTCATCCAAAGCATCGCCGGATTCCTGCGGCAGAGGTTTGTTCTGGGGCTCGCCAGTATCTGCCTTGTTGTTTTGAGAAGGTTGTTCAATCTCAGTCTCCTTGGATTCCTGCTCTGAAGGGATCACTTTTTTCGGACCAACCACGTCTACAGCTGTGCGCTGAACAACAAGCTGGTAATTGCTCTGAAGAAGTTTATTGATCTTCTCCTGTACCAAGGTCACCTGCTTGTAGCTGGGAAGGTCGGGATCTGTTACACGAACAATGACCCGAATAATTCCCTCTTCTTTGTTCTTGCCATGTTTGGTTGGTCTCCAGCCAATATCAACCTTTTCCACATCCACTAATTCCGGATCGCTGAAGGTCAGAGTTTTATTAACAAGAAATTTACGAACTGTTTGTTCCACCATGGATCGCCGGTTTTCGCGATTGGCTTGATTCAGTAATCCGATGAAGCTGCCTCCCAGTGGAATCAGCAACAGGCCTGTCAGTGTGAAGCTGGCCACGCTGAGTTGACTTCGGAGCAGCTTTTGGCGGAATTCGGAGTCTTGCCAGGCCATCAGTACCAAGCCGCCTGTGAGAATGCCCAGCAGGTTGGTGGCGAAAAGTAATCCAGCTCCGGAGGCCTGACTCCAGTTCTGGTGTGACAGCAACAGTCCCATCACGCAGACAGGAGGTACCAGGGCCACGGCGATTGCCGTTCCCGCCAGCGAACTCACGGCATCGCTCCGCAACTTGGCGTAGGTCGCCAAACCTCCTGCCACGAGTGCGATCCCCAGATCGAGCAGGTTGGGCTCTGTTCTGGTCAGAACCTCTGTACCGAACCGTGGCAAGCCAGCCACAGAACCCAGCAGAAAGGAGAGCAGCGTGGTGCTCAAGACGCCTGCCAGCAGGGTTCTCAGTGATCGTCCCAGCAGTCGTACTTCGCCCAGCAGGATGGCGAACGCTGCGGCTCGTAGAGGCATGATCCAAGGAGCCACCACCATGGCGCCGATCACGACTGCAGTGCTGTTGGCGAGCAGCCCCAGGGTGGAGATCAGGCTTGCTCCAACGCTGAGCACGATGAACACCTCATCCAAGGTGGCATCGCGCATGTGACTGCGATGCAGTTGCCTGATTTTGCGGCTGGACAAGCTGCCCTGTTCCATGAACTCGTCAATGGTGCGTGCAGTCTGATTGTTAGTGCTCAACTTGTTGAGGGTCTGGTGACGCAAAGACTGCCGATCCAAGAATTGACCAACTGTTCTGAGCCCTCCAACTGTTCATTGACTGCGCTCGATGCATCAAAACCTGAAGCAATGCATCAACGAATGGAATGACTTTGGTGCTGTTGATCGTTCTTTGAGTTTTTGGTCTGGAGCGTAGACAGGTGGCGCTCGTTCGCCAGCTCTAGACTTACGGCGGTGGGGACAGTGAGGTCACCCAGGACCATGGACATTCGTATGCGCCACGACCAATTTCCAAATCATTAAAGGTTTGATTGCTGTTGCAATGACGGAAATCAGCAGTCCTTCCATTAAGTTGTGGAGCCGACTTCCGCGCGATGCCTCCCTCTGACTTGTCTTCTTTGGAGTGGGAAGAGGATGGCGAAATGTCAGCTCAAGACACCTGGGATCTTGTGACTCGCCTGGCGAAAGTGGAGGAGCAGGAAAAAGCCTCGAGTTTGCTACACCTGTCTTCCAAGCACAGCCACTCCAAAAACAAGAAGTCTTAATTGCTGGGTTGATTAGAGCTTGCAATTGGCAAGCTGAGCTTCCATATGTTTGACCATATCACTTAATGCTTGTTTGTAGTTGTTGCCGTATTTGTATTGGTGTTGTTTAGAATCTCTGCTTCGATCTTCGGTTCGTCCCGTTCTGGAATAGAGCTTTTGTTGAATGCAAGGATTTTGAAGCAAGCTAATGAATGATTCGTTGAATCTTCATTGGCTGAATATAAATTTCAATTGAAAGTTGATTTTGCTGAGATCTTTTCTTTCAGACTGGCATGTGGATCAATGTGCGTTCACGTCTGAGGATTCCTTCCCTGAACAGTTGGGTTTTGCTTGAATCCCAAACGGAATCATGCCGATCTCCACAGGTCTCGATCAGTTTTGATGTTGTCTGTGTTGAGCTTGGCTGTTCTGCGAAGTTGTGGACAGAATTTATTTGGGGCGCTTTGTGAGATCTCCGAAATCGTCATCGTTGGGTTGCATGAATTGCCAGACGACTGGCACAGTGAACACCACCACAAGTCCAATGGTGGCCCAAATCGCAACGGTGTAATCGCCCATACGATCCCTTCTTTAAATGGTGACCATAACGGGAAAGCGTCTGAGAAGGACATCATCTGCAACCCATGCGACCCACCGATTCGGATGGGTTGCCTTGATGGCACTGAAATCCGCTGCCTCGTAGCAGTTGTCAGGCGATGCTGGCGCTTGTGCGGTCACGCTTCGCCGAGGCTTGCGGATTCATGCGCAGCAGGCAGGGTTACGGTCTTCCCGGCACAAGTTGTTCGGTATTCACCTCACCAGGACCGATTGGATCGATTAGGGTTGAAACACGTTGGCCCCAAGAGGGGCGCAGTCCGATCTCAAACAGGCAACGGGGTTTGAGGCGCTGTAGGAAGTTCTCATGAACACCCTCGCAATGATCAAAGAAAAAGAGCTCAAAGCTCGTCGTCTCCATGACGCTCAGCACTCATTTGCTGCCTCGTCTGATGGATGTGATGTCACGTCGGCACACCTGTCGCCCACCAAGCTTGTGGATTGCGCAATCTGAGCTGAGTGATTACTCCTGTTAACGATGGTCCCGCGAATGCGGGGCTTTTTTTTGAGAAACTTGCCGAACTTTCAGGGGCTGTGGACCCTCTGAGTGAGCCTCTTGATTGCCATCGCTTAGAACCCTCCGAAGCGAAGGCACACTTCCAGTGCTCCAAGTCCGAACAGGAAAGTGCCACCAAGAAACACCAATTCTTTTGGACTCTTGGCCATGGATCGGCGGGCAAAGCCCGGAAAAAACGTTGATCCAAATCTAAGGGAAACCTGAAGGCAGAGCATTTCGAAAGGTTGCCGTTTGAGCGTGCGCATGCCCCATGTTGCACAGCTTCATGAAATAGGCGTCATAAACCTGCTGATTCTTGGCGTCGCTTTACGCATCTAAATAGTTCTCAGAAGAAATAATCTCTGGTCACTTCGTCTTGGCTGGGGTCCCTGGCGGCAAGCTGACTGCTCAACGACTTTGAGGCTTTCAGGAAAGCTCTCTGATCGGTGCCTCTGCGCCAAGCCCCTTCTCTGCACAGAGCGGACGCATCCAGGTCGGATCTGCAGGAAGAGCAGACCGAAAAAAGCGAGAAGACAAGTCTTGTTTGCGTGGCAAAAAGGAGCCATGTATCAGTACGACACGCACGTTCTCACCGATGGGCGTCTGATGGCTGAGGACATAAGGCTGTTGTCGCTGCCGGCACCGATTCCCAGTTGGCCGCCGATTGGATCACCGGTGAAATCGCTGCCCATGTAAAAAGCAATCGGTTGAGTTATGCAGAACTCCCCTCCCTTCCCAATTGGCTGGCCGAGATGGTGATCCTGATTGAAAGCGGCATGATCAGTGATCCAGCTGCGTCATCGTCATTGTTAATGAGCTGTTTGCGGCTCATCACGGTGCGATGGAGGCTTTTCGTGGCAGCAGGACTGATCTGACATGGGCTCATTCGATGCTGGGCCGAAAGCTCAAAGGCTGATCTTGGATGGCAGTGCTATTTAGGGACTTGCTAGCAGTGTTAGTACAAACAATGAAAAAGGGATGTGACGTTGACCAACGCATTGCAAGGCTTAAGTGATTTGATGTGGGTGGAATACTGAGCTGTGCTTGTGCGGATTGGACATTTTGCACCCGTGCAAGCATGCCTCTGGCATTGAGTAATTATGCCAATCTGCTGATAATGAGATAGCGAGTTTATCGAAACAACTGTCGTCGGCGACTGTCCCCCATCGATTACTGTCTCGTCTTTGTGTTTTGAACTCAACGGCTGACGTTGACTCTTGATGAAAGCGGTTGGACGAGATTGTCTTGTTATTCGTTTGAGGCTCGAAGGGGGAAGGCTCGTTCAGTTGTTATTTGATTCCAAGACGGAGCGGCCGTCTGGTGCAATCACCACCACAGTCACCACGCTTGGCTCTGCATCGTTTTGTTCCCAGCCTGGAGGACCACCTGGAATCGTGAATTCAATGCCTTGTGAATCAGAGCGGGTGATGCAGGGGTTGCCCATGGCGCTGGCAAACATGCAAGTGCTAGGGCGGTATTGACTCAGTCCACCATTGAGTGAAACGGCTGTTCCGCGAGCCAAGTTGATTGCCCTTCGGGCAGCCAGTGGGTCAAGTGTTGTGTCCGATGGAGCCTGGAAAGGCTGCCCAGATTCGGATTCATCTTCCCCGTCGTAGGGGGCAACTATGGAACCTGTGCTCGGTGGCACCGTTTCGGGTTCTGATTCGCTCTCGTTGCTGAGGGGTGTCGTGGTTCCGTTGCTGGGAAGACAGCTCACGCTGAGGGTGGTGATGTCGATGTCGCTGATGGCGACCTGTTCGCCGGACTGGCGATCAAAGCATCGATAAGCGTTGGCATCGGCTTTTGGAGTGAAGATGAGTGTGCTGCTAGCGAGGAGAATTAGACCCGCAGCGCTTTGATGGACTATGCGCATGTCTGCATCATCAATGAGTTTGCGTTTGATTCGGAAAGAACTTATGGCGATGGAAGGGGTTGATCTCGCCGTGACACGAGGCTTTGTTGGTTTGTTATTTCAGCATCTTGGAGGCCCTGCTTGCCTTTTTGATGTGGAGAGTAGGGCAGAAGTTTTGCATCTACGTGGAAGGTGTGGCGGGAATGATTCGAGGATCAGCGGAAGAGATCGTTAAGCCCCTGAACTAAGAGATCGCCAATGTGCTTGCCGAGGGCTTCACCGATTTGTGAGGCTGTGGAAGCTTCAGGATTGGTTTCATCTTCATAAACGTCTTCATCTTCGTAGGCAATGTCTTCGTTCCCAACGTCTTCGTTTCCAATGTCTTCGTCTGCAATGTCGATGTCAGAGTCAGCATCCTGGTCGAAATCTTCACCTGTACCGGTGTGATCAACAATGATGTCATCGTCCTCTGAATCGATGCCGGAATCCTCGGTGAGGGTTGTGCCTGGAACTGGCAGGCAGCTGATGGCCATGCTGGTCATGTCGACGGCACTGCGGGCAACCAGTTTTTCAGTGCTGCGCTCAAAGCAGTCAAAAGCAATGGTCATGGCGTTGAGCTCTTGCGGCTGAACAGACAGAAGCGCAGCGGAGGAGAGGGTGAGAGAGGAGAGGATGGAGAGTGAGCGGTTCATGGTGGCGAGGGTGTGGGGAGAGAAGTGGAAGTGCTGTGTGTCCCACCGATAAACCCAAGATCTCTGAGAGTGGGAGATGGGTTGATGAGCTGTGTCATGGGTGGTTGTGATGTTGATCACAGGCAAGAAAAAACCCCGCAGCGGGCGGGGTTTTGGGGAGGTGTGAGCTGGCTGTCGTTAGCTAAATCTGGCCCCGTTGTGCCGCTGCCGTTACCGCGCCAGCTCACTGAAAGCTGGCTCCCTAGCAATCAGGAGTGTTGCTGATGGAACCTGGATTTTGTGTGGGAGACCATGAGGTGTTGAAACCAGGGTTGCCGCCGACTTTGACCAGACCGTTGCTTGTGATGCGCAGTTTGAGGGAGCCTGTGCTGCGATTGCAGTAGTTTTTCCAGCTGGCATTAATGATGTTGCCCTGGATGTTACCGGTGATCAGATTGAAGGGCTTGCCATTGAGGAAGCCTTTCATTTGGAATGAATTGCCGCTGCGTTGTACGGAATAGACGCCTTTGTTATTGCCTCTGAACCAGCCGTTGAGGTTGACCTGCGGTTGTGGGCTGGGGCTCGTTGGCCCGGACCCGATGCGCGTTAGCCGATATTGCAGTGCTTTGGGTACGTTGCCGCCCATGGTCGCTGCATTGGCGTAAAGCATGTTGTTGGAGCGCTGGATCACCCATTGCTGATTGGAGAGTGATTGAAGCTGCAGGATGTTGCCGACTCTGTTGGCGCGGAACAGACGGTTTCTGCTGGCAGTGTTGCAGCCACGCATCAGTTTCAGTGCGTTCTGAGAGTTCACACTCACCCAACGATTGGGATCTTGCGTACTTCGCAGGGCATAGGTACCTCCGTTGAGACCATCGCGATTGCCCAGGTCATAGATGTCGAATGTTTCCCAGCTGGTGCTGCCGCCCACTCTGTTGCTTTTGGCGCCGACATAGGCACCGGAACCAATGCCGGCCCGCACGTATTTATTGTTGAGTTCCGATTTCAAGGTGTAGCGGCCCAGCAGCATTCCGCTGTCGCATCGGGTGGCTGCCTGGGCGGAGAGAGCGGTGATTGTATTGATGCCGCTTAAACCAGCTGCTGCTGCGAAGCTCAGGGCGAGGGATTTGGTGGCGAAATGCATTGGTCGAAAGGTGAGGATTAGGAGTTCTCTTAGAGAGAGGCGGTGATAGATCACCGATGAGCCCAGGATCTCCGTGATCACATGCAGAGTTGTTGTCGCAGCTCTCATCCTTTTGTGATGTTGGTCACAGCCAACAGGTTTGGCAATTCACGTGAAAGGAGACTTTTCGAGCTGGTAAGTGGTTCAAGGCCAGTTGACGCTTAAAGACATCGTCACAACAACCGTTGGACGTATTCTTTGCACTGCTTCACATCGATACTGTTGTCGATGAGTTGATCGGTAGGTTTCCCTTTTCGCTCCATGGTTCCTTGGGCGTCCATGCGAACTGGTGCTTCCGCTTCATAAGGCCGATTCCGTGTCTGGACGCCTTCAAGCTGTTGCTCTGGCTGGCAATGAATAATCCAGATTTCTATACATAGGTCCGTAAAGTCAGCTTCGAAGACAAGC
Organism: Synechococcus sp. BIOS-E4-1; assembly: GCF_014279995.1. Classification (NCBI taxonomy): domain Bacteria; kingdom Bacillati; phylum Cyanobacteriota; class Cyanophyceae; order Synechococcales; family Synechococcaceae; genus Synechococcus; species Synechococcus sp. BIOS-E4-1. The sequence continues at coordinate 2,741,221 of NZ_CP047935.1, read as the reverse complement.
AGAATCATCAATTTCACAACTTCCGAGTTAGCATGCCTGGCGAGTGATTCGTTAAATCGTCAACGAACTAGTGGATGGATTAGGTGTCTCGAAGGAAAGATGCACGATTCGTGGCATGGTTTAAGCATGTGTATAGAGTGTTGAGGAACTGCTCTTAGAGCCCTCCTGTGACTCCATGAATCGTCGCAATGACTGGCACTAATGGATGCTTTCTCTGGCCTTGGCAGGTTTTTAAATTGCGTGCTGAGAATGCTTTGAGCGGTTGGCTCTAGTTAATCAGCTGTGATAATCAGATGAATCCAGCTCTTCTTTAAAAGCTGCTGATGGCAGCTAAGGTCAGCGATGTTGATAGCTGCAGGTCTTGGCTATAGCTCGGGATTGAGCGAATTGGAAGCGGTGTGGTGTCTGAGAACGAGTCGGTTCGGATGGTGACTTGATTGGTTGAATGAGAGAAATTGAGGAATTGTTTGTTGGATGGGAGTTGGTCATGGTGATCATTGATTCTTTTGGAGGCTGGCATAATCTTCTGTTGCTTTTTGAGATCTGTTGTGATCAACCTCACAGATCTGTTTGATTGGTCTCACATCCTGGGCGTTAGTAGGGCCATATGGTTGAAACATTGAGGGACTTGGTCAATCCTCAATCAATCTTTCTCTATTATCATGTTCAACATTAAACGCGCCAGTCAATGTGCACTTGCTGCTTCGCTGATGGTGCCAGTCTGGGGTGGATCTCTATCTTCAGTCCGCTCCCAAAGCTTGCCTCAACGTTTTCAGCCTCAACCCTCAATCGATAATTTAGGGCCAAGGATTCGTGATGACCTACGGGATCCGTTTGGTCAATGTGATATCCGGCTGTCCTGGAGGATTACAACTCCGACCAGTTCCTTTAGGTATCGTTCAGTGGGCGGGTCTTCCGGGTCGGTAAGAGCGCCCGGTACATATACATCCAGTCAGATCATTCGCGCTTACCCGGTCTATAAAAACGTAGGTAAAGGAAATTGTAAATCGTTTTCCAATAAAATTCAAATTCGGCGGACGGTTGATGCCGCTTATTCCGGAACATTCGATCGTAATGTCGTTATTTGCCGAGGGTCTGGTCCCCTTAATTCCCTGCGTCCCGGTGAGACATGCAATGAAGATGGAGTGAAGCTGGCATCTCCTGCGGCTTGTCCGGTTGGAGGGGGTGAATTTTTTGCTCAGGCGGCCCGCATGAATTGGGATCGAAATCAGCGTAATAATACATATAAGGTTGTATTTACAACACAACGCGGTAGAAGGCCCTGCCCTCAGGCATCCTGATTGCACTGTTATCTAATCCCCATGCTTATTCCGGGTTCGGTGCTAGTCGCTATCCATATCTAGGCAAACTTTTTCATGGCCCCGCTGCGAGTGGGGTTTTTTTATTGCCTTGCTGGCCCTGTCGGCAGCATCACAGCACCCATTCATTGCAGCGATGGAGAGTGCATTCCGCTGACTCTGTTTTTAATCAGGCGGCCCTCGAGGATTACCTTTAGAGGCTTTCCCTCATCAAGGATGATGGAATTCAAAGGGTCCTCTTTGACGAGCACCACGCCGCCCCGAAGGTTGGTGTTGAGGTCCACCAACGTCCCCCATTCAACAACCTCCCAGAGCGAAAGGTTGGATGTGTTCGGGTGAGTGAGTTGAAACCACTTTTGGAATTGCATTAGACCGCGAGGCATAGAAACCTCGACGAAATTGGCGCCTTCAAGCATCGGAATATTGAAATCCCAAGCAGCATCCCGATCGATCATCTCTCTAACCAGAGTTCGGGAATGTCAGTCCCTGACCTAGGGCGGCAATGCCGAAGCTGCTTTGATCTGCGATGGGACAAGGTTGTCTCGGGGATACTGGGAAAAGGGCTGGCCACTGTTGGACGTGTGGCCGTAGCGGGCTCAGTGGACCTGACGACCGCATCACGCAGGTCGAAACCTTCACCTACCAACGTCTGTAGTGCGGTGATCAGCTGAACTCTCTCAGGAACGGTGTCAGCGTCCCAGGCGATTGGCAGCGTCTCGGTGTTGGCGGGGGGTGTCTCCCTTGCCGGATCGAACGCTCAGGAAGACCTTGCACCTCATGTTTTGGACAGACGAGGCTTTAGGGCAGCTGCTGCGCATTCTTGTGATCGATTGGGCCGTGGCAGCCATGAAAGTGAGAGCAAAGGCAAAAATGCGCTCAAAGAAAAAACCCAGTTACAGCGGAAAACTCCAGCCGTAAGTGGGTTTGAGTCTTAAGCCGATGACCTGACTTGAACAGGCGACCCACGCTTTACGAAAGAGGCTCCGAGCCCAGTTGTTGCAAGGAGATTTTAGTCAGGAACTGGATTTCTGCTCTTACCCTTTTGCAGACCTGTTTCAGGTTTCTGCAGCAATTTGCAGTCCGGGCTGATTTGTTTGTTTGAAGATGTCCAGGTCATCCTCATCCAGACGGTCCAGCACCATTGCCAACATCAGCCGTTTGCTGGTCGATGACATGAGCGTAAGCAACAAACGCTGCATGACCGCCTCTCACTCGGGTTCGCTTGCGGCCATTGCATTCAGAAATGGTCCTTCGATGTGTTCCAGATCAGCCAACCCCTGCAGACATGTCAGTTCGAACCGCGGGCTGGTGGCTTCAGGCATGAACAACTAATTACAGGAGTTACTTTGCCCAGCATCAGCAAGGTGGTTTCGTCATCGTTGCGTTATGCAAGGCTAGGGATGCCTGCTGGTCAGTACTTAGCGGGCCGTCGCTTCTCGGGCAGCAGAGTGGTAGATAATCAATTGATCAGGCATTCTCCAGGCATGAAGGTCATCGCCCTATTCCTGCTGGCTCTTGCCGTCAGCCTCCCTGCTCATGCAGACCCGGATAAACAGGCTCGAAAGAAAGCTCTCAGGGCACTCTGCCCAATCGCACTGAAGGCAGGTGGCGGCTGGCGTGATGACAACCTCAATGCCGCTATTGCGACAATTGATTCCGGGCAAAACTGGCTAGATCCCGGGCAAATCTGGTCAAAAAACGCTTTGGCAACGGCCTACAAGCTTTGTAATTACGGCGGCTATATGCGTTGACCAAATGCTCAGCAGGCATTCTGAGTTTCACCTTGTACAGAGCTGATGAGCCGGACTTCACTGATCCCAATCAAAGACCGGCCGTTGATTGACCTCCTTGTCCCGAAGAGTCGTCTGCATTGACTTTTCCACGCGCAGATGGGTTAGCTCTGCGGGCCTCGGATGACATGCCAACCGCACAAGCGCAGTGGGTCGTCGTGGAGACAAGGCCATTACGCAGCAGGGGGCAGCCCGTCATCAGAAGGATGCTCAGGCCCAACGCGATTGAGGGATGGGAGACAATGCAGAAGTCTGGCGGCTGGAAGCGGTGTCAGCCCGGGTGGTGACTTTGGCCCTGATAGGGGACTTGTCCCGGATCAATTCAAACGAGGCTTGAGTCAGCCGAATACTCCAACGTGAAGCCAGCCTCCTGCCTGAGAGCAGTTGCTATTACAGCTGCGCTATCAGCGCTTCAACCAGCAATCGCTGAGAACCTGGCGATTCGCTGAAATTGGCGCCTTCAAGCATCGGAATATTGAAACCCCAAGCATCATCCCGATCGATCATCTCTCTAACCAGAGTTCGGGAATGTCAGTCCCTGACCTAGGGCGGCAATGCCGAAGCTGCTTTGATCTGCGATGGGACAAGGTTGTCTCGGGGATACTGGGAAAAGGGCTGGCCACTGTTGGACGTGTGGCCGTAGCGGGCTCAGTGGACCTGACGACCGCATCACGCAGGTCGAAACCTTCACCTACCAACGTCTGTAGTGCGGTGATCAGCTGAACTCTCTCAGGAACGGTGTCAGCGGCCCAGGCGATTGGCAGCGTCTCGGTGTTGGCGGGGGGTGTCTCCCTTGCCGGATCGAACGCTCAGGAAGACCTTGCACCTCATGTTTTGGACAGACGAGGCTTTAGGGCAGCTGCTGCGCATTCTTGTGATCGATTGGGCCGTGGCAGCCATGAAGGTGAGAGCAAAGGCAAAAATGCGCTCAAAGAAAAAACCCAGTTACAGCGGAAAACTCCAGCCGTAAGTGGGTTTGAGTCTTAAGCCGATGACCTGACTTGAACAGGCGACCCACGCTTTACGAAGGCGTCCCCGAGCCCAGTCATTGCAAGGGTTTTCTAGTCAGGGGCTGGATTTCTGCTCTCACCCGCAAGTGCCTGCAATCCGCTGCAAGCAGGGTTTGACGAAAAAGTGAGAGCACTGCTCTCACCCTTTTGCAGACCTGTTTCAGGCTTCTGCAGCACTTTGCAGTCCGGGGTGATTTGTCGGTTTGAAGCTGCCCAGGTCACCTGCATCCACCCGGTCCAGCACCATTGCCAACATCACCCGTTTGCTGGTCGATGCCATGTGAGCCAGCAACAAACGCAGCATGACCGCCGCTCCCTCGGGGTCGCTTGCGGTCAGTGCATTCAGAAATGGCCCTTCGATTCGTTCCAGATCAGCCAACCCCTGCAGACACGTCAGTTCGACTTTCGGGCTGGTGGTTTCTGGCATGAACAACTGATTGCAGGTTCCAGTTTGCCCAGCATTCGCAAGGCCGTTTCGCCATCGTGGCGTCATGCCGAACAAGGACCGCCCACAGGTTGAACGGCACCCACCAAAGAATGGTGTCGGCTGGTTGCTGAATGATCAGCAGGGGAAGGTCTGCAGCTTCACCAACGCCAATCCGACTTCTCATGCCCAGTGGGTCATCGTCGAGCCCAGGCCATTACGCGGCGGTGGTCAGCCAGTGATTCGCAGGATGCTGCGCCACAACGCCATCGAAGCCTTGGAAACCATGCAGAAGTCAGGTGGTTGGAAGCGGTGTCAGCCCAGGTGGTGACACCGTTCAATCGGGGTTCACAGAATCGGTGCGTTTGGGCAAAGCCCCCGATTGCAACCACAGCCATGCCCATCAGCGCATCCCTCAGAGCAGAAAGCTTTGCCGTTGCGCATCACAGCTTTTGTGACCTCGATTCGGCACTGACACTCGGGGTCAAAGCATTGGCATTTGACGAAAGTCGAATTCATGATTCACTCCTAGAGTGATGCCTTCGGTCTATGCCCGATGGGTGTTCCCTGGAAGTGAGCCAACCGCCCTTTGAAGTTCGGTTTTAGGAACTTCGACCGGGTGATCCCGTTCAATCCGGGTGGCAGGCATGACGACTTGTCCGGCAGGAGCTGTTGACGGACTCATCGTCACGTGACCGCAAGAACTCAGAGGATGCGATCACATTTTGATGTTGATCATTGCGGCAGCGTCGTTTGGTGTTGTCGCTGACCTGATCGTCACCTTGGTGTCGCTTGCGGACATCCACTCGACTTTTGATCCTGTTCACCCACGTGGCTGATATGACGATCTGCCCGGCGGAAATGGCGGTGTCACCGGGCTCGTCATCACGCGGCCTCCCCTCACAAAGCAGCCGCGCCGTGATGTTGGCCATTTCACCAGTGCTGTTGTGGTGTCGCTTGCGCTGATCTGATCGACATTTGAGCGCAGTAATTATTAGTTAAAGACAATTCACCGTCGCTGAGAGGGTGGTGAAGGCGCATCCCCCAAGCGAGCGATTCACTGTCCAGCTGGACCCGGACAGCGCGGGCAGCGAAAGCCGTTACGGATATCCGCTTTACATTCTGCAATGAGCCGCTTAACATTTGTTCATCAGCAGAAAGTTCATGTTCGGCACCACCGACCTCCTAGTTCTGATCGTCAGTTTTGGCGCTGCTTGCTTCACGCTCAGCCTTTACAAGGCAGCTGGGCTCAGTGATCGGCTGACTGTCCAGGTTGAGACGGAAAGTTCGGATTAAATCTCTGCGAGAGTCTTTCCACTCCAGAAGAGGTCAAAGACCATCGACAGTCTCGTAATTCTGTCCATCAGCACTGTTTTCTTGGCGCTGATGGCGATCAGCTCGCAGCTCTACAGCCGCGAGGCCGAAGGCTGAAAGTTCCCGCATGCAGGAAGCTCACCAGACCGAAACCCAAAGTGAGGGGATGCTCGCCTAAGTATTTATAACTACGACGTATCTGTTCGCCGTTCTGCACTGTTAGCTCGTCTGAGGACGGGAAAGTTGAAGACGCGTCGATCTGAGGAGGGTGGGGCCCTCCTCTTTTTTTATCTGTCCATTGCAGTTTTGTCATCGAAACCCCCCGATCAGGTGATGCGCCCACCCCTGGCCTCCGGGGATGGTGGACTCATCAGCTACGAATCGATGAACCCTCGGGAAGAGATCAACACAAAGGCATGGGGACTCTGGATTTCGCCTCGCGAAGAGGACATCCAAAACCAGAAACAACACATCAACACCCGCACTGAAAGCAGTTCGAGCAAGGGCCACAGCAACGTGACGCTGGGGAAGTTCACCGCCGAGGTGACCATGGGCGCGGATCTCTACGCGGAATGGGCCAAAGACGGGAAATTCAACATGCCCGCCGCTGAATACGTGATCAACTAAGAGCCAAGGACGCTGTTCCAACATCCAACCAGGCAGAGCTTCAACCACTCTTTGATAAAGAGTTGGAAGCTGCTGCTGGGGGAAGGTACCTCGGCAATCTGGATCGACCACTCGATCGCTGTCTCTCACCTCTGGGAAGATGTTTGTAAAAACTAAACGCAGGCCTCTCAACAAGTGAGACAAATTACGCCCCGCCAAGTGCGGGGTTTTTTATTGGCAGTCGAAGAGAACAATTGCGATGACAGGCGCAACCAAGCAAAGCCCGGCATCATGCGTGGACTGACGCCTGATCCAATACAGCATTCCTTTCGCCTGTCGTTATCGCTGAGCGGTGTTGCTGCAATGGCACTCGCCAATACTCCTCTTCAGCCAGTAGCTGCTCAAGAGGCAGGTAGCGCAGAGGATCTCGGTGATGTGATGGGCATCAGCCTCAAGGATGTGGTCAAGCCCACCTTTGGCTTCCAAGGCGCTCTACAAGGAGCAGGAACACCGAATCAAGCAGGTATTGGCGGGTTCTTTCCAATTGCTGTTGGCGAGAACAGTGTGTTCTTTGCTGATGTGCTGCTCAATGCCAACTTCGCTGACCGTGAGGGCGACAGCAACATAATCGATACCGATGTCGCTGGTGGAACAGTGTCCACCTCAACGCGTGTTGGTTACCGCTGGCTGAATGGCGACCGCAGCTGGATGTATGGCCTCAATGCTGGCTACGACAGCCGCACTATTGAATCAGGCAACGCCGATACCAGTATCCCCGTCTTTGATAAGCAAACGATCTTTTTCAATCAGATCGCCATTAACGCAGAAGCGGTGTCCAACAGCTGGACCTTTAATGGCTATGGGCTGATCCCCTTCGGGGATATTGAGCAAAAGCTAAATAGTCACTATGACGCTGGTGCACTGAACACCTACAGCCTAGATGTTGGCTATTTCATTAGTCCACAACTTCATGCCCCTGCTGGTTATTACTACCAACACCGTGATCAAGAAGAGGTTGATGGCTCTGGTGTGCGTGGACGCTTGGCTTATGAAATGACCAGTGGAGTCACAGCAGGGGTAAACATTTCCTACGACGAAGCATTCGACACAAGAGTTTCTGCTGATCTCAGCATTCGTTTTGGTGGTCCCAGCACAACAGCATCTAAGAAGAAAAAGTGGGAAGCACCGACGCTTAATGCGTTATCAGTATCACCAAAAAATCGAGATGTACGTGTGCACGACCGACCGGGGAAGGGAGGTTGTACGGAATTCGGCTGCGGTGAATGGGCACTACTATAGTGGGACACTAGATGTCAAGTTCAACTCCCAAATCCCCTGCATTGACAGGGGATTTTTATTGCATCAATAATGTCAATAATCCCATAAACAAGACTTCATTGCCTGACACGATTGAGCGCAGTAAGTATTAATCAAAGACACTTCAAAGCATCGTTGCTATGACTGCTTAAAAGACCTGCTAACCGTGTCAGAAGAACAACTCAAAGCGTTCATAGAAAAGGTCAAAGCAGACACCAGTCTTCAGGAGCAGCTCAAAGCAGCCGCTGATGTTGACGCAGCTCTTGCAATTGCGAAAGAGGCTGGGTTTATGCTTTCAGCTGATGACATTCGGACCAAGATTTCAGATGATGAGCTGGAAGGGGCGGCTGGAGGTGGGACCAATCCATGTATCAATAATAGTCAACAGTGGAAATGTGTAAAATACAACAGTGGACAGTAAGAAGGCTTCGTGTGTGTTAGTTGAGACGATCATAGAAGTATACTCATAAGAACCCCTGCCACCACAGGGTTTTTATTTCTTCAATCACGCCAAACAGCCCACAAATCAGCCTTCAATACCTGGCACCATTGAGCGCAGTAATTATTAACCAAAGACACTGCTGCAGACCGTTGCTATATCTACTGAATAGACCTGCTACTCATGTCAGAAGAGCAACTCAAAGCCTTCCTTGAAAAAGTCAAGGGCGACACCAACCTTCAGGAGAAGCTCAAAGCAGCTGCTGATTCAGACGCAGTTCTTGCGATTGCCAAGGAAGCAGGTTTCAGTATTTCTGCTGATGACCTGACTAAGGCTCAATCCGAACTTTCAGAAGAAGAGCTTGAAGGCGCGGCTGGGGGTGGTGGATGTGTGAACAATACTTGGACAATATTGACGATTTGTGTGGGGGCAACACTTGCGTGTGATCCTAAGTGCAAGTGATATATAAATAGTGATCTTGATCACTCAAACATCCCGCAAAATTAAGGGTTTTCTACTGCTTCAGTAACCTGACTAATCATATAAATCAGCCTCAAACAACTGGCATGATTGAGCGCAGTAATTGTTCGCCAAAGACTTTGCTGCAGAGCGTTGCTATAATTAATCAACAGACCTGATACCCATGTCAGAAGAACAGCTCAAAGCGTTCCTAGAAAAAGTCGAAGGCGACACCAGCCTTCAGGAGAAGCTCAAAGCTGCATCGAATCCTGATGCAGTTCTTGCAATTGCGAAAGAGTCTGGGTTTAGTATTTCCGATGACGACTTAAAGAACACTCAATCAATGATGATTTCTGAAAAAGAACTGGAAGGCGCGGCTGGGGGTAGTGACGACTGTCGGTTGAGTGTTCCTATCTCTGAGTGCTATGTGTCGGTTGTACGATGCGAATGAGAATCTTAGAAAATTGATGAATCTTACACCCACAAAAGTCCCTGCAACCTTAGAAGCTTTTTACCCCTTCAATCACCCCTAACAGCCCTAAGATAATCCTTCAATACCTGCCACGATTAAGCGCAGTAAGTATTAACCAAAGCCTCTGCAGCAAACAAGTGCTATGACTGCTTAACAAGCACGTTACCCATGTCCCTAGAACAACTCAAAGCTTTCCTCGAAAAAGTCAAAGCAGACACCAGTCTTCAAGCCAAGCTAAAAGCGGCAAAATCACCTGAAGACGTTGTGGGCATCGCTAAAGAACACGGCCACGAATTCACTGCTGATAAGATTACTGAACTCAGTGAAGAGGAACTAGAAGGTGTGGCTGGTGGCGGTGACTGTACTGAAATCACATTCGGAAGGTGATGGAGCAAGTAGCCTGATTTCCCCCTCGGCTTCAAAACCTACACACTCAAAACCTCTTGATTGACAGGGGCCTCTTATTGCTTCAATAGCCCAAGTAATCCCATAAATCAGCCATCAATGCTTGGCACGATTGAGCGCAGTTGAGCAGAGATAAATAAAACTGATTTTTTGAATGGGGTTGTGATTTGGGATATTGCAGCCCACATGAAAATGACACCAAAGCAGATTCAATTATTGAATCGAGCTTGCAAGATGGCAGGCATTGATTCAAGCAAGATCAGCTCGTCTAATCCATTTGAAAAGAGTGGATCTACTGCGGGGATGTTGCAGGCAGCGATCGCAGAGATTGATCCAGCACAGGCTGCTAGGTGGCGCGTTGCTGCTGGTGGAAGTTTGAGTGTGGCGACGATGGCGGAGCTGCACACCGGAGAGGAGCTGAGTGCTGCGGCGCAGGCTGATCTCTGGAACCACGATCCTGAGTTCGTTGCTGAGTTTCGGCAGCAGCGAGAGAAGAGCCTCGAGGCACAGCTGAAGGCAATGGAAGACGGCGCCAATCAGAAGCGCTTCCAGAACGCTGTGGTTCGTGCTGGTGGTGATGAGCGCCAGGCAAAGCGGCTGATTGCTGCAGAGGACGCAGAGAACGAGCGAACCAACAGCAACGTCAGGGAGTGATGAGCTGATGGTTGAAGCAACCAAGGCTGAACAGGCGGCTTACAACGCGAGCGTTGCCAGGTCTAAGAAGCAGGTCGCCAGAGATCGTGATGCTGCTGATGCGTTGAAGGATGCACAGGCGGGTGCTGTTGATCGCGCTCGTAGAAGAGCCCTGGGCGAAGTGGAGGCACCTGCTGAACTTGCAGCTCGGCACTCCAGCTGCTGCAGCACCAAAGCCCAGCGTTCGGTTTATTCAGGGTGTTGATGGTCAGCGCTACCCCGAGGAATTTTTCGATCTCTCCCCAGCAGATCAGAAGCGATGTAAGGAGTTGATGGCGGAGCGTCAGCAGCAGACCGCTGATGAAAACACTCTTGCCACCGTTGCCAATGGTGTTTTGGATGCACTGGAGTTAGAGCGCAAGGCACGGAAGGTGCTGGAGGGCCAGGTGGCCACATTGCTGACGCTGGTGGAAGCGCAGCAGCGGCGGATGGATCAGATGGATCTGCAGGTGCAGGCCGATAAATCCACCGCGTTACTTGAGCAGGAGGCGGCGATTGGGCAGCAGGTCACCAACTTTTCAGCGATCAGGGCAGAGGCCGGGCAGGAGGCTGAACAGCATCAGCGAGAGCGTGAGCAGGCTGCAGCGGATCACCGTGACCAGCTCGAAGCACAGGCGACCGCCATTGATGCGCTGTCGGGATCGGTGAAGAGCACCACGCTGTTGATGCAGGAGCGGGGCAACGCAGTGGAGTCGCAGGTGGCTGCGATGGAACCACGGGTGCAGAAGCTCGACGTTTCCATTCAGGAGCTGGAGGGCAAAACCGATGCCTGGACTGATCCGATCACCAGAGCAGAGGTCAACACCATGGCGATTGAAGCGGTTGCAGAGCAGTGGAGAGCACAGCTGCCAGCGCTGGTGGATGCAGTTGCTGAAGAGCTGCAGATCAAGTTCCCGAATGGTGTTCATGCCGGGCGGATGGACATTGAATATGTGCGCCGCCAGAAGGCTGATGCAGCACGGCTAGCTGATCAGCAGCAGGGGATCAGCTGATGGCTGATCAAAAGGCAAGCTGTCGTTCGGCCTGCTGCGCTGCAGCAGATTCCGCGTGATGCCGATCCAATGCAAGAGGTCTGCATTCCTGCTTGTGATGCGGTGCTGCTGTCGCGGTCAGTGCTGAGAGGGCTGCGCTGACTGATGAAACCAAAGCGCCGGCGACCACCACCGCCGAAAGCAAGGGCTCAAGCTGAAGCGGAAATTCTGGAGCGTGGCCGCTGGAGCCAGCTTCGAGCAAACGAAAAGTTCCACTCAATTGAGGAGAACGCTGCTGCGCGTGAACGATGCCGGCAGCTCCTCACCGGCGGAGCCGGCGCGGTGGATTGGCTGGATCTGTCTGGACAGAAATGATTACCAACTAGGCGGGCATCGCTTCCACCCGCCTGATTTCTGCATCGTTTCCCAGGCTTCGATGGCGTTGTGCGTAAGCAAGCGCCTGTAGGACTGAGGAACAGATTGGCTGGCCTGATTTCGCAATGGACACAGGCGACATCATGTATTGACCTGCTTCCGTTCGATGCTGCCTTCGCTATCATCTACGGAATTGGTCATTTGTTTAAGCGTTATCTCGCTTTTGACTGCTTGCTCAAATGACGGCATTGCGTTGTCGAATCGCGTTGTTGATCGAGAAGCGGGTTTGATAGAGCTGGTCACCATGGATCAGGCGCCTGAAATGGATGAAGAATTAATCAATTTTGATCGTTTATAAAAGTAAATTTTGTGAAAAATATTTGATAGCTATATGTGCTTTGGAATACAGGCGAGACGCGCTGCAGGTTTTCGAGAAAGGTTCGGTTTTACGCATTCATTCAACGACACAAGTTGCTTAGGGTTTTCGCACCAGTCTTTTCAGAATGAACACCACCGATCTGCTCGTTCTATTCATCAGCTTTGCAACTGCTTGTTTAGCTCTCAACATCTACAAGATTAATCGAACCGCTAAGCAATGACAGAAAACATCACAGTCTTGTTTCTCGTAAGCTTCTCTTCTGGAGTACTTGCTTTGAGTATTTACAGGCTCAATCGAACTTCTGAGCAGTAATCCGCTGACAACCATTTTCCTGGTACATTCTGAATGGAGATCCACACCGCCCACGCCGAACCAATTGGTGAGTTCATTCGTGACGGAAAACACAAGCCATTTCGCGCTTTAGCTTGCCCAATTGGTCCCAGCTGCAGACTTGCCGGTCAAACAATACAAATCAAAGAAAAGATTCTGCGCTGAACTAGATACGACAATCCCACCCACGGCTGTCTGCTCTGATTCATGGATTATTCAAGTCACTTATTAGTGGTGATGATGGCGGAGGAGGGACGGGCAAACCCCTCCTCCTTTTCTTGACCTCACCAAGCAACGTGCTTTATCTGTTGAATACTTTCACGTGGATTGCGGTGTTCTTTGGTATCACCAAAAGCGATAAATAAAACAACAAAAGAAACTCCCGCATAAGGCAGAGGTTCCTGGAACTCTGCGTGAATGTTTCCTTGTTTTCACCATGACCAATTGAGCATGAGCTGTTGGATTCGCGTTGATGAAGCTGCAGACACTTCCTTCCCAATCATTTATCAACCAGCCGACACCGTTCTTTGGTGGGTGCCGTTCAACCTGTGGGCGGTCCTTATTCGGCATCGGTGAAGTCTGGAGAAATCGCCTGCCCACCAAGCGAAAGACCGACTGTTCGACAAGCAGTTGGTCGATCCACAAGAAAACTGGATACAGCTTGCCTTCTGTATCCAGAAACGTCCATTTCAGGGTCGCCCCCAATCGACCCCAGGCATTAAAAAGCCAGTCATAGCCCTGAAACCCCTTGCTACGACTGGGCTCAATTACTGCCTTCTAAGCAGTCGGTCGATGGTTCGAATCCATCAGGGGGCGTCAGTCACAGCACGGCTTCTCAGCCGTCCTCACACGCCACACCGTATGGGCGGTGCACGGAAGATTGGCGATGGGGTTCAAAAAGGCGGAATCCCGTTTAAGCCTTCGGAAGGCGCAGATGACCGAGGAAGCGGGCCTGGCCAGGTTGCGCACGATGTTGTGGGCGACCGATCGCGATGAGAGCCAGCCGTGGCTGAAGGCGAGCCGGCGGTGCAGGGCGTTTTGGGAGCTGACACCGTTGTTGGCGAGGGACACCAAGAAGCGGGAGATGTTGGATCCCACTGCGATCACTCACAGCATTAATACGTGGCGGTATGCGGTGAACTACTGCCAGAAGCCTTATGCGGTGGGCCGTGGGCCGAAGGTGTGGTGATGGATGTTGTCATTAAGGGTGAGCGTGCAGTTGTTGGCGATTGTGTGCTGCTGAGTTGTGGCGATAGCGAGCGGATTATGAGGGTGCGTGATGTGGATGGATGTCAGATCAGGCTTGATGGAGTGGTGAAGAGTGTGGAGCGTGATTGGTGCAAGGTTTTAGTTCAGGCTGAGGAAAAAGGACGGATTACTTATTCGTTGATGCACACAAGGCTGAGGGATGTGGAGTTAACAGAGAGGGTGCATGTATGGAGCAAGGTAAATGCGAAGCAGATTGATCGAGTGAGGCGATATGGAAATGACGAGTGTGAGTTTTGGGCACCATTAGAGGAAAGCAGTTTTTAGGGGCTACCCAAACGGGGGAGTCAGGCGGGTGGAAGCGTTGTCAGCCCAGGTGGTGACAAAGGTTTAACCCATTCACAAGAAGCTCAGCAGAACCTCATGAGGTCTCCATCAGAGCTGTGTAGTGGGGTTCACCAGAAGGGCTGTGATCTTGAAGGAGTCGAGGGGGCAACACCCCACACATTCACTCCTTAAAGCCATGTCAATCAAGTCACTCTTCGTCTACACCCTTTTCCTCACGCTGGGCATTGGCTCTGTCACGAATGCCAAAGCTCTGTTGATCGAGCAGGGACCTCAACCTCAGGAGGCCGCTCAAATCGCGAAGTCCTATCGCCCTGGTGGCGTACAGCACAGGCGCTATCGAATGAGACCCAGTTTCAGAGGCCCTCGGAATGACTGGCGATGGATGTACAGAACCAGTTACAGCAATGCGCCCAACCAATGGGGACGCTGGACTGCCTGATGCGGATTCACCACCCGGATCAATCCGGGGCAGTTGGATAAAGATCTGGACAGGTTGCAAGAAGACCTTTCGCTATTGCCACACCAAAACCTTGCTCGCCAGCTGACAAGGCATATGCGGTGAACTCAGGTCCATAGCCTTGCTTGAGCACGTAATCCACCGACTCTGTTCCCACCTCACCGACTTGACCTTTCTCCGCGGTGAGCTCACACATCTTGTCGATCAGCAGTTCGAACCACGCCTCGGTCGGATAGGCAGCAACTGGATTGAAGAAAGCACCCATAGCCAACAGCAGTGCAGGCAGAACATTGGATATGTTTTTCATCTCGGTTCTGAAGTGGATTGTTTGGCTGCCACGCTGGCTCTCCATTAGCACGGAAACTAATCGTCTCCCTGGGTGTTGGCATCACCCGGATCAATCCGGGTCAGCGTGGATCGACCGGCACCAACTTGGCCTTAGTCGGTACCGGGAAGGACGTGCGTCACCAGATCAGCGTTGACCCAGCGGATCACGCCTGAATCCACATCGGCGATCTGAAACAGGTTGTGCATGGAGGGATCACGGGCAGCACCACCGCAGTGGATCACCTGCCCCATCCACCAATCCTTGTCGGCCTTCTCTCCGGTCAGAAGGTCGTGGCGCACGATCACCCTCATGCCTGGAACCACGCTCAGGAAGATCGGCTGTTCTGAGGGGTCCTGTTGGTTGTAGATCCCGTGGTCGACTGACACTCTCTCACTGCTAGTGCACCAGTACTAGCCACAAAACAGAAGGTCTGCCCCAAGTTTTTTTGGCAAGACCAAGCCTGATGGTGCCCTGAGTGCGGGTGACGTTGATGCCGGTCATTGCTAAGTCTTCCGCACTAGCCAGTCACCCATGTCCTTAGAACAGCTCAAAGCCTTCCTGGAGAAGGTCAAAGGCGACACCACTCTTCAGGAGAAGCTCAAAGCAGCTGCGGACGTTGATGCAGTGGTAGCAATTGCCAAAGAGGTGGGATTTATGATTTCTGCTGAGGACTTGAAGAATGCTCAGTCAGTAGAACTTTCAGAGGTAGAACTGGAGAACGTTGCTGGGGGTGGCACTGGTTCAGGTGATTATTATAAATATGGCACTAATTGCCAATCTTGTGGCTGCGACTTAAACAAATAAACACCCCACTTTTAAGCAATAATCCTCAATCCCAAAAAAGCCAGAAACTCTTTTTATTTCTTAAATCACACCAAATAGCCCCACAAATCAGCCTCCAACACCTGCCACGATTGAGCGCAGTAATGATTAGCCAAAGACACTGCAGCAGACCGTTGCTATGACTGCTGAACAGACCTGACATCCATGTCCCTAGAACAACTCAAGACATTTCTCTCCAAAGTCAAAGGCGATTCCAATCTTCAGGAGCAAATAAATACAGCCAAATCATCCAAGGATGTACTTGCTATTGCAAAAGAATATGGCCACGACTTTAATGCAGATCACTGCAGCGAACTCACCAAATCTGATCTGGAAGCTATTTCTGGCGGCAACAAAGACTTGGAAAAAATATTGGGAAAAGCAGGGTGCATGCCGTGGAATGGCTCATGAAAACCAAACACATCATCCAATACCTGGCAAGATTGAGCGCAATAATTATCAACTAAAGACTCTGCAGCAGACCGTTGCTAAAACTGCTGAACAGACCTGATACCCATGTCAGAAGAGCAACTCAAAGCTTTCCTTGAACAAGTCAAAGCTGACACCAGCCTTCAGGAGAAGCTCAAAGCAGCAGCCGATTCAGATGCGGTTCTTACCATTGCCAAGGAGGCTGGATTTAGTATTTCTGCTGACGATTTGAAGAACGCTCAATCAGACATTTCAGATGAGGAACTGGAAGGCGCTGCTGGGGGGACATACTGCTGTTTAATGTCATATTTTTATGTGTACTCCTCGTGGTGCTGAATTTATTGTATGCACTCATTGTTAATTGCGTAGATGTATATGAGTTTACTCATCAAAGCCCCTGTCGCCGTTGGGGGTTTTTACTTCTTCAATCTCGCCAATAAGCTCATAAATCTCCCCCGATACCTGCAACGATTGAGTGCTGTAAGTATTAGCCAAAGACGCTGCTGCAGGCCGTTGCTATAACCATTCAAGACTCCCGACAACCATGTCAGAAGAACAACTCAAAGCCTTCCTAGAAAAGGTCAAAGGCGACAACACGCTTCAGGAAAGCTCAAAGCAGCTGCTGATTCAGACGTAGTTCTTGCGATTGCGAAAGAAGCAGGTTTTATGATTTCTGCCGATGATTTGAAAAACGCTCAATTAGAGATTTCTGCGGAAGAGCTGGAAAGTGCGGCTGGTGGCGGGGGTGTCGCCTGGTCAGCTGAGTGTTCTAAGGAGTGTACTATTCGGATTGAGGGTCGGGTAATTATTCGGTGCTGATCTGTCTGATGTCCTTGCTGGTAAATTGATGTCACAGCCTGACCAGGCTTACACACTCAAACCCCCTGCACTGACAGGGGTTTTTTATTGTAAATCACCCCTAAAAGCTCATCAATCAGCCTTCAATACCTGGCACGATTGAGCGCAGTTGATCAGAGATCAGGCAGGCAGATACGTTACTTACCTAAACGGTGAAAAGTTTCTGAGCCATTCACCAGAAGCTCACAAGAACCTCGCAGAGTCTGCATCTTCTCCAGCGAGACCAGACTTCCTAAATTCAACTTCACCCTCACTCGAACCATGGGGCTGACAATCATTGGTTGTGGATATCTCGGCGAGGCCGTGGCGCGTCAGCTACAACCGCGCCGACCGGCACTCCCATTGACCTTGACCACAACCGTGACCGAACGGCATGCAGAGCTGACCGATCTCGCCGATCAGCTGATGCTCTGCGACGCCACCGACCCTGCACAGCTGCTGGCGGCATTGCAGCACAAGCGCACGGCTGTGTTCTGTCTTGCCCCCAGAGGAAATCGACAAGTGAATGCTGATGGCTACCGCGTGACATTCGTTGACAGTTTTCGCTGCCTGAGATCCCTGCTGCCTGATCTGCCTCACCTGCACCAGATCATCTACACCGGCAGCTGTTCGGTGTATGGCGACGCCGACGGTGACTGGGTAGATGAATCGACAGCTCCTGCTACTGGAACTGAGCATGGTGCGGTCTTGCTAGAGAGCGAACGGTTAATCACCGAGATGGGAGACAGCAAACGACAGGTGTGCATCCTCAGACTCGCCGCCCTATATGGACCAGGACGTGAGCTGGATGATCGACTCAAAGGGCTGGCCGGCAAGGAGCGCACTGGAGACGGAAGCTTTTTCAGCAACTGGGTACATGTGCATGACGCAGCCGGTGCCTTGATCGCTGCCATGGATGGTGCCTGGAGCGGCGTTGTGAATGTGGTGAACGACGAACCGATCCGGATGCGCGATCTGGTGGACCGCAGTCTGAAGCGCCAACAACTGGACGCGGTGCACTGGAGCGGCGGGCCAGCACCGGTCTCGGGTAACGGACGCCGCATCTGTAACGACAGGCTCAAGGCCCTTGGCTATCGGCTTCAGCACCCGATGCTGGACTGAGAAAAACCAACTGCTCTAAAGGCAGTTGGCCGAACCACCGAAAAACTGGAGCCACTGCCTGAGATGGCTCCAGTAATGCCCTTTTCAGGGTCACCCCCAATCGACCCCAGGCATTAAAAACCCAGCCATAGCCTTGAAAACCCCTGCTACGACTGGGCTGAAAATTGCCTTCTAAGCAGTCGGTCGATGGTTCGAATCCATCAGGGGGCGTTAGTCACAGCAGGGGTTCTCGGGGAGTCCGGGAACCCTTTTTTTTAATGCCGAAAGGCGAATATGGACAAAATACTGAAATCCTGACTGCAACTTTTCCTTTCGCCTTCGAGCCAAAAACATCATCAGTCCGGAACTAGAGCGCTTCTTTCCTATGGTCGCTGGCAGCAAAGATTTGCAGCAGCAACTGACATGCACCAAAGAGGTTGCCGATGCCGCACAACTTGCGCAAGACCTGGGATTTCAAATCACAGACGCTGAAGTGATGCTGGCTCAAGCGAATCGGATTATCTCCATGCCGATCAGGGACCAAGAACAAATAGCCCAGGGGTATCAGGCTGAATTCGTTGCACAATGGCGTCAAGGTGGACAGGGCTACCTCAATGCCACAGGGCACAGGGCACAGGGCACAGGTTGATGAATATGATGGATCAGTTGCAACAGCTCCCGGATTGTCAAATCACGCGATTATTAAAGCCCCACCCGATCAGCACTGGCAAAACAGTGGCCGACGTTGCCAGTCGATTCGGTATTGATTACTGCGAACTTCTTGTCTTTTTGGCTCAGCAGATTTTGACTCTCAATGACAAGCAGCTGGCCGTCATGGCCTCAGGGAAGAAAGGAGGAGCTCCCCTGTAGCACTGGTGAGATCCAGGCCAATCGTCTTCCTGTTGTTCTCTTTTGACTATGACCTTGGCTCTGCATCCATAGATCCCCCCACCACGAACGGGGGTTTTTATTTCCTGCTCTAAAGGAGGGAGGGAGCTGTTAATAGATTGCGACTGAGTTCTGAGCCATTCACAAGATGCTCACCAGAACCTATTGGGGTCTGCACCAGAGCTGTGCAGTGGGGCTCACCAGAAGGGCTGTGAACTTGAAGGAGTCCGGGGGAAAACTCCCCCACACATCACACACTTAAGGCTGACTTCTCATGATTAACAAGTTTCTTTCCACAGTCGCTGTTCTTGGTGCAACGACACTCTCCACAGCTATTCCCGCAATGGCTCACATGCAGCCCACTCAGGAAAACCATGCCAACTATGCAGGCTATTGGCTATTGATTCAGACCTACACCACTGCTCCCAGCCACACGCTTGAGCCCACGGCAGCTGAACCTGAGGGTGCTGTCGACCTAGCTCATCAGAAACGGGTGCTGGATGCTTTTGGCCTTACACGGGAGACCATGGATAAAGCGCCTCTCGCCACCAAGCTTGAGTTGATCAAGCAGAACAATTTCTCCTTCGTTGAAGCAGAAGCAACCGGTTCTGAGGTACTTCCAATGCCCTCTCTACAAGTCTGTGAAGCTGCTGGAAAGGAGGCTGTTAACAAGCTGACAGTCCCATCTTTCATGACAACAGCCCGTTACACTTGCCTGCCAGGGCGATGATGATTTGTCAACAACACAACCAGTCAACCCCAGAAAATTGCTGTTGACATTTTGACCTTCATCCATTCCAGATAAAAAAACCCGCCGCGCCGCGAGCGGTTTTTTTTAATGCATCAATGACGCCTAAGAGCCCTTAGGTCAGATTTCAATACCAGGCACAATTGAGCGCAGCAAGTATTAACCAAAGCCTCTGCAGCAGACAGTTGCCATAACGACTGAACAGACCCTTCCCTATGTCAGAAGAGATACTCAAAGTCTTGCTTGAGACAGTCACAAGCGACATCAGCCTTCAGGAGAAACTGCAGGCTGCAAAGTCGCCCGATGAAGCGGGAAGAATTGGTATAGAACACGACCATGAGTTTTCTGCTGACGGCTTTAATCAGTTGAGCAATGAAGAGCCAGAAGGAATCGCCGGGGCAAGAGCTCTAGTCCAACAAACGCAATCATTTGGGGCAACAAATACATTTTGTAAAATGCGACTCAGGATATCCAGGATACGCCTGACAAATGCGCCACAACTTTTACGAAAGCCAAAACCAATCAGACAACACCACACAGCATAAATATTAAAACCAAAACACCCTAAAAAATAATCACCTAAGCGGCCAATTGTCAAGCCATAACCGGAATTCAAAATCCAGTAGGATATCGACAGAAGCAGTACAACCAATAAAACACTCACACAATCAGTAGTGGAAATACTGAAACGTGGTCGTAGAATCGAGCTTCGAGGAAGAGAGAAATTCTATTCAATTGAGGACTGCTCTACTACACGTCAACGATGCCGGCAGCCCCCCCCACCCCACCGGTGGAGTCAATGCGGTGGATTAGACGGAGCTGTACGGACAGATGAAATGCTGATGCGAGAGGTGTTAAAACCAGAGTTGAATCACATAAACCAGAAGCTCGAACCCATGAAAAACGTTGCTTTGGGCTTGATTTGCATTCTCACCAATGCAATGCCCGCCATTGCTTGGGAACCTGGAGATGACTGGCGGGATGACCAATGCGAATCGGTTATCGATGGAGCCGACAGGGTTGCCAATGTCTGTAGAGGTGTTTATGGGAGAGGAGAAGTATTTTTAGGTATTTACTGGAATGACGGAGCTGAAGTCGTAGGCCCATGCAACGCAACTGAAAGCTGGCCGATGGAGTACCGAGGGCTATCACGTGTCGATGCTTATGACTGGCTTGTTGGGTATTGCGGTTGGTGAGCCATGAGTTCAAGAATGCCATTAAAAAATAATCCCAGGGTTAGTCATTAATTCGATTTGAGTGGAATTCCCCTTCCCTCAAGTTTTCCTCGATAAAACGTCATTACAAGCTGGTATGACACCGTTTCCAGCCAGCTGTCTTCGGCATGGTTTCCCATGCCTCGATGACGTTGTGCCTGAGCATTCGCCTGACCACGGGCTCACCAGCTCCGCAGTATGACCTGGGCTCAACGAGCACCCACTATGTGTGTGAAGTTGGCATGTCGTTTCTGAAACTTAATGAAGATCTGATAGACCTATTAACGCATTGATCGCGCAAGCACCTCCCTCATTCCGAACCCCAGATTCTCCGCAATACAGCAATGTCCTAATCAGTAAAAAACTGAGGAGGACTTCCGGGCCGTGGTTTGTAGGCCATCACTGTCACCCCAGCATGCGCCGAGGCACTTGAAAAAGGCTGGTTGTCATAGAGACAATCCCCATCTACATCGGAGAAGGGGTGTTCAAGGCCAAGAGCATGGCCAAATTCGTGCAGGAATAACCATACGGGATCTTCTTGACCTGTAGCTATTCCTCGACACCCATTTAAAATCATGATGTATTGGGTACCTTCGGTATTCTGAGCAACAGCCCCCTCTTTTCCGTCGTTCTTGTCGCAGTATCCCAGAATTACTAGGTCAGCATCTTTGGCACGCCGAACCCCCCTGAAATCAAGACTGATCAAGCGATCGGTGGCCCTAATCAGCTCGATGCCAAGGGCTTTTTCTTCATCATAGAAAGGATCTGACTCGATAATTTGCCATGGGGAGCCAGGTTTAATTACTCCTTTGGCATTGCCGTACACCACTTGATAGCGACGTCTCCGCATTTCAAAGAAGTAGTTGATCGATGTGCGTCCTCCAAGGAACTCCTGGTCTGCAGCATTCCATGGTGCTATTAGAGCCCGAGCTGTTGGTTGGTTGTCACAATATTCCGCGAGAGCTGGCAGAGGTCCCATTAACCAAAAGCAAGCTGCCGTGAATAACGTCCATCTCTTCATAGTGAATCTTGCTCAGATTTCCAGTAAAAACAAAGCGTCCACTCAAAAGCAGACCAGTCTCAAGAAGTATGTGGCAATAACATATTGATTATACTCAGTCATAACTGAGTTATAAAAGCTGCAGACCATTGCTTCCCGGGCGTTCATCAATCAACCGATACCATTCTTGGGCGCATGCCTGTCGACAAGTGACCTTCTCCTTGTCGGGCATCGATGAAGCCTGAAGGAATCTGACACCCAGCGCCCCAAAACTCTGCTTTAAGAGGCGGAGATCCACATCTGAACCACCCGCCTGAAACATGCCCTCCCAGCGAAAGACCAACTGCTTTGAAGGCAGTTGGTCTCTCAACCGAAAAACTGGAACCACTGCCTGAGATAGCTCCAGTACCCCCCTGTGCAGGGTCGCCTCTTATCAACCTCAGGTATTCAAAACAATGTGATAGCAATGAAAACCCTTTATACGACTGGTCTGAAAATTGCCTTCTAAGCAGTCGGTCGATGGTTTGAATTCACTAGGGGGCCTCAGTTTCAGCAAGGATTTCAGCCAACACCCGCCGCGATTAAGCGCGGAGCGGGTTTAGTGCCCTTGAGCCTTGGGTTCGCCAGCTTCTGCATGGGCTGATTCCAACCTGGAAGACAAGCTGAGCCATTCACCAAAAGCTCACCAGAACCTGTTAGGCACTGCACCAGAGCTGTGCAGTGTGGTTCACCAGAGGGGCTGTGATCTTGAAGGAGTCGATGGGGCAGCACCCCACACAACACTCAACTGACTTACTTCAAAACAATGACTGAACAAAACACTCATCATGAAACCATCGAGCTGAAGGATGAGCTTCTTGAAAACATCTCCGGAGGTCTTGATATAGACGACGACCACGATTTGGATACGAGCTGGTGGTACAAAGGAATCAACCGCATCCGTGAAAGAATGGGTTTGCATCCACTTTCTTGATCAATTCCCCCGCCATACGCGGGGTTTTGATTGGACTCCCTGCGGATACGTTGCGCCTGCTGACCGTTGCCATGACAGCTGAAGAGACCCGCTAGCGATGTCCCTAGAACAACGGAAAGCATTTTTTGGAAAAAGTGAAAGGTGATAGCAACCTTCAAGACAAACCCAAAATAGCTAAGTCTTCTGAAGATGTCGTGAGCATCGCTAAAGAACATGGTCATGAATTTACTGCTGATAAGTTCAGTCAGCTCAGTGAAGAGGAGCTGGAAAACGTGGCTGGTGGCTGCCAGTACTCGACGGTCTCTCTGGTGGCTTTCAATGCTCAGTGCGATGGAGCAAACGCTCCTGGCACCAGCTGATGGCTTGAACCGTAATTTCAAACTCATCATCAAAGCCCCTGCATCGACAGTCGCTTTGATTTCTTCAACAGCCTGACTAATCCCCATAAATCAGCCTTCAATACCTGGCACGATTGAGCGCAGTTGAGCAGAGGTAGACAAAACTAAATTATTGATTCTTGCCAACCTAAGTGATGATCACCAGGCAGAGATGGGCTCACTGCTACAAACTATCCAGGGTGTGAACCCTGAATCATTGGGAAAAATTCGGACTGTCACCAGAGGTTGTGAGAGAACGTTTTTTATGAAAACGGCAAAAATTGATTGCCAAAACTTCAGCTGTTGCCGCGACACTGTTTTCTATCTTATATCCGAAAGCCACGGAATATTTTCCTAATTTGCAATTCACCAGAAGTGCTGTTGATTGCCTAAGTCCATTGTCTGCAAAGATTGGATTCTTAGCCGTTATTGCGAGTGCATATTCAGCAGGTTCATCCCAAGAACGCGCATAATTTATTGAGATCAGGGGATTGGTGAAGCTGAAATTTCCATATTCGATATTTGAGTCATAGAGTCCTTCCGCATTGGCAGGCGCCAACAGAGAGCTAAGAGAAAGGGCTGCTGCAGTGAGTGTGGTGCGGATCATTTATTAAGTGCTATCGGCACAGCTTGACAAGCAAATGCACTTCTGTGTGCAATCTGATCAACAAACCTGGCTGAAGCGAGTGGATTGATAGGGGCGGCCTCGCTCTGCTGAACCGAGAACTGATCCTCGAACAGTGCAGGCAGGAAATGGAGTCCAATTCGAGGCAAAGAACAGCTGCTCAAAAGGCAGTCGGTCGACGGTTGGAATCCATCAGGGGGCGTCAGTTACAGCAGGGCTATTCAGCCAAAACCAACAGCCCTGAAAACGGTGAGGGTTTTGTGCCCTGGAGCCTTGGCGTCGCCAGCTTCTGCCTGAGCTGATTTCAGCCTGAAAAACGAGTCTGAGCCATTCACCAGAAGCTCACCAGCACCCCTTGAGTTCTTCACCAGAGCTGGGCAGTGGGGTTCACCAAAAGGGCTGTGATCTTGAAGGAGTCGAGGGGTCAGAACCCAAACATCCACCCCTTGAAATCATGACAGAAGAACTACTTAAAGGTTTCCTGGCTGACGCCAAAGGCAATACCAAACTTCAAGAGCAGCTCAAAGCAGCTGCTGATGCTGACGCTGTTGCTTTCATTACCAGAGAAGCGGGATTTAGCATCTCTGCAGACGGCTTGAACAAAGCTCAATCGGAGATATCAGATGAAGAATTGGAGAGAGCAGTTGGAGGCAGAAGATTGAGTCCAGCCTTCTGCACTTTGGGTCAGTCACCGGCCATTAATAGTTGCCTGGATGGCGCACTGAAAAAGTGGTAATTGTCAGCCACTCATCCAAAGTACCTGAAAAGCTTTTTATTGCATGAGTCACATCCAAATCCTTTAAATCAGCCTCCAATACATGGCACGATTGAGCACACTTCAGCAAAAGCGAATAAAACCGACTTTTTAAAATGGGAAATTGATTAGGCACATTGCAGTCCCCGCAAATGCAGGTTTTGTCCTGAAGCGTCATCCTCCTCCGCTTATGACATACACCGACCCCTAAGGGCTCGCCCCAGAATTTCTTTATGCCTGAATGTTTGAAGCTTATTTGGCTTTTGCCATCTCTTTGATCAAAGTTTCGATTGCTCCGGGTGATCCTTTGATTTTCTGAACTGCCCAAAGCAGCTGACTCAAGACATTCGATGAAGGTTTGGTTCTGACCCGAGAACTCAGTACCGATCAGCTTGTAAGCCGTTTCTGAGCTCTCGTAATGAACAACGCACACTTGACGTTGTCACCAGGCAGCTCCTGAAACAGTCCATCCATAACGGCGCAACTCTTTCCAGAGCGCGATCGCATCCTCGTAACGCATGTTTCTTCGCGTCTTCAGGAGTGCTGGCTGTCCATCTCGCATTTCCCTGCCGTGGTCAACGATCACCCGAACGTCTTGCTCCCAGGCCTTCGGATCTCGATGGAACCTGACTGACCAATGCTTGTCCGCGTCCGTCAGCCAGCCTTCCATTTGATGCGATCTCGACAGACAAAAGCCACACGAGGCGTCCTGTGTCGCCGGATACATGGGCCCTGCTCCCACGCTTCAGCTCCTCTTTTCTGCTGGCAGCTTCAGTCACAATCAAGCCATGGTTCATGAGGCAAACCAGAGCTTCACGGAGTTCTCATGGCTCATGTCTCTTTTGTCTTAAGTCAATCGGGCTGACTATCAGGCGTAGGCATTCACTGGTCAACCACTCCGGATGAAAGAAGCAACCAGATCAATCCGGTGAACAGCAGATACCCAACGAGCACCGGATTGGGCCCGATGGTGATGATCAGCACGCAAGCGATGATGGCGCTGGCCACAAAGCCGATCAGCGGATTCCACCTCTGTTCACGGGTGGGCTTCAAGACTTGTGGTCGATCACAGGGCCAACGATGGTGACCTAGAGGTTGCCAGAAGAGGTTGACAAGAGTCTGTAACCAAATGCACCCGTTTGCACTGCTTGATAAGCAGCTACGAAAAGCCATTGAAGAGGGGGGCCTTGCACCCACCTGATGGTGATCTCAAGACCCAGCGACACGGGATTTATGACCTTGATCCACAACGAGCCAGCCAGCATCTGCTGAACATGGGCCCCTCCACCTGTCTTTGCTCTCCAAGCAGACTCAACAACGGTCCAGCCAATTTTCTTATCCCTGACAGGACCGCGTTGGCTATCAGATCGTGCTCAGCAATCAAGGCAGCGCAGTGGCCCAGGTAGAAGTACCGGCTACAGAAGATCGGCATGCAGGACATCCATCAGCCGGGGAACCTGCTCCAGCAGAGCCACTCCAACAAGGTCCTGAAACCGAACCTCGCAGGACGGTTGGCCTCCACCCAAGTGTTTTCGAGCAGGCATAGACCGATGAAGCAGCTCTGATTAAGCCCCATGGAAAGCGCACCCCAGATCAACATCGGTATCCCTCAGGAACAGCGCGAGCAGATCGCTGCTGGGCTCAGTCGATTACTGGCTGATACCTATGTGCTCTATGGAAAAACGCATGGCTTCCACTGGAACGTGACCGGTCCGATGTTCAACACCCTGCATTTGATGTTCATGGACCAGTACACCGAGCTTTGGAACTCCCTGGACGAGATCGCCGAGAGAATCAGGGCTCTGGGCATCGTGGCCCCCTATGGCGGCGCGACCCTTGCCGGACTGGCATCGATCAAGGAAGTCAGCCAACCACCTGCTGCTCTCGACATGGTGCGCGAACTGGTGGCTGGCCATGAGGCCGTGGCCAGAACCGCTCGCAGCATTTTCCCGCTGGCGGAGGCCGCCAGCGATGAACCCACCGCTGACCTGCTGACCCAGCGGCTGCAGATTCACGAGAAAACCGCCTGGATGCTCAGAAGCCTGCTGGAGGATTGAAAAAGGCCTACTGGGGGGAAGTTATCCAATGGGTAATCCGAGCAGGGTCAGTCATGATCCCCATCCGTAGCGATGTGGTGGCTTGTCATTCCAGAAACTGCAGACCTTCCTCCCGGTCGTTCATTAACCAACCAACACCGTGCTTCGGTACATGGCGATCAACAGGTGAGCGGTCCTTGTTTGGAATCACGCCACGTTGGATAACAGGAGCTGCCGCCATCAAGGCAAGATCAATACGTACGGTTGGCTCCACACTGATCGATGGATGGTTTGAATCCATCAGGAAGCGTCAATTACAGCAGAGCTTTTCAACCGTCCCTTCCCACCTCATCGTATGGGCGGTGCGCTGACGATTGGCGATGAGTTTTGAAAAGCCGAGATTCTTTTTAAGCGTGCGGGCAAGACGCGGATGTCGGAGGAAGCGGACTGGCAGGCTGCGCGCGATGTTGTGAGCGACGGATCGAGATGAGGGCCAGCCGTGGCTGAAGGCGAGGCACACCAAGAAGCGGGAGCTGTTGGACCTAACGGCGATCACGCACCGCATTGATGCGTGGCGGTATGCGGTGCACTACTGCCAGAAGCCCTATGCGCTGGATCGTGCCCCGGAGATGTGGTGATGGAGGCTGAAAACGGAAGATGTAAATTCAATCCGTCAATGCCTTGAAAAATAGTTTGAGAAAAATCCTCCCGACCACGATTGCAGCCGTAGCCCAGTTCACACTACTTTTTTCCATCACCGAATCGAAAGCGGCAAAAATCGAACGCTACGAGTGGAAAACAGAAGCCATCAAAGCGTGCATTAGCTGGCTAAAGAGAGGCACAAAATATACTTATCATGACGACGGAACATGGCTTGAGGACAACAACCGAATCTGCGTAGACGGGAGCGAGAATTATGATTCAACAGAGATCACTGGAATGGAAGACCCATCAATAGAATCCAAGAACTATGACAACATGCCAAATCCTGTTGAAATGAAAATCATCAAGTTCTTTGATTACAGAGAAGATGATGGAAGATCACTTAATCAATAAAAACAGGAACAATCGGCATGGATGCTTTCGTCAAGCGTGCGAGGGCAGTCACCTCTGATTGAGCACTGTTGAGATCTGGTGATGGCGAGCGCATTGCGAAAGTGAGTGTTCGTACGCGATATGGATTGGCACCAGATCAGGGGAAATAAAGTGGTGAAAAGTGTGGAGGATTATTTACACCAAACCTTGATCCAGGCTCAGGCGTGAAGTGTATACAGCGATAAAACAATATCAATGCAGCTTGAGTGGAGAGTCCGACTATAAGCAATGAGAGTTGTACTCATTATCCAGCAAAGCCCCTAGCAATGCGTGGCCTGTTTATTGAATCAATCACACTCAAATTCTTTAGATTAGCCTCCAGCGCCTTGCGCGATTGAGCAGAGGCAGCCAGAACTTATCAACGATCAAAACTGCTATCAAACAGCAACTCAAACCAACACTCGTACAGCGGCAGCCATCAACTCCGCTAACCGGTATTGGTGCCATGGCACTGCACGGAGGTCATGCGGTTATTGCCCACGAACTGAGAGAACGTAAGATCATTTAGCCCGATCAGATCAGCCGCACATGCATAGCAGTGGCGGAATGAATCGGAAGCGCGCACTTCCCCTTTACTTCGCCAGATGCAGCGGTAACAGTGGCAGTCATTAATCTGCTGTTGCTATTGCGGTTAGCTCTTGGGGCATGAGCTTGAGCAATGGTTGCCAAGCGAAGACCACAGCAAACCAGGGCACGGGCAGAGGCTGAAACCGAGATTCTGGGAAAGGGTCGATGGAGTCAGCTCCGAACTAACGGCCGATTGCACACACCTGCCTAGAAAGACGCTGACAGGCAACGGTGCCAATCAGATACCAATCTGCTGAGAATCGCCAAATCAGCTGCCGTGCCTGGGAGCGTGTCGACATCGCGCGGATACCATACAAAAATCGCCTACGGGTTGAAAGGTGCCCAGCAAGGAACGGTGTGGCTGGCTGTGCAAAATGCGGATGGGTCACATCTGCCGGTTCCAGAACGACTTGATCACCGCCCACTCTCAGTGGGTCATTGTGGAAACCAGGCCATGACGCGGAGGTGGTCAGCAGGTCATTAGACACATGCTCAGGCATAACACTATGGAAATACAGGAAAGAAGGTCGACAATCAATTTCAGTGCTATGAAACAGAGCCTATCTGAAAAAAACGATGAAATTTATCAACAAACTAATATTAGCAGCCTTCTTCTTTATGATTGCTGGGTGCTCATCCAAGCTTGAGAGACAGCTTCTGAGATGCGCAGACTTTGACGCATCTCAAATCACGATAGCTACAGCCATGAAGCGCCTGGGGCTAACTGCACAACATACAAATGTCATGAGCGAGATAGAGATCGTCAATGAATACTGCGATACTTTGGACTAAAGCTCTCCAATTGTCTTGGCCAAGACAATTATTACGCATTGGCTAACAGCATCAGAATTAGCCAACTAACAGATATTGCGCCACAACGCCGTCGAAGCCTGGGAATCGATGCATAAGCCTGGCGGAGGTCAGTGTTGGACGCCTAAGCGATGATGGCTAGGCAAAAGGCTTAACACGTTTTCAAACGGTGACTTCTTTCCGTACATTGACTGCTTGCCACTCCAGGCACCCATCTGCATATCAAACCTTTTCGCGATGCCGAGAGTCAAAAAGTGAGCAGGAATTTCCTTCATACCTGCATCTGTCTCTTTGATACATATGAGGTAGATTAGCTCAATATACACATTCGCCACCCTGCACGATTGAGAGATGGCGAGTGTCGGGCGATCATTCAATCACCTTCAAAACCCCAAAAATCAGCCTCAAATACCTGGCACGATCGAGCGCAGATCAGCAGAAGTTGACAAAACTGACTTTTTATAATGTGGTGTTGATAGGGGACATTGCAGCCCCACCAAGTGCGCGGGTTTCATGGTTTGCCTGCTAAGTGAACAGAAGTGATCACACTTGCCGACGACGGCTGTTTTAAAAGACGCCCTTTTAAGGATCGACTTTTTTGGTATCAGCCAAGAACCGTCGGCGTTCCCAGGCTGTGAGACGTCTGCTGTCATCAAACACAATGCTGAGCTGCTGAAACAACCCCACACCGAGCAGACCGCCGATCTCCAGCTGAAAGGCACCTTCCGGCAGATACTCAGGCACCGAAAAAACCAGCGCATCCTGCATGACGGCAGTCCTTTCATGGCGCATGAACTGATCTGGAACAAAAACCGACGGCTGAGCTGTACTCACCTGACCGATGCAACCAGGCTGTGGCCGGAACGTTTCCACCACACCAGACCAACCCCGCAGCGGTGCCAACATCGCCTCTGCAGTCCTGAATGCAGGACGTTCCGGTTCGGGCACCGAAGCCCTGCGGCAACGGAAACCAACGGCGCCCACTAACTGCAGACGCCATCGCGTCCCCAGTGGCTCCCAGATCAGCACCAGCATGGACCGGGACCGACCATGAAACAGATTGATCTCGTGGCCGAAGCGTCGGCGGTCAAGATCTGGCACAAGACTGGACTGACCTCCAGCTCCTTGGAATTGCCAGCATCCGCCGCCGGCGTTGTAGGTGCTGCGACTGATGTCATACCTGGCCTGGCTGCCGGGGGCGAAGAACAATCCAGATCCATCCCAGACGCCGGTGTCGGAATCGCTAAAAGAGATGTCGTACGTCGTGGGATCCATCACCCTGACCGGTGATGCCAGATCAAGTCGATCCTCCGTATTACGCCCGAACCAAGCACCACGGCCCTGCCAGCACCCCTGGAAGTTGAGCCGATTCAGCGTCCATTGATCCATCATCACTGACACAATCCCAGGCCCACGAACTCCCTAGGGTCACCTCTAATCACACCCGAGGCATGGCGCTGAAAATCGTCGGTCGCGACTAGCTCAGCAATATTCTGGCGCATCAGCAATCGTGGTTAAAACCAATCTGGCTCAGGATTCCCAGCCCAGTGATCAGCTCGATCACAAGGCCAATGACATAGCTCAGCATCGCCAGACGAGCATTCAAGATCTCAGCGAACCTGCTGGAACCAAATCTGTTTTGAGTTGAGGTTCTCATGTCTTGGATTGATTGATTGATTGAGCTTCACAGTTGAAAGACTTTGATCTGCTGAGATCAGTCCGCTACAGCTGAAATGCTGCTTAGAGCTTCTGGGGAGCTGGTAGTCAGAGGGTCAAGCTGATTCCAAAACTGGCTTAACAGGTAACACTGAGCACACAAGTGGAATGCTGGGACAGATTCTTTTTACTTGGATGGCAAAAAAACGCAGAGAAGCTACTTTCCAAAGATCGAAAAAACGTAAAAGCCTGGGCTGAAGATTCAGCAGAAGTCAATGCCAATAAAAATCCAGACTTCGGAAGTGGATTCAAATTCAACCCTGAAACATTGAGCCCTGTTCATTTGAAATCATTACTATTAACCGATGCCTATCTAGTTCAAACTGCCGTTCCTGGGGCTGCATTGATCAGTAGCGACTGGAATGTAGAAAGGGGCCCTAATCGAATAATAGAAGAGCGATACGAAGTACTGACTTGAGCCCCAATCAACAATTCACCATTCCCGCCAGGTGTATGTGAGTGGAAGGAGGGGGGGGGGGGGTATTCATGGCAATTCATTCGATCCCCCGTTGCCAGTGAATATGACTGAACTTCAGACCAAATCTGACTACCCCTTCAAACAAAGGATCTTGAAACCGTATCTTCTTGTGCGGCTGCCCCTCTCCCGGCTTCTAAACAGCAGGCTTAGACAGAAAGGGTCCCAAACGGAGACACATCATGTCACAAGAACAACTCCAAGCATTCATCAACCAACTACAAGACAACAAAAGCATGCAGGCCGCCCTTAACAAGGCAACTGACTATGAAACTGTTTCCCTAATCACTCAGGAAGCAGGACTAAAAGAAACTTTTGAGGAACCACGCATGGAACTGACAAACCAAGATCTGGAAAGTGCTGCTGGTGGAACAATCACTCTTTCAACAGGCTCATGCGGCAACACATGCACGGCCACATGCAGCACATGCGCAAGACAGTGTTAGAGAATAAGAACTTGCTAATCCAATCTAACAACAGAATCTAAAACCACCACGAAGCCTCATGGTGGTTTTCCATACCCGACAAGCTTGACAAGGATCAATTAACTTAGTCAAGCAACAAAACCCTTTCAAATCAAAGCCTTGAAAGGGTCTCTGGATGACAGAAATTCGCAGGTAACAGTAGCACAAATAACATCGATTACCAGCTGTTTATCCAAATTGCGCCAACGATTGATTGGGTAAAAATGAGGTTTTTTCATACCACGACAGCCAACGCAGCGCGCCGTGCACACCGTTGCTATAAATCTCACAGCGAGGCAGGAAACCATGTCCCCAGAACAACTCAAAGCTTTTTTAGAAAAGGTCAAAAGCGACACCAGTCTTCAGCAGAAACTAAGAGAAGCAGGCAATGCCGAAGCTGCCGTTGCCATAGCTGAAGAAGCAGGTTTTTTGATTTCTTCTGACGATTTGAAGGACGCTCAATCAGCGGACCTTTCAGATGAAGAATTGGAGGGCGCCGCTGGCGGAGGAGACTGTGTTCTCGGTCGGGCGTTGAGTTGTTTGATATTGGGAAGTTACGCGAAACAGAAGGGTTAGGGTACTCATCAAAGCTCAATCAGCAAAAGGGGCTTTTCATTTCTTCAGACACGAGCTAAATCCCGTTAATCAGCTTTTAATGGCCTACACAATTGTACAGAGGTAGACTACACAAAATGGCGATTCACCTCCACTTTATAGTGATTTTTGGGGGCTGTCCTGAACGCTTTTGAGCCACGCCTGGTATTCCTCGCAATCTCTCTGTTCGAGCTCCACCTTGGTTGCGGATGGTTGGTTTTCTTCGGCTTGCTGCCATTCCCGCCAGCATTTCATGACCTCATAGTTGCGACTTTCAATGTCCTTATTGAACACTCGACGAACGAGAGTTGCAGTAGTCGAGAATCAAGTGTTCGGAAATTCTTGATGGCCTGAGTCCAAAGGCAATTATCCGCGCTGGCACATTCCGCAAAACTGGAAGCTTGAGCAAAATTCGAAGCAGCAAAGGCAACCTGAAGGGTTGGGCATTAATGAGAGCGTTCTTAATGATGCGGTTCTGCACCATGGTCTGAAAGCCCTGAATCGAATGAACTGCCCCCTCCCGCTGCAATTGCACAGTCTCCAACTGATCTAAGCCGATAGATTCTCGTTTTAGCGCTTCTGTGAGCAGATTTGCAGCCGAGATTGCATCCTGAATCGCCACATTGATTCCTACGCCTCCGACTGGGGACATCACATGAGCAGCATCGCCGATCAGCAGAAGCCCAGGCTGATACCACCTCTTCACGAAACTGGACTGAACGGATAAAACAACAATCTGCTTCCAGGTCTGCAGCACATGCACCCGGTCTGCAAGCCAGCACACATGACGGCTCAGATCTCTGCGAAAGGCGTCTAAGCCAGCAGCCTTGGTGGCCCCAAACTGTCCTTTTAAGAGCAAATAACCAACCTGCCACTCCCTGTCACGCTCAAGGAGCACAACCAGATGAGCTCCGCCAACGTGGAAGCGGAGCTGATCATGGGGATCGTCAAGCCTGCGAGGCACGCGGAACCAAAGCACATCCATCGGTGGTGAGGTGTTCTGCGATTCAGCCCCACAGAGACTGCGAACCTTGGAAAATCGCCCATCTGCTCCCACAGTGAGAGTGGCACGAACCTCATGCAGTTCATGCCGCCGATCTCGGTAGCGCACTCCATGCGTGGTGCCACTCTCTTGTATGAGTTCCTCCACCCGAGCTCCCATCACCAGCTCAAAACCTGAATAGCGACTGGCTTCTCCAGCGATGCAGTTAAGAAACTCAACTTGCGGAAGCACAGCAACAAACGGGAAGCGCGTTTTCAGGCGACGAAAATCCGCCAAGTTGGTGAGTAGTCCCTCAGAACACAGCTGAGCCATCTCCATTCGGCCATGCGGTATCTCAAGAACACGCTCGGCGAGACCGATCTGATCGAGGGCTTCAAGAATCGCTGGGTGAATCGTGTCTCCACGGAAATCTCGATCAAAGTCGATCTGAGACTCCAAAACTGTGACCTTGATCCCCTGACGAGCCAACAAAAGACCAAGCATGAGTCCGGCGGGCCCACCCCCTACGACGCAGCAATTCGTCGTGCGATGCTCGATGACGTTGTGACCCATAGCTGATCGATCAGCTCACAATTGCATCATGAGCCGAAAGGCATGAAGAAAAGCCTGGCGTTACCGCAGGCGTATTGAAAGCCAACAACTCTGATTTGAAGGCGGGGGAGTCAAGCCATACCCCCTTGGTCATTATCAACAAGCCGATACTGTTCTTCGATGCATGCCGATCAACAAGTGGTCTGTCCTTGTTCGCCATCTGCGCTGTCTAACGAAATCGCCTGACCATCAAGAGGAAGAGCAACTCCCTAAGGCCGGCCGTTAGTCGATTCAAAGGCAACTGGCTACAACTCATTCTCTATTTCCAGAAACACCCGTTTCAGGATCCCCCCTATCCAGCCCAGGCATAGAAAAGACAGCTGTGGAAAAAATAGTGAGCTCTGTCACTGGCCATTAATGAGCTTTTCTCACTCCTTTGATTGATTGCAACAGTACGGCAGGTGGTTTCTCTGCACCAATCGATGACCTCCAGACATTTCTGTCAGTCTTCAGACAAAAACTTATTGTAAACAAACTACCAATCTGACAAATAAAATTGGCAATACAGACATGTCCCAAATCCAAACTTTACTACGATTGCGAAACACTCAGAGAATGACGAGAAAGGCAAAACTCATGAATCCTGGCACTTGTGAATGACGCAGGGGAAAGGGTTGGATCAAACAACCCAAAGCTTCTACCACAAGCAACGACCTCCACCAGCCATTACACCAGGGCCGCACTTGGATCAAAGCAATAGAGCGACATAGACTAAAAATACAATTTAAAGAAAGAATTGGCGGGTAGCAGGAAACTATTTGGACAAACCTCAATTCCCTCGCTATCAATATGTAACCAACAAAACCGCAGGCAACAATATGGTTCACTACTCTCGGGAGTTCATCAGAAGATTACGCTTACGTCATCGTGGATATATCACACTTTTGGCAGCACAAGTTATTTTTCTGCTATTACTACCAGTAGCAGAGCGCTATCCGGCTTTTCAATCTTTCCTGAACATAGCCCTTGCAGGGGTAATACTTGGGCTGGTCAGCCGCTATACACAAATAAAAAAGCTGAATTCAGTTTTCTTTGGACTTGGAATCTTCGCCATTACGCTTGAAGCGATCTGGCGTTTAAGCCTGGAGCTACTTCCAAACCTAGGCCAGTGGCTTACACTTTTACATGTGATTACTTGGATTTTATTTTATTTTGCAAGCATTTTACGTCTAATAAAATCACTCGTACGCGAACCATTCGTAACTGTTGCTGTGGTAATGGCTGCGGTGGAAGGTTATCTCTTGATTGGAGTGGCCGGTGGCGTGCTGTTGACAGCAACTCTTGAGCTACATCCCAGCGCATTTGATTTCAACATTCTCACCAATGGTGGTGCAAATAACAACCTGGGAAGCATATCAAATACAGTTGGCCACTTTTCGCCAGTGTTAATGGCAGCAGCTTTTAACCTTTTAACCACAGTAGGATCTGGAGTTGTAAATTCGGGAGACACAATCTCCTCAGTAGTTGTCACAATCATTACCGTGAGTGGTCAACTGTATGTGGCGATCCTGATCGCCTTAATTCTTGGACGATCTCATTCTCGATGACAAGTTCGAAGATATATGGTCCAAAAGCTCACCTGTTTCGATCCTAAGGGGTGGTTATAGAGCAACCACCTGCCAGAGGATGCTACTGAAACCCGTCGCGCCAAGACTCTGTCCAAAGAAACAGGATCCGCATTTGAAGCACGCGCCTGAAACCTCCCCAGCAAGTAAGAAAAAAGACAGGCGTTTAGACAATTGATCGATCCCATAAACAAAGTGGTTCTGTTAAAGAATGCCGGATCATCGAGCCTTTTCTGGGTCGCCCCCAGTTGCCCCAGGAATTAAGAGCTTTCTCACAGTCTGGAAATTATTGACGACGACAGGGCTGAAAATTGGCTTCGAAGCAGCTGGTCGATGCTTCGAGTCGATCAGGGTGCAACTCTGCAGCAAGTCGCATCAAAGCAAATTGTTGGAGTCAGACGGCAGGGAATGGAGTTGTGAGTATTGGGCAGCACTAGAAGAGAGTTTTTAGGGCTACCCAAATGGGGGAGGCAACCGTTCTGAAGACCACCTGATCGGGTGAGGTGGAACAAGTTCAGTTGGGCGATGGTGAGTACATCGGAGGGAAAACCTCCTCTATTCACGGCAAACCAATGCATTTCATTTCTAGATTGTCAGCTGCGGCTTTTCTCGGCATCACATGTTTGCTTGCAGCTCCCAACCAAGCACAAGCAAATGAATGCTTCGGGCTTTATGGCTCTGAACTAAACACTTGTCAACTGACGCAAAGCAAGAAAAAAGCAATAGGAACGATCGATGTCAATCATAACTGTCCTGAGGGAACGCGTTATCGAAAAATCAAAGCTGGTGGGCTTCTCTTCAAGCGGACTGTGGCTGAAGGTTGCTTTACTGACTACCAGGCCAGCAATCTAAAGATCAATGCGCAGAGGGCATATGAAGCTCGTACCAGGAACAACCTGAATCAGATCCAATCTCATCATTGCACAACAAACTTAGTTGGCAATTCTGCATTTACTAATTGCATCTGAGCTGAATATCGGGAAACATGATGCCATTGTGGGGCAATTCAAAGCAATACTAAACTCTTGAAGAGAACGTAGAGTGCGTTATGCGGATACCACCCAACTCCCGAGCAACCAACTCAAATGGAGCACAACCCAACGAGAGCAGCATTAAGAACGATCTGACAGAAAAGCTTTTTATACGAGCACCTGCACGGTGATCAAGTCGCCTGCGCGATATAGGCTTTCGATAGTTATTAGGTGCTGAGAAAATAGTTGGCATTGTCAATCCACCACTCCCTCACCGATTTTGATTTCTTTCCCGTAAGTCTCGTAAAGTCATCTGTCGTCCGAGCAGCCTTGCCTGCACGGAAAGCATCGAGGTGACACATCACCTCAATATCTACATCTGATTCTGAAAAACCGGCTTCTGTCACCATTAGCTTCCGAAACTCATCTCTTGGCATGTCTTGATAGATAATGCGGCGATCAAGAGCCTCTGTGGCAGCAGTGGCCACATCATCAAAAGTCACCGCCTCCGGCCCAGTAATCACATATTCACAACCAACATGTGCATCATTATTTGATTCTAAAACAGCTATGAATGCATCTGTGACATTGTCCAACGCCACAAAACCAACCTTTGCTGCTCCAACACAAGACATCAACATGCTTTCACTTTGGATCAATTCCCGAAATGGTTTGAAATTGGTTTCCATGACCGTCTGAGGACCGACAACCGTCCAGGGCAGACCCGAGGAACGCATTAATTTCTCGGTGGCTAACCCAGCCGCACCAAGTGCGTCATCATGCAGCACTCCACCAGTTAAAAGCACAATCTTTGCCCCATTACCAGAGCGAATCATGGCCTCAATAACGTTTTTCTCTCGGACTTCTTTCTGATCATCCATGGGTGCATTGACCAGCACCTTGTCGACTCCATTCATTAATTTGAGCAAAGATGAAGGATCATCCATATCGGCGGGAATAAGTTCAGCCCCAGGTGCATCCAACGTTGCCAACCCTTTTTCAGATCGTCCTGTTGCCCTGACTGGCAGACCACGTTTGGCTAAGCCTTCAACAACAGGACGACCAAACATGCCAGTGGAGGCCATGACAAGGATCATCTTTGTTCAATCAACTCTACAAATTGGGATAGCAGATTTTGCAGCTGCCGGCACGATGGCAGTTTCATACGGCCCCAGACCGCTGGTCTGAGATCGTTTGAATGGTTACTCACTGCGCACAGGCAGCCGGCAGCGGACGCGTGAGACCGCAGAACACCTTCCTCGGCATGCAACAGCCAACCCAGACCGTTCTCCAGTACGGAGCGATCATCAAGCAGTCGCTCGATGATTCGAATCCATCAAGCGGCGTCGATGACAACATGGCTTCTCAGCCAATCCTTACCCGCCACCAGGCGGTTTTTATGGCCGGGAAATCATGAAAGCACAGGCTTGAACAAGAACTGAAGCAGGCCTTGAAGAGGGATCTGAGCGATTCAACAGGCGTTCACCAGAACCTCGAACTGTCTATACAAAAGCTGTGTAGGGGAATTCACCAGAAGAGCTGTGATTGTGAAAAGGTTCAGGGACAGCGCCTCGAAACATTACTCCTAACAACAATGACAGCTTCCAATCAGATCCATACAACTCATGACCCGTGGGAAAAGTGAAACAAACTTCCAAAAGAAGAGAGAGAACCAGATTCAGCAGAAGGTCATAAGCGACTAGTTGAAAAGCGGTGGCGAGAAGAGAAAGCTTATGAAGAGACCATTCTCATTGACTTTTCAGGTTGGGCTGATAGAGACGCAGCTGCAGAAACTGAAACTGTTGGTCATCGCGGTGGCGCGCATCCTGAAACTCCAATTGTAGTTGAATCAGATTTTGGCCCCCACCCTGCCAGATGATTCTCTGCGTTCAGCGCTCCGAAGCGATACAGAAACCTCAGTCACCGAAGTGACTAATTCCCTTACGGGAGAGACAATTCTCAATGCTAGTGGAATATGTCATAAGCGTGACTACAAAGTTGTCCATCCGAACGGAGATCTGGGATCAGGTGCACCTGATTTACTGACCGGAAAGACAGCTGATGAAAATGCTGTCAACCACATCGTCATAACAGTAGTAGTGAAGTCGAATAATAGAAATGAATCTGAAAATATCCTCGAAGCAGATTACATCTCCAAACCGGAAAAATTAATCGCGCTTAAGGCAGATGTAATCGTACCGCTCTTGACTGGCCAGCCTTTGATCGGTGATCAATCAGCAGGCATTGGACTTCAGGAGAGCTCTCAGACATCGTATAAACGGGCGGGTGGCGTTCGCATTGTTTATACTCAATACAACAGTAAACACTACAAAACGTCCACAGAAAGCCTAGCCAAGTGCACAAATTGAACTGCAATATCTGGCATGAACGAAAGGCTGATCACCAACATGCAGCGGCCTGATCTCAACCACAAGCCACTGGCGCTGTGTAGTTGGGTTGTCGATGGTGAAGCGACAGCTTTTTCCTTCCAGGTCGTTCATTAGCCAACCGAATCCGTTCCCGGATCAACCTTGGCCACTAAGTGACCAGTCTTTATTCGGCATCTGATATATCAGCAGTCACAAAGCCAAAAAGGACGGTAATACGAAAACATATAAGCCGGCTCAATAGTTATTGCGAACGCTACTTTGAATTAAGTCGACATCAAAGATTGGATTGATCGCGGGCACAACGAATTGATGGCTTTCCATCAAAATCAAGATACCAAATCGACGATTGACCTGACAGGAGAAGACTGAAATTTGGCCCCTCTGGACTCGTATAAACCCAGCGCCCACCAAAATCTCCAGGAAATGCTGCTAGCAGCCTGTATCGAGAAGATCCAGACTGCGGAGTTTTCAAGCGAACCTCAATGAGATCAGCCAGTGGAGAACGATGGGTCGATTGAGCAGACAGCTCAGTCACTCGAATCAAGGTGCCATCCTCGCAATCAAGAGAGAACTTTTTCGGCACAGCTGCCTGAACTTGCGGGAAAATCAGGAATGGCACGCACCCCAGTAGAGACAACGAAGCAATAGCAGCATGCCTTTGAGTCATCACTCCTCCAAAAATTTGAGTGCAGTGGCCTGCATGCATTTTTCCATGTATGACGATCAACACACAGGGGAGCAGGGAGCCTTCTTGGGCTTGGGCAACGATGGAGAAATGCCCTGAGCCTGCGTGTGTTCATCGATTGACTTTTCAGCTGTACCCGCACAGTGCGGGCAGGCAGAGCAGCCCCAAGCCACCCGCCCTCTTTACATTCCGCAATGAACCGCTTAACATTGGTTCACTAGTGGAAGCCTCATGTTCGGAACATCGGATCTCTTGGTCTTGGTCGTCAGCTTCGGTGCTGCTTGCTTCACACTCAGCCTTTACAAGGCAGCTCGACCGGCGCAGTGATCAGCCAATCGACCAGCTCGAAAGTCACAGCTTCGAATACGTCGTTTCCAAGGCTTTTCGCTCAAACACTTCCAAAGACCTTGTGTCTTGCCAATCAGCATGGTTTTCCTGCTGCTGATGTCCAACAGTTTCAGGCTCTACGGAACTTTGTTGGCGACTGACATCTCCAGAATGCAGGCCACCCTATGCGGAGACATGATTTCACTCAGGGAAGACTCAAACCTGATTGATCACCTCTGCACAAACATTCGGTCCAAAGAGCGTGCCTCGAGCTTGTATTCTTCAAAACCTTATCGAGACTGCAGCAAACGGAAAATCAGTGACTTGAATTGATGCAACCGAGACATACAAAATTTTTCACGTTAACTCCTGGGCTGACTCTGACTAAATGGAAAGTGAGACAAACAAAAGCTTCCATTCATTGAAATTGATCAACATCTTGATGAGGACAGGAATCTCCTATCAAGACCAATGGTGAGGGGATCTTCAACAGTCGATTTTTAAAAGTCATCACTGTCTTGAAACTCGGTTCTTTTTCGACGTTGCACTGGGAACACCAGCAGCATTGATGTCCCTTTCCAGAGAGT
The DNA here is from genome assembly GCF_014279995.1 of Synechococcus sp. BIOS-E4-1. Classification (NCBI taxonomy): domain Bacteria; kingdom Bacillati; phylum Cyanobacteriota; class Cyanophyceae; order Synechococcales; family Synechococcaceae; genus Synechococcus; species Synechococcus sp. BIOS-E4-1. Next base: position 2,700,935 of record NZ_CP047935.1, on the reverse strand, counting down.
TGACATCGGCTTAAGTGGTCACCACTTCGCCTTAGCTCAACAGCGTGACCTTGAAGCGCGCGAACTGTCATCAGGCATCCATGCGAAAGTCACCGCTTCAAACATGACCGTTTCCAGCCAGCTGGCTTCTGCCTGTCCATCGCCACCAAGCTTGTGAATCTGCTTCCGTGCAACCCGCCCGGACAGGTCCTGAAACCGTACTGCTGAGGTCGGTTGCCCCTCTACTCCCTGCAACGTGAGAGGCGTAGAACGAAAAGGTCCCTCTCGGAGACACCCATGACTCAAGAACAACTCAATGCATTTTTGGTAAAACTCGAAGGCAATAGAAGCCTCCAGGAGACAATCAGAACTGCAAAGTCAACAGAAGAAGTCGTTGATGCGGCGAAATCAGCGGGTTTTGCATTTTCTGCAAACGGCCTCAATCAACCATCGAAAATTACAGAAGAGGAGCTTGAAGAAGCAAGCGGAGGACAGTTTGGATCTTACTGCATGTGTCATCATAAAACTCTCTGCAAAAACGATTCGGTTGACCTCTGAATCCATTGACAATCGAAAATTCCCGCCAAGAGCGGGTTTTTTTTGGATTAATACCTGCACCTTCACAATCCGTTGTATCCAAAAAATCAAAACAACAAAAGCAGCCAGCCATGCTGAACACAATTGCGATAGAAACTGTTGAAAACAGGATAAAATTAAATCAATACTGATGTCCACTAGTCATTAGCAATTTCGATGAAGACAACTTCAGCGCGAGCAATCAATTCTGTCTCCCTGGCATCAGCCCCCTATGCTCTGTTATTGACTTGCAGGATCTTCTACCACCAGGCGGGCAACGTTACCGCCCGCCTGATTTCTATGTGGTCTACGTAGCTTCGATGACGTTATGCCAGAGCATCCGTAACCACTGGTTGCATGTTGCCCCTCCAATGGCCTGGTCTGCACACGAATCGCAGCGAATGAAGATTAATAATGAGTGGTCCCATTCTCACCATTGGAGAACTTACTGATTTATGGAGCATCAAGACGCTTGACTTCCTCCATAAAATTGTCTTCACCATGAGAGTGCTCTCGCTTCTTTTCGTTGGGATGACTGTGTCGTTCCTCTGCACTAGCTTGCTTCAGCGGTTCTTTCTCACGATGAACAGGATCAAACCGTTCAAGATCAGCTTTGTTTGGGCGTCTGCCGCTTTGATGATGTTCGTTACTCATTTCAATTGATCTCCTTACGGAAGGTGGCTGGCCCCTGGTCCTTCATGAGTTCATTTGTCTGTTTGTCAACCTTCTTGAGTTCTTCATTACTGATCGTCTTGGCTGACAGGTGATTCACACTGCGATTCCGCTCAACTTCAATATCGAGAGAACCGGCATCCGATCGATGCTTGTGGTCATTCTCATGACGCTTAGCGTCCTGACTCTGATTCATCAAAATGCATGTAGCTAATTAGCTCATAGCAAACTCTGAATTCCCCGGCCATGCTTGCCCAAATCCTTCAATCACACCGTTTCCAGCCAGCTGGCTTCTGCCTGTCCATCGCCACCAAGCTTGTGAATCTGCTTCCGTGCAACCCGCCCGGACAGGTCCTGAAACCGTACTGCTGAGGTCGGTTGCCCCTCTACTCCCTGCAACGTGAGAGGCGTAGAACGAAAAGGTCCCTCTCGGAGACACCCATGACTCAAGAACAACTCAATGCATTTTTGGTAAAACTCGAAGGCAATAGAAGCCTCCAGGAGACAATCAGAACTGCAAAGTCAACAGAAGAAGTCGTTGATGCGGCGAAATCAGCGGGTTTTGCATTTTCTGCAAACGGCCTCAATCAACCATCGAAAATTACAGAAGAGGAGCTTGAAGAAGCAAGCGGAGGACAGTTTGGATCTTACTGCATGTGTCATCATAAAACTCTCTGCAAAAACGATTCGGTTGACCTCTGAATCCATTGACAAGCGAGAAGTCCCGCCAAGAGCGGGTTTTTTCTTGGGGATTAACGCCTGCACCTTCACAATCCGTTGTTTCCAAAAAATCAAAACAACAAAAGCAGCCAGCCATGCTGAACACAATTGCAATAGAAACTGTTAAAAACAGGATAAAATTAAACCAATACTGATGTCCACTAGTCATTAGCAATTTCGATGAAGACAACTTCAGCGCGAGCAGTCAATTCTGTCTCCCTGGCATCAGCCCCCTAGGATTTGATATTGATTTGCAGGAACATCAGATAGCGCTAAAGACACCAGTACTCAATGTGCGTTATTGCACCGGCGTCAAGAGCGAACATCAGAAATACACGTAAAACCTCAACCTAATCCTATACAGAAACCCTTTGCAGATGCAGGTATTTCACACATCAACAACTTCCAGAATTCCAGAAATCACGCTTCAATGCCTGGCAAAATGGAGTGCAATTGAACACTATGAGGGCGATGCATTGGTACAGCACATTCGACCCAAAGAGCCGGTGTTGAACCGTCACCAGCATGGCGGGCATCATTTCAAGCGTGAAGACTTAATGACTCAGCCCGTTATGGACTGATGCCTGCTTGACCTCCTTGACAATAATTCACAGCTTTGGCATGAATTCTGTTTTTAGTCAAACCACTATTGTGTAAGTGCTGTCGCTGATACTCGACGCACCTGTTGATCTCGTGGCTCTCCCAAGCAAAGGGGAAAGCATGCAGGATTGCGACTGATCCGAAAAAAATTGCGATTAGCTCGCCTTCTTTAAAATTCATTGCAGTGGTTTTACCCCACTGCATGCTATGTGAAGCGGCTGAGATGTCTGATCAACTCATCACCTGGGAGGGAATCGCTTCCACCCGACTGTTTGTTGCACGTGCTCATAGCAATCGAAGGATTTATGACTGAGCATCCGGCGCAAAAAACAACTGAGCTTGAAAATGTAAATCTCTTGCGTGGGAAGGATGACAAACGACCAAATATTATTTCAAAGCGCTTTAAGACGTTTCTCACCAGAAAAGATCGCACTGAGAGCAGAAAGCATAATAAAAAATATGCCGATCCACTGGTAGTGATCGAGGTGAACATCGAACAGCCAAGACTCTGCAAAAGCGACAATTGGCAAGTTAAGTAATAATATATTCCTAAAAGTCACCGGTGGCAAAGCAAACGCAGTCTTTGAAGCTGTAAAACTCTCTAGCATTTTCAGGCATCCAGTAGCAAGCAACAACACCCAGAGCACTGCCAATGCAGGGTAGGGGGCCGCAGGCAATCGTGAAATCAAAATCAGCCCAAAACACGCAAAAACTACCTTACTGAGCTGCTTGGAGAAGACAACTTCTTTTGCATTAACGATTCCGCGCATTCTGCCGGTCAATATGACGGCATTCGTACCAAATATCAGCGTAAAAACGCCAAACAACAAACCAATAAAGGAAAATGATTGGAGCTTCACTCCTAAAACAAGGAAAGCCCCAACAACAGCAAAAATGACAGCCAAAACCTCTAGGAGCAGGGGCGACCTTGCTTCAATACCACATGTTCGGAGCAACAGTGTCACAGAAGAAAGCCCGATAAACATCGTCGCAATAGATGTCGGCAAATAATTGATGCTGAGCAGGATAGAAAAATTATACAACCCACTCAATAAAGCCATTAAAATGACCAGCCTCCACTGCTTATGATCCCAGCTTTTATAGACATTAGATCGCTTGACAACAGAGGGAATTAAGGCAACAATTCCAACACCTGAAGCAAGCAACAACCATGGCGCAGAAAAGTGCGCAAGAAGATATTTAGACAAGACAATATAGAAGCTAAAAACAAAGCAAGTAGAGATTCCCCAGATCAGCCCCCGAACCACGGTATCGGTAACAACTGGAGACAGAATACAATAACCCTAAAGCAATCGATCATTTCACAAAGGCTTCCAAAAAAGACAAAAGCCAAGCAACACAAATATCAATCACAAATAACAGAGGTCATGGCCATCAATATTTAAGCGTGGAGTGGTTGATAATGACTTGAAGGTGAAATTGCCCATCGCGAAAAATCAGCCATTAGTCCTCTGTCTACACCAGAGGCTTCTTCGGCAAGTCAGGGCCTGACTTGCTAATCCAACTGACGCATTGAGAGCAACAGTTCGAAAACAAACTCGTAGTCGATACAGCTCAGCATCTGCTCAATGCATCCATAGGATTTGCTGTGCCCAATCTCAAACCACTCTGCGAATGCCTCGTCGCTCAGCTTTGCTTGCCAGTCCAGAGCATCTCGCCGTATCCAGGCTGAGACCTCTTCCGAGGTTTGACAACGCAGCAGCTCTTCGGCGGCTGCATCGTTGATCAAGTCAACGATGATCAGGGCATAACGATAAGTGGCTTCTTCAAGCTCTCCATTCCCCGACGAGTGTTCGATGTCGTGAAGGGCCTGAGATCGGTTCATGCATGTGCTCCAGGCTTCTTCCCTACCTCGCTACCCCACAGCCAACGAGCTCGTTAAGAGGCAGCACTGACCAATTGCTCTGGAGACCCTACCTACAGCAACTGCATCAGTGGTTCTTTGAGGGCCGTAGGTAGCCCAGTTGCTCATTAGCCAAGGGATAGCCTCAAGGCCTATGCCAGAAGTGGCGTATTCGTAAGGACGACGAGCGGATGACAGTCCAGCTGTGCCCAGACAGAACGGGCTGAAAGTTGCCATAGAAAATAAGATCAGCGCGGCAATCAGCATCTGAACACTTGCCCATGCCTGCGCAGGCGATGATCGAACAACATCTGCAACCTTTTAGATGGCACGCTTCATGATCCAGTGGTCCGCTCCCGATCCAGCTAGTGAGGAGTACGCCAAGGCGATTGTGGATTACATCAAGGGAGGCAAGCCCATGGATGAATTCGCCGGTTTCAAGCTGCTAGCGCGCCAGATCCACCCTCACACCGGTGGAGGCGTGCTGCTGGTGGAAGCCGACAACCTGGCAGCAGTGCAGAAGCACACCTATCCCTGGACCAAAGGCCTCGGCGTCACGGCTGAGATCATCCCCGGCCTCAGCGATGAAGAGTTTGTCGAGCTGGAAGAGGGATTGAATAAGGTCTGACCAGTTGAACCAAGGGCCGAGCAGAGGTGGCCCCAGGCTTCGATGGCATTGTTCCTGTGCATCCATCGAACCACCGCTGCCCCCAACAACGGAGGAGCCTGATCTCAATCCAAACCCTTGCAGAAAGTCCTCGCAACTTTAGGTACTTTTTTATTTGTTGAGTCACCTTCAAACGGCCCAAAATAAATCACAATACCTGGCGCAATTGAATTCGATTCAATCACAAATGAAGACACATCCTCAGATCATTGCTATGACGAAATAACAGATTACAAAACCATGTCCGAAGAGCAACTTAAAGCATTCAAGAAAAAGATCAAAAATGACTCAAAATTGCAAGACAAAATCAAAGCAACAACAGATCCAAGTGCCATCGCAGAAATCGCTAAAGAATTGGGTTTTTTGATTTCTCTATCAGACCTAGCGGACGGCCTCGGCATAGACGAACTCGATGGAGTTGAATGGGGCATTGACTGAAGCCAAGCAGCACAGAAAATATTCTGAGCAGAAGCTCGCCACAATCAAAGCATCAATCATGCGGCACAGTTGAGCTAAATTGAGCAGAGAAAGATCCAAGAAACTTTAAAAATGAAATGCTGATATGAGATATCCACAACAGGACCAAAATCAATTACAGCAGATTTTTACACGAAATAATTACTATGAGGCAACCTACCCATAGGAGAGAATTCGGCAGTGCTTGGCGGCACTCCCGAAGCGTGCCAAGGCCATAGATGTAAAAAATCAGCATCAAGCATGATCAACTGAAGTCACGATGCCACCAACTCAAGCAAAATATCGCAAGCTCCAAAGCCCATACTCAAAGCATTTCAATATCATTTTGCTAGCCTGGATTTAACTGAGCACACAAGATTGGCATTTATTGACGCATTGACAAAATACCTGTCAAGACCTAGGGAGATTTATTTTTTGATGATTTCATACCTATTTACGACAGCATTCAACAGGTCGCTTTCCCTGGCAGAGATAGAAGACGGCCGCACCAAGCAATTACTGATGGACACAAATTTTTTCTTAGAAAATCTCACTTCTCTTGGCCACCCGTTGAATAGCCTGTTTCTCCTGGCAACAGCTTATTTAATGGTATCTGGAGTCGTTGGGAGAAATAATCGATTAGGGAAGGACATTCTCGCAATCTTTTTATCAATGTGCTGGCTCGTTGAGCTGCTCTCCATCAACCTTCTCCTCATAGCTCCAATAAAAGATCCAAAGCTGCTTCTGGTGGAAATGTTGCTATTCCTGCCAATTATCATTGTCTCCTTTGCCTGGTGGTACTGGCGAATAAACTATTCATACTTCCAAAACAACGAGGCAGAAACAGAGCCAATCACATTCAAAGCGCCCCCGTCAATACTGAATTACCTATACCTTTCAATTGATACATTTTTCAAATACCAGCCCAGCTACGTAAGCTTCAACACTAAAAGTGCAAAGTCTCTCCATTTATTTCATGCAATTGTCAGGTTAAATATTTTAGGCTTAACGCTAGGTCGCGCCGTCAGTTTGGCAACTTCTGCGTGACAACGCTCAGGCTTGTCTTCGTTGAAGCGACCCAGAAGTATGCCAATGAACGCTTAGAAATCAATTTCAAGCATGAACGCAACCAAGTCATCAGGACGAGACTGACCATTCTTTATCTTCTACTTATGCAAAGGTGGTGAGGCCGACCACCACCATAAAAGGGCCTGCTTTCGATCATCAGCCACTGCGCAGGTGCAGAAATCACGTCGTCGCGGAAGCTACAGACCGTCCCTTCCTGGGCATTCGTGAGCCTGCCAATGCCGTTCTTCGGCGGATGGCAATCAACCATAGGGCAACCATTGTTTGGCATCCCTCCACTTTGACCAGTCAGCGGATACTGTTCGAGACGTTTCAGCGAATCCTTCCTAAGCCATAACCCACCAGTAAACCTGCAGCAGCTCCAAATACCCCCCAGTCAATGCAGCTCGTTGCGTGATGTTGAGCCGTCCTCCGAAAACGATGGCAATAGCGACAACAACAAGAAGCCCAGATGTGGCACGACGGCATCAATACTTTGATGCTTCGCTGTCTTGCCAGTCGACTGATGCTTTTTCAACTTGCCTGCAGCAGCGCTATCCAATTCACGCTCAATCCTGTTGATCTCGTCGTGTGGGCCTGCCATTCGATCGGAAGAGCTCCGGGGATTCTGGCCATTGCCGGGCGATCCAGCTGAGATCAACCAGTGGGTGAAACTTGTCGGGATTCGTTGAAGTCTGGCCGCGACCCGGACCGAACAATGACAATGTGCGTGATCACGGCATTCAAGCCATGGGCAGCATCAACAAGCGATCGATCAAAAGAGCAGTCATTGTTGGCGCGATAACTGGACTCATCGTCAGCTTGCTGAGTGATCTAGACCCAGCTATCGCCATCCTCATTGGTGTTGCCTGTGGAATAGGCCTAGGTCGAATCATCACGAAAATCTGGCCATTGCCCTGATCCATAACGTTCCCCCATCATCCGGCGTGAATGGGGTCAAACACCATAAGAGCAGCAGTGAGGCCAACCGCAATTGCGAACAGCGCTGCACAGAAAGCCTGCATCATGTAACGACACCACACGAGCCAGGTGACTGCGTAACGACAAACCGCGCAGGCTGGACAGCACTGGTCAAGTCGTCTGATCTACGCAGCGAATGAACAAGATTGCTGCCAAGAGAAAAGCCCCCTTTCGGGATCCACTGTTTTTGGTTTTGGAAGTTCCCTAACTATTGACGCGCAAGCAGCCAGTCCGTGTTGTTCGTTTAACGACTAAACCGCAACGATCAGTTCCTTCCAGCCCTCGTGCCTCCTCAGAAAATGCCGAGGGTCTTCTTCTTGCAGTAACCAGCACCGATATTCATCCATCCCGACTTACAGGCTTCACCGTACGTGGGTGCCACCTCGTAGTAGACGGGCGACACACAAGTGGTGCCGAGAGTGTTGACGTAACCAAGCGGGCACTGATCATGACCAGGAGCTTTGGGGATTTCCTTCTGAGCCATGACGGCAGGTGCTGTCGTTGCAAGCACTAAAGGCAGCAGTGCGAACAGGGATCTCTTCATGAACAGATGATGACTTGATGTCGCTGTAGCCACCTCAGTCAGTTGAGACAAGCCGATCAAACTGGCAGCTGATCGTTGTCCTCCACGCCAATCCCCTGGAGCCACCACCTCCAGAGAGAGCTGATCCTCAATCTGTATTGGCAGGAGATGGAGCCAGGCCCCAACCATCAGAGAGCGTCAGTGACACCAAAGTTTTTCAGTCAACACTCACCCGCCGCCCGGAAATTGTTAACTGCCCGGAAACCTTGGCTCTCCTTGTCTTTGCTTGAGCCGCTACTTGCTGGACTAGTGCCTTTGGGCTGTCCTTTGGCTCCCAGTAATGGTGGGGGGCCGGTCGCTTTTTGACCGACCAGGATTGATTCTGGTCAACCCCCCATCCAAGTGAGTGTCAGCACTTGAACAGTTAATACGTCCACCTACCTGGTTGCTGCATCGCCACCCAGGCTTCGATGGTGTTGTGCCTGAACATCCGGCAAACCACTGCCTGACTATTCACCAGCCCAGTTCAGGTGCGCTCTTGAGTCCTGGCAAAAGCATGGTCCGTTCACGACGAACTGTTGCCGGTGTGACTCCGAGTTCCGTGGCGATTTTGGTGATCAGTCCGCGTGGCCAGATATCAGGATGCTGTTCAGCGGCCTCATAGATGGCCTCATCCAGATCAATTTTTGCGAGGCGTGCACGGCGGCTTTGCTCTGCAGTGAAACCGGGTCGAAGGACAGTTGCTGTCATGAGTACCACTAGGTGGAACCCCTTAGGTCTATGGCCGCTAGATGCTTCACGAAAGGGTGACAGCCGCCCTGGAAGGTTCGGTTTCAGGATCTTGGCTAGCAAGTTCCGTGAGAAGCAGAGTTCTCTTATCAGACTTCAAAGGTTATTTCTTGAAATGCGCCCTGAAGAGGAGATCTGGCCTGTTGTGCTGATTGCTGGAAGCATCGTGGCCGTTTTGATGATTCTTGCCTTCAGCGATCCAGGGACCTTCGTGTGCGTTGGAGTCTGCGAGTGAATCTCAAAGGGCAGAAGTGAGTAGGAGCGGTTTATCTCGCGCGTCTGAGCACAATTGCCCGGGCTTCGATGGCGTTGTTTTGGCAGAAGTCATTGCAGAAAATCCCCCCCAGTGATGAGAGCGAGGCATTGCTCTTACGAGCTTTGGAGAGTTGTACGGTTTCGATGGGCACACCATCTCCGGGATCCACCTTGGAATCGATGACAGACCTCAAGCAGGGCTGTGATGGTGCTCACAGGGTCTTTCCCTCGAAAGGGGGATGGTGAATTCAAGCCATCTGATCGATGGTGAATTCAGACAGAAGAACGCCATGGAGCCCATCAGCGCCGCCATCGTCATCGTTGCCCTCGTTGCTCTGAGCTGCTGAGCTTTGAACTGTTGCCAGCTCGGCTGACCGCCATGGTTCTGGACTTGATTGGCGCGTCAACTGCCATTGACGGAAGAGAAAACTGATGTGAGCACCATTGGACGAAACGCCCGTTTCAGAGTCTTCACCCATGCCCCGCAGGCATTTACAAACCAGTCATAGAAAAAAAATCCTTGCTCAACGGAATTGAAAATTGCCGTTTATGCCGTCGATCGATGGTTTGAATCCATCCGGGGTGTCAGTTACAGCAAGGCTGCTCAGCCAACACCAACCGCCCTAACCACGGTGCGGATTGAGTGCCCTGGAGCCATGCCGTCACCAGCTTCCGAATGTACTGATTCCAGCCTGTAAGTGGAATCTGATCGATTCACCAGAAGCTCACCAAAGCTTCTTGGGAAAATCACCAGAGCTGTGTGGCTGGATTCACCAGAAGCACTGTGAGCTTGAAGGAGTCGAAGGCTCAAGACGCCACAAACCGCTGAAATCACTCATTTCAAGCCAATGGCCGAAGTCGTGATCTGTTCCAACTTGCACCCATGACGCACAACTCTCTAAAAGCACTTTGCTGCGCGCTAGTCATCACATCACTGCCTGGGATTCCAGCGTCTGCTTTAACGAATCAACAGCTTTTGAAACAACGTCTGATCACCCCAGCTGTGTATGTACTGCTTAATAGCCGTGGTGCAAACACACCAATCAAGCGATGGGAGGTACTACAGGACGCCTGTGGAGCAGGTCGGCTTTCTCCGAGTGAATGCGGAACCTCGAGAAGGCGAAGGGAGTATTGATCAGGTGGTCGTGAATCTGGAATCTATCCCCTCAAAGCCCCAACAAACACTGGGGCTTTTTGTTTGCATTGCACCTTGGGGTACATCTAGCCGAACATCTCTTGATCCAAACTGTCGCGCGCAGATTGTTGCCATGACGACTGACAGCAAGAGCGGCTGTCATGGCCACGTCGATAGCCGTGAACAGGTGGACATACCGTCCGATCCTTGGCCTGTGCCGTTGCTGAGTCGGGTTGATCACAGCTGAACCTGATCAGACTTTCGGCTGATCGGCGTCCTGGATGCCGCTCCACAAGGACATGAATCTTGTCCCGGCTCACCGCGCTGCATTGATCAATGAACAGGACCTGGGTCAGCGCTGTGTGTTTTGCCGTCTGCATCAACACATGGACTGAGAACTGATTCTCGATCTTTTTCGACAGGAACGGAGTCAGCGGACCGCAGTCAAGATTCGGACACTGTGGATCCTGTTGACCGATGCTCAGCGCAGCTGATTAGTTCCGGATGATCAGTTCCGGTTTCGATGACGCAGTCGATGAAGCTTGTCTCCCAAAGCAAACCATTGATCGGTCACAACAAACCAGACGACAAACCCTGAGAGTCCAACGAAGAGGGCAATCGCCAGAACCACCGCACTGGAGCCGATGAGCTGATGCCGAGCACATGAATCGAAATCCGGTCCAGGCTTGCAGACGGGTTCGATTTCTCGAAAACCACGATTCCCGCCGCTTTGGCCCCAGCCACTACCAAAGCCATTGGGGAAGTTCATCAGCTGAGCCTCAATGAACGGCTGTCAGCGGGTGGCAGTGATTCATGGCTGGCTCGATAGAGAGTTGACTCTGGTGGAGTCTGCCTCCTGAAGGGAATCAACGGGGCTGATCCAAACAAGGGCGTCAAGCACTCAGAAGCAGCCTGAATGGAGATGTGGTGTTCATTCTCTGCATTGATCATCACCAAAGAGGAGGGACGAACACTCAAGCTCCAACCAATCTCCCCCCCATCGACAGTGTTGGTTGTTTCCCCTGAACATCGATATCGTCCACTTCCTCAGCACCTGATCCAAGGCTGACCAGACGATCTGAGACGTTCCCGAAAAGCGCACCAGAACCTCATTAGGTTCGCACCAAAGCGATCGAGCTGGCTTCATCAGAAGAACCGTGATCTTGAAGAAGTCAAGGGGAGAGCCACCCCCATCATTCACAGCTTTGAAACCATGACGACGTTGAACAGCACATACGAAGCAACCAAAACGATTCTTTGCGCCGGGTTGATTAGAGCCACAACTTGGACAATGGCACCCGCTGCGGAAGCCAGAGGCTACGAGCATCAAAAACGGCATGAGCTGAGGCAGCTCCGTAGAGAAATGCGTCATGAAACTCGTGACTACAGACGTGCGCGGAGAGAATATCTCCGTGAGGTCAATCGTTACCCCCGCATAATTCCAACCCATGGATTTGGCCGAGGATATGTTTCTGAACAACCTGCAGGCTTTGGAGTTCAGTCGCACTTCTGAAGTATGAGCGGAAATCATGAAGCCACTCAGGCGAAACAGCATCCTCCGGAACCAGTCATCAGCATCGCAGAGTGCGTGTTTTTTGTATTGCGACACCGCGGAAAGGAAAACTTCCCTACATGTACAATACAGTGAACTCATCAATGGAGTGCGACTTATCCCTCAGGAAACTCAGCAGTTTCTCATCAAACCCTTATCAATCACTTACAACCAAACGACCGACTGATCGATCATGCTGGGGGTAATGGTTATGGATGCAATGACAGCTCTCTGCTACCTATCTGCTGAAGAAACAAAGAACTTTATTGACACCGTGATCGACGAGGGACTTACAAGCACTACAGAGCATCATCATAAACTTGGCGCAGCAGATGTATGGAACTTCACCCTCTCTAATGGTGAGCACTTCCAACTCTGGGAAAGAAGCCGTGCATTTGAAACCATTTACACCTACTACAAGCAAGGAATCGGCTCGATGCAATTCAAGACACTAAAAAGTGCTGTACAATCCATGAAAAAGTTTTTTTAAGGGTCAAGCTCAAGACATTCATTGTTGGTTGATTTCGCAAGTTTTTGCAAGTTACAGCATTGGGAAAGAAGTCACTTTGAGGCTGGATTTTTCGGAACCCAGGCGGTCACACCAGCTGAATGGTTGAGCTGATGTGATTTCTCACAGCAGCAATACGAGAGATCAAAACCGATGCCCTCACAGATAGCTTCGCCCTGCCTGCAAAACCCCCAGACAAAGTATCTGCATCTGACCAGGTCGGCTCAGAACTAGCTTCCAGCAGATCAATCTTCAGTCTGCCGGTTCTGATGAGGGCATCAGCAGCTTCATTCGCCTGAAGCACTGGGAACTGCTGAACGAAACCGCCGGGGAAGTCGCTGTGCGAAGCCACACGACGCAGCTGATGGATCAACTGGAAGGGACCGCACCATGTCCCTCAGGGCGGTTGGCTACGTCACTCGAAGTAGTGCGAGGCTGTGAAGCGGGCGTCCTACCCAGGAGGTGGAGACGAACAGGTGTCCATAGCGGTCGGGATACTCATGCTTCTCCCTCAACACCCGCTCTGGCATCAGCCATGAACGCAAGAGGTGATCTGAATTCAACGAAGATCGTCCCAACGAGGCTCTGGGTAAAGAGCACGGTCACGCAAAGAAAAAACAGTTGCTCGGCCCTCTTGCGTCTGCCAGCGAGCTTTCTGATGCAGCAACAATTCCTTCAACTGCTCAACGCGGGAGTCCACTAGGAGTTCCAACGCGAGGTTGATCAGATCGGCTTCTTCTCTTGTAATCGTTATTTGGCGTGTTTCTCCTGCCATTGGAATCGATCAGATGTATTAACTTAACCTCACTGTGAAGCCAAAAGCCTCGGCCGTCATCACCAGTCCCGAACTGTTCCGATGGCTACCCAGCGAATGCCGGGGCGGAACAAAGAACATAATGAAGCAGTGCGAAAGCTTCTTAGCAACAGAACTCCCGCCGAGAAGGAAGCGCTCGGCATCACTACACGATTTTTGATTGAAGCTGAAACTGGTGACACAGACTGGCTAGGCTGTACGGACAGAAGAGATGCCAATTAAGGAATCATTCGATTATTAGCAGCACCAACCACTCAATCGCCACAAGAATGAGTCGGGAAACTGTTTTTCATGAATAAAAAATGGACTCGACACCCTGAAGACATCACACACCATATGGTTCGTGCTGCAGTGGTTTTTGTGCTCATCACTGCAGCTGTCGTAGGTTATTGGGTTGTACACGACAACAAAAAGGGTGTTTTGGTCCCGACGATTGAACCAATGACTCGTCAAGCAATACCGAAAAAATCATCTCGCTGAATCAAACAACGTTGATCAACTCACCAGGCAGAAGTGATCAACCCCACGAAAAGCCAAGGATCCGGCCGCACTTCCGCATGACCCGCCTCCAGACGATCGCGTTGTGACTCGACCTTCACCTGACCACCTGCTGACCATTGCCGCAGAGCCCTTTGGTCTCCACAACCAGCAACCGCACCTGGCCAGCGAGGCTGTCCCCCTGAGCCGAGGCAACGCCCCTTGCTGCACTAATGAAGCCCCGCAGAGGCATCGCAGCGCATTGGAGATCGCGGCGAGAAACGGAGGATCGATACAAGGCGTCAAACGCATCACTTGGCTTCATCAAACACCAATGCATCAATTTCAGAACATTCCCCTTCAGTAGCAACCGTGACCAGGATTTTGTCGTTCGTAGCGACTGTATTCACAGAAAACTTACCAGGAGGCTGTATCCACACAGCACGTGTAGCCTCATACCCGAATCCATCGACCTCACCAATACGCAAGTCTCTTATAACACCGTCAACAATCTGAACATCCTCCCAATCACTGGCTCCAGCTCCCATACTTCTACTATTATCAAGATCAACCTTGAACACAATCGATACAGTCCTTGAATTCTCTTCTAAAACATTGTTTGCACCCAAGTCTGTTTTTGTATTGGCAACCTCAACTTCACAGCTTAAATAAACATAATTATCAGCGAAGCCGGGAGAAGCCGAGAGGACTAGTGCGCCAAGGAACGAGACAAATTTCATGACAATTAAATCGGGATCAATGCACTCATCAGAAAAGCACAAAGATTTACGTTTTTAGGCAGGTTTTTCCCCAGTTGAACATTAAAACCCAAAAGAAGACAGCACCCCCTAAAGCAACTTTCCAGGTATGACTTGAAAAAAATCCATCTCTCTCAATCTTTTTTGCTTTATTTTCATCAGTGGCGTAGTTAGCAGCAAGGGTGTGGACAAGCCCATATAACTGCAAACAAATGGCAAGACCAGCAACTCTTACAATTTCCGTAAACAATTGATTCATAAAAGACTTGAGGGGTTACATAAAGACTACCAACTGACCGACTAGGCTGATTGAATAATTTTCAGGTCTATGACCACGAACAGACTTTTACTCGCCGCCTTGGCTCTTGGCATTCTCGTAGGCCTGCTGACAATTGCTCAACGAATGACAACCAACCCCAACGAACAGAATGAAGCAATGCCAGCGGCTGGCGCTTTCTAAGTAGATTCAGTCCCGAAACAAACAATGAAGATTCAGGCAATCAACACTGTCGAAAAACACTGGCTGATCATCAGCATCATCATTCTTTCCAGTATCACAGCACTGTCGTTATCGCCGCTGGCAGAACTAGCTGATGCTCCTGGATCAGACAAAACACACCACTTGATCTCATACGCTGCCCTGGCATTTCCCGCCTCTTTACGCAGGCCCACAGGATGGAAGTACATAATCCTACTTTTCGCCTGGTACAGCGGACTGATCGAAGTTATTCAGCCTTATGTGAATCGCCATCGAGAATGGCTTGACTTTATTGGGAACCTTTCAGGCTTACTACTTGGGTTCATACTTGCACTATGGGCCAGAGCACTTCGGACCAAATGCAATATTTTGCACAAAGAAGAGACTGACATATAACTGATACAAGATTTGATGATTAACGCTGAGACAAACTTTCATTCTCTGGTCTGATCAGTAGCGAAAGCGCTTGATCGCCTCACCCCTGCCTTTCGCTCCCTGTTTATTCTGCCAGACTTTAGTGATGATCTTTTTATTTTCATACCCAAGAATTTGTTTATTAACACTGTCTTCTCTACACCATCGAGCAATAACTTCATGCTCAATCAATTCACGACCTTCCCGATCCTCTTGAACTAGCTCTTCATAGAAATCCACCTGGAATGCTTTTGTTTCTGCTCGGAATCTATCGGCATCTCTGTAAGCACTTAAATCCTCCTCTTCTATCTCTTTCAAGATCATCCCCAACTCTTGGCCTCGGTCTACAGGTTTGAGTGGCTGCTCATCCCTGAAACTGACAATCGTCACTGCAGCATGCCTGTTTCTCCACTTATCACATGCTTCTTTTGCTTTCTGCTCAGATGGATAACTGCATCCTGCTAGGCCAAGCGCAAACAGGATGACCGGAAGCCGCTTGATCATTTGCTCACTCATTCATCCACACTACTTCACCAAGGCGAACATGAATACATCAGTAACCAATTCATTGGACAATCCCTGGCTACAAGCTGACAAACTGCTTGAGCGAGGTTCACCTGGAAGAGCTGAGTGCTGCAATCAAAAAACAGGCATCTAGTTTCGGAGCCAACAGATTGCGTAGATACTAAGAACCAAAGTAAAAGAAATCATGCCAACTGTACTCTTGTAGCGCATCCACTTTCTATCCCACTTAAAGGGCCATCAAAACATTCGAAGTAAGACTGAAAAACGCAAAACTTGCAAGAGACCAGTGTGGCCTAAGATGGTGTGTCAAAAGATAAACAGCATACGCCAGAAAGCAAAGCTGTGAGAAACACGAGCTGATCGCTCCAAGATTATAAACAAGTGCTTTGTGATTAAATGCATATTTAAACAGGGAATTTGGCTTCACTGCAATCAATCATTCATTGGACAAGCAACAGGCAGAAAATCTCTCAACCAATCAACACTAGAAGCATAGAATCGCACAATCCCTCGGGAGATTTCTGAATCAGAGTTCAAGTTGTTTCCAAAGCAATGAAACGAGTGCATCTGCGGCCAATTGTTTATTGGATTCATACTGGCTATAAGACAGTTCTGCATCCTGAGCGTCGACATCTGTGACAGCTATCAAAATCTCAACTTGTGTCGATGAATCGATCACTCCTTTTCGCTGGAGCCAAGGAATGGAGAGGGAATTGGATGAAAGCAGGAGAGGGCGTTGGCTGCAGACTGGAGACTCCAGACCACTGCTTACCCAGCCAAGGTCGTACAACATCATCGCAGGAGGTGGACCGTCGGTGCCAGTTCCACTGACAGGAAGGCACGAACCCTGAAATTGAATCTGTGTGATGCGATAAAGACTGTTGATCCTGGCAGATCCGGGTGCCGGAATACCTCCGGTTTGCAGAGTGAAGAGACGTTCAGGTCGGTGTTGCTTGAAGAGGTCCTCAAGCAAGCGAATGCATTGCCGAGGAACATCGGGAACCCCATGATTCGCGCAGCGCAACAAAGGATGGACAAATAAAATCCCACCAAGCCGATAAGCCCTAAAACGCGGTCGCGCCGACAGTCGTTTAAATAGTAACTTTTTCGCCTCTAAACGATTTTCAAAAGTGTCATAGGAAAAGGCATTCCAGTGCACCACTAAGGTTTCAACCGGCGGTGGGGGGAGAGAGAAAGGAATCACTTTGATGCTTCAGATCAACCAACTCGATGAGAAAAAGTCCAACGTCTCAAGACAGACATATTAAACCCGCACATGGAATGCCTGTCCTGACCATGACGTTTCGCTTTCATTGTTTTACGTCGAAGGCAAGGAAGCAAAGCTGTGATGCCGTGAACGATTTAACAGGTCCTCCATGGATATGATCGACCCTAACGAAATTGCTGGAGCAACCAGATAACTGACCACTGAGAGCCAATCTGGACACATAACAGGAATCTCTGAAGCATCACGATCTGCTTCCGAAGAGCTGAAGTGGACGACCGACTTGCGAATCAGTCTCAGATGCTGAAGTGAACAGCGGTTGATTGCAACGCGAATCGCTATCGCGATGGCTCTGGCTTACGGTTCAGCATTTGTTTCACGAATGTTACCCCAGCTGTTTGCCCAGGAGACTAATCTCTAGCCGACCATTTCAGGGGTTGATTGATCAGATCAGTCGAAAGGCCGCAAAAGGCAAGCTGCACTGGGCTCGTGTACCACTGGTTGCTTTATGGCCCACAACTCTGATAAAGCAGGCCTCAATACACGAATCACACCACTATCAAGAGTGGAAGGGTTCGAGCTGATGATGCAGTCGTGATCGCGTCAGAGCAACTGATCTTGGAACTGACTTGGCGATCGAGCTGCAACAACTGCGGCCTAGCCCCAGAACATGCAACAGATCCTGGGATCATCTGATCAGAATCAACTTTGAGAAACGCCTAGCTTTTCTTCTGTTCTGGGCTTTGAAACTTGCAATGGACGTGCTGTTGATGGAATCCGACCTGCACAAAACAGCAGCCGCAGCAAGACAATCGCTCATCGCTTTTGCCGTGACGTGGATACGCGCCAATTGCACTGAGGATGAGCGCGCCCGCATGGAGTGGATCAGCAAGGCGGATCTCCAAAAAGACAGTTCATTTGGCTGCGAGACCAGCGAGGAGCACAACCAGCGGCTAGAGACGGTGCTCAATCAAGCAGCTGAGGGGGTCATCGCCGTTCTTGCGGACCATTGGGGAATCACTTCGATCAGAAACTCCATTGCGAACAATAACGAATCTGATCAAGTTGACTCCACAGAGAGCGCGCTCAACAAGCCATGACGCATAACTTTGATGACCTTGAAAACCAATACGTTCAGAGATGGTGATTACCGAAACAGCTCAGCAGAGCTTCGCCCCAGCTGAAGTCGTTATCAAGACGATCCGCCCTTAGATTTCTTCTTTTTTCAGCCTGCATTTTCATCATTATGGCTTCGGTGAACACATGCCCCTTGTCCTGGGCAAGATTCACTTCATGTACCGGAAGCTTTGTCGTTGTCATGGGTGTCTCCGTTTAGGACCTTTTCGGTCTATTGCCACTGAATGTGGCTCGCGAGATGGGAGAGCCGCACAAGCCGGTACGGTTTCAGGACCTTCCCGATAAGGCGTTATGCAGCAAACTGGCTAAGTCCCAACTCGGAGGGCGCAGCTGTGATTGGACAAACCAGGCTGTATTGCAGCAAAGGCGACGGGTTCCGCCTCATCGAAGTGCCGACCGAACGGGCTTCATACGAAGCCGAAAGGATCAAGAAGCAAGGCTGGGTAGTCGATGCTGCCATTCCTTTATAAAACCAGACTGCTCGCAGACTGGAGGGCCTAGGGGAAAAATCGGCAGCGATGTTGCTCGAAGTGCTCGTTCAAGCAAGCTTTTAAGTGAGATTAAATTCAATCTTAAAATGGATTCAATAAACGCAAAGCCAATTATTTGGCGCAAAATTTAAAGTTATCTGATGCTCGGAAGATACTTGTTCAGACAAGTCCAGGAAAAAGCAATTGAACACCAATCATGATTGGATCAGCTCAATACCAAGAAGAAGAGATTCCTCCTGATGCCGACTTGCCTGCCATTGGAAGCCATCCGATCCAGGAATGTACAAATTGTTGTAGCCGCAACGAAAAAGAGAGCAATACTTACAACCTCAACGAGCGAGTCACACATCACCTGAGACGGTTCATTGGCGGTCCCTAGCGGTCAAAGCCAAATTCGACACATCAGAGCTCCAGCAGGCGTGATAGTTGTCCCGTATCGATTGAGAACACACATTCACAACGTCAATTCCAGAGACGACCATCCCGTCTCCAACTCTTCAACAACTGACAGTCGTGTGAAAGCAAGACTGGGAATGGTTGTGTTTTGGGTTTTAGCCCTACAAAGAAACCAGCACGAACGATCACCATTGCTCACCTATGGGGTGTGTGAACGAACAAGAGACGCATTATCACTCCAATAACTAGCAGGGACGCCCTAGCTGGCAGGTCACGCTGTATGGCTCTCGGGCGGGATGGCTTTAGCATCTGCTGCAGCACCTAAGGCAAGGCGCTGCGGCTGATGCATCAGTCGCCGCTAAAGCCTCATGAACCAGCTCGGCAACATTTGAACGTTTACACAACGTTACGGTTGGGCTATATTGTTACGTAAATTTACGACGTGAATCGATGGTCGCCTTTCCAAGCTCAATCCAGGCAACGTCGTCCATGGATTACGAGGAACTTCTAGAAGAAATGAAAAAACTGGATATTGCTGATCTGATATTGATTCATCGCAGAGCTGCACTGACCTGAGTCGTGCTTGCTCAGAAAAACATAATGTGAAATCTCACAGAAATACTATACAAAATTATTTTTTCATCTCTAGCAGATTGCACATACAGCTCAGATGTGATGAATGAAACTGTTCCGAATGGATACTTCCCTGACTGGACAGAACAGAGAAACGCAAAAATCCATGACTAAATTCTCAGACACTATTTAAACAAATCATTCGACATTCATTGCAAGGCCTGAAGAAACGGAGTCTGTCTCAGAGAAACAGACTCCGTTAGGGATTTGCAGCTCGACCACAGAGCAGTGCCATGAGCCTCTCGAAGGCCTGATTGCTCGAACAACAAAATGCTGGCAAGGGTGGCTCACTCTGATCAATCATCGGAGCCTGCACAGTTCAAATCCAGCGAAAACCGTCGAACTCGCATGAGCTCGACAGAGTCAGAACTGAGCTCCCAAACAGCTGCTGAACAGGGGCACTGCACAACAGATCAACTGCGAACCGTGGTCTTTTGCCCATGCTTGACAGGGCGCTGACGACTTTTCAGCGCCTTGAGCATCCCCTTTTCAAGGGAAGTCAGCTTGGGCGAGGTCTCATGCAACGCTGCCCTGGCCCGCTCTTTGGCGGCATCCATGAACCTCTCTGTCTTGTCCTTCGCTTCAAATGCCATGATCTTCGGATGGTCCTCCATCAAAAGTTACACATACAAATCCAAGCTGTCCTCAAATCCATCAACTCTTTGCTGCAGCTGGAGCTGGCAGGATCCTGATCAACAGGCAAGACCCACTGGCCTTGCTCCATCGGGCGGGAGCAGCTGCTCTGAAAAGCAAGGGGTTACTCGCAACCTTGATCAGCGCGAGTACCCATACCGAGCTGCAACACCATTGATCCAGCCAGTCAGCAGTTTGTCGGCAAAGAAGCAAACGAGACCAAGGACACAAGGTGCGCCGAAGGAAGCAGCTTCTCAACCAAAATCAATATCGCAAATTAGCGTTGTCGACGCTCAGACCGATCCGCAGGAAGTTGCTCGATATCGGCAATTGCTGAAAGAAATATCCTCTATGCGAGATATTCACAGTCGTCTGAACAGCTGATCAAGCCGTACTCAGGACGTCATTCCCAGGGAAGATTTCTCCGACTGTTGCTTCCCACGACGCAGCTTCACCCAGGCTTGACCCACAATGGTGGCTTTTTTTATATCAACACGACCAAGATCGGAGTCGTCAGGGAATTCACGCCTGTCAACAGCAAGCAACTCCTCTCTTTCCTCGTTGGTGAGCATAGAGATTGACTAGTGAAAAGACAATTATAAACCAAACAATAGAAGTGCTTAAAGGCACAAATGAACTGAATTAAACGATCAGTGCATCGAAACCATGAGGAATAGACACTCAAAAGAGATGGCGATCCAATCGTCACTATGGGGGGAGGGTGTGGATTGAAGCAGATCCGACACTTCGAAAAAACACAGCGAAGAGAAGCATGAAAGCAAACTCCTTAAAAACCCCATCATCGAATAAGTCCTAATGCTTATGGACCACTTCGACTCAAGCCCTTAGAAAGCAATTATCGCCTTAGGCGATATCAGGGTGTGAGGTTCTGATCAGCAAAGCTGGAGAACCATGCCAAAAGGCAATGACCGTCCACCATTTGTCGGGGTGAAGGCTGGAGACTTCGTGCTCGTGCAATCAACACTGAATCCTGATCCGACTGATACAAATTGGTGGATTGGCTGGATTGTTGGATATCCAGATCAGTTCAAAGAAATACATGGCGTCACAATGCTGACTGTGGTTGATACCGAAAGCGGCGAAGTACGACAAGTCAATGCCGAACAGACAACGCGTTTAAGCCTTGCAGGCATGGAAAAAGGCAAAGTTGTTCCAATGGTGCGTGCCTGACCAACACAGACTGCATGTCCAGCAATAAAATCTCAAAGAACAACCACAATTCATGCAAAGCCAGGCTGAAAAGAGGGATCAAAAGCCTGGATTTCAACTGATCATGAATCAGGCCACAGTATTTCGAATTGCGCTAGCAGCTCTGCTGATTGCATCTAGAAATCTTGTACGGAAAAAGCAAACGACCTTAGTGCAAGCATTCAATAGATGCATGGAACTAGTGTCGTTCAAAAGGTCACGGCAAACAAATGATGTGCAACCAATGCTGAAGGCCGAGGACCTGCGAAGGCATTTTGATGAATTCAATCAAATCTTCGACACAACAGGAATACCGGCGGTCTGAAAGGAACAAAATCTTCTTCCTTGGAAGGAATATCACCAAGTATCATTCCAGCTTGCCAAGGGGAGTCATGAAGAGCTTGAGAGCGTGCGACCAAAACAGATGCTAAGTAGTTCTTACTCCATGCTGACATGGGATCCAAATTCAAAATCTGGCAAACTGAGCGATCTCCGACATAATTGCAAATCTGTGAGAAATAGAAGGCCAAGTGCTGTATCCACAACAGGTCAGCTTTAATAAACAAATGACTGGATCCACCATCACCAGCAGCTGTGATTTCATGACTGAGCTGTTGGGAGCTGATCACAATGTTCGAATGATGCAGACGATGGTGTGAGCTGAGGCAACGGCAAACGATAGAGCAAGGACATCATCATGGGGATACAGCTAGGCGAGGGTCCGTTGACATCCAACACTCAGCCTCTGGTGGGGCTCACTGAAGCCCAACGCCTTGGTCTGCGCGACTTACTGATCGATGTGAGCCAGGCCAGGGACTGGTCATGGGAGCTTCCGGTCCTTCTAAGAGATCGATGCTGGCTTCGCCTCGACCGCATACAGCTCAACCAGCTGCTGCGACACATTCCCCCGGATGGACGCGATGAGGCACCTGAACTAACCCATTACCAACGACTCATAGCGGAGGGAAGCGATCCATTACTGGCTCAGCAGAAATGCTGGCAGGAGTTTGGGATGGAAGATTGTCAACGAGCCCTGCATGAATACTGGGAAAGTCGCGACAGAGAAAACCACGGCTGGACTGCACGACGATATCGCCAGCTTGTGAGCATTTACAGAGACCAGATTGAGCGGGGAGTGGCAGCAGTACCAATGCTCGTACTGGCTCGCCAGGACACAGCCGAGAAACACCAGGTCCACTGGATCACAGGGACGACGCCGGCCGAAGAACTAGTCGATATAAAACTAAACTATTGCTGAAGCAGTACAAATTGAGTTCACCAATATCCCTACAACAGTGACACTGTGAGGCCAATCAAAGATGCAGCAACCGGTTCAGCAAGCCCTACGATCTTAAAATACTATGCAACCAAAGTCCCGGGGTTCTTTCGATTAATTGTTACAAACACTGACATAGCCAATAGGATCAATTTCAACCCCGATTGGACGTTCGATCTGCCCGTTAAAGTAGAAACCACCTGATGGGCTTAGGAACTCCCCCCCGATGATGCAGTGAATTATATTCTACCCCCTCAAGAACAAAGACTGAAAAACTTTAAAATCCACTGACGTAAACATGACAAGCTCCATCAACATTTACCCTCTATGATCCCGAATGAGTTCCTACATCAAAGATCTCCAAGCTCCCATCATTTTGGTCAATACGGATCAATTGATTGCCAATATGTAAATGACTTCAACCATTGTTAGTAATCCAAATGCCATCATCAGGAGCAATGACAATAACGTAAGGAGAATCCAAATAATCGCCCAAAAATTCGCTCTGAAGCCTCAGACCGGCAACAGAATCAAAGCTGAACTTGGCCACGCCACCCTGGTTCCTATCTCCACCTTTTTGAAAAGTCAGCCATACATCCCCATCAGAATCGATCGCGACGTCAAAAGGTGCATAAAGACCTGATTGATCAAAAACAATGAGCTCACGACAATCAAGTCAAAGCTGCAAATGGCGAAATAGACTTGCAGAAGCACATTGCAAAGCCAACGGTTCTCAACAGCACGATCACTTGACAATGCAACAGACATGTCAGAAAGGCTTCAAGCAGAGGACAGCTGAGCTGGTTATTGCTATAAAAAAAGTTTATAGCCTGCAAGGAACATATCCGAAAACAAACTCAAAGCATTTCTAGAAAAAGTAAAATCCGATCAAATCTCCAGCAGAGAATAAAAGAATCTAAATGCGAAGGTTGCATCGTAGACCTTGCCAAACAAGCATGATTTTTTATCACCATAGACGACTTAATCGACGTTGAACTGGGACTCGAAAGCCAAACAGTGACAGAGTTAAGCAACGAAGAAATCAACAAAATAGATGAGTAGAAAAGCGATATACCAGCAACCTAAGCAATATTAAATAAACAATTGCAAAATCAGCTGACGACTTTGCCAAAGAATGGTAAGTTAATCATTAAAGAGCCAAGCGTCAGCAAACGAACAGATGCAAACAATGATACTCTCATTAGTATTAATATACTACCCAAGCTTTCATCCTCAGTGATAATCAATAACTACAAAATGCCATGAACGCTGCGAGACCAAGTTTCTACGAATTCAAAGCCAACTACGACTCGCAACCAGAACAATGGAGAAAGAGGCTCACGGCCATTTACAGGACCGATCAGGACGTAGCCATCGCAGCATGGACATTGATCATGTCAATGGACGACTTAATGCTTGAAGTCGAAGAAACAGCCATTTTTCTTGAGCAGATTTACTCAAAAAAATAAGCATTAGATCACCAATTAAGCAATGAAAGAATCAACAAAAAAACTCGATTTAATCAGTGTGTTAAAAAAAGCTTTTGCATTATTAAGTCAACACGCTTTGATGTCAGTCGTATGTGTACTCCTACTACTCTCATCACCCACACAATCAAAAGCAGATATACAAAAGTACAACATCGTAACTGATGAATTCTATGGGCTCAACGCAGAACGAATCTTACTTGTTCCAGTTGCTGATGCTGCAGATAAGACCGTGCGGATGACGGGCAAATGCAAAAGCCGAGGGGCAACAGAGCTCTATCTCGAGGATGACCCCGTGAATGCCAGAGAGAGGTGGTATGTTCTGACTAAAAATGATAGTACCAAAGCTGATCAAGAAATATGCCTGACAGGAAATCTGCCGGCATGGTTTGAAAAACTATCATTTCTTAGATAAAATTACTCGAAATCATTTGAATCCATCGATATTTCGTCCAGAGATGTCGAATTACTCCTAGACATCCAATCACGAACTGAATAAAATCAATCAAAGACATCAATACCGTCTTACTCCCTTAACGAGACCTATCAATCACAACCTGAGTAACGCTCAAGGGCTAGCAGCCTCAAAATCCAATGGCGCACGAACAAACAGGGAGCAATATAAATCATCCACTAAGAACAATAGGGCTTTTGAAAATCCATGGCTAAAGCAAGGAAGAGACAACCCTTTTCGCATGCCAAAAAAAACCACATTCTTTTCGGATTTCAAAGCTTTTATCAACAAAGGCAATGTTGTCGACCTGGCAGTTGCCGTCATCATCGCAGGTGCGTTTGGAAAGGTTGTGAACGCAACTGTTCAATTGATCATGACCAATGCACTTGAACCAGCATTGAAAGAAGCGAATGTTCAATCACTAGCTAAATTACCAGGTGGAGAAATCATTGTTGCAGCAATAGACTTTGTTGTTATTGCTTTTGTCTGTTTCCTTGTCGTGAGGGCCGTTGAAAAGATGAAACGCAAAAAAGAAACCGTTGAAACATCAAAACCTGACCCCCAGGTTCAACTGACATCAGCCATCACACGCTTAACAGAAGTGATGGAAAGCTTCAATAACAAGTCCTGAGACCTCGATCAACTACTTCCGAGCCCGCAACTAAAAAATCAGAAGTCATGCGAGCTCAGTCCCAATCAGACAGTCCGAAATCAACTTATGGAAACAACGTCATCAGCCATCAAGCAGTCCTGTGAAAATGCTGCTTAACGAAGCAGATTTCATACCGACCAGCTAAGGCTCAAACCCCCAGGAGCAAACTTGGTTCAGCGTGATGGAGAAACACCTAAAGCTGATGATGCGAGGCCATCAAAACGCTCGTGGCTCAAACATACTCAACGTTGCAATCATCAGTGCAACGTTGGAGACCCTCCGCATCAGCAGCTGTTAAGCGGCCTTGCGCCGTCGTAAAGAGAAGCTTGGAAACGAGCGCTTGAGCGTCTCGATTTTTTCGTCCAACCTCTTCTTCGCTGAGACAAGTACAGCTTCACTCGCCCAGAAAGTGTAAAGCTGGACAGCAGTCACAAAAAAGACTGCACCAACTACCACCAGAACAAGACCGGACAGCTGATTGAAATCCATTGAGCTTCGCTTGCATACCTCTACTCAATAGTCATGGTCAATTGGTCTGTCAGCGTTCCTGCTGTTTCGGTCGCGAATCGTTAACCGCTACCGGCTCGAAAGGTGAACAACCGGGTCGCATCGTCCATCCAGGCCACATCCACAAGAAATTCATCGGCCAGAGCCTCACCGGTAGCGTAGCAGGCATTTTTACCTATTTACAATAGTTTACAAAGACCTGTAAGCTTTAATCCAATTAAATAATAAAGCCGTTTAACGATGTTAATGAATGAGCTCTGCATAAAACAACAAGTTAAAGCAGATCGGATCTTTATGGACTTTAAATACACAGAACCAGGCTCTACAGAACAGCATCAGTCTCTAAAGATGTTGAACGATCTGATTATTGAGTGGGCTCACTTCTTTGCGAACAAAGAAAGAAGATCATGCGTAACATCCCTGCTGCAGCCAACATAACAATTCAACTGAAGAATCATCAAATACTGATCAAGGCTGAGCTTTTTTGGTATCAAGCCCTAAATCTTCTACAAAACACAATGAGGATATCCTGAAAACCAATCGTTCAGTTAAAACAGTAAAGATAATTATATCGAGCCATCCAGCTCTGCAATCCAAGAATAAAATAAAAGACTAATCCTAGTCATGGCCATTAAAAGTTCATTATGAATCATGATCTAAATGAAGAGTTAGCGACCCGCTCAAACGAATTAGCAGAACTATCAAGAATGGCACCAGACGATCGAATCGCACGAATTGTCTGGTCCAGGATTCAGAATGATTTGGAACGAGAGGACAGCTTGACTCACGGAATACAATATTGCGTTTCAAATATTTATCATTTCATCAAGGTACAAATCCAGGAAAATGAACAAACCAGCTTTGCCCTTAGAAGCTGCGCTGATCTGATTCAACAGTTAGGTTGGAATGCTGGAGATATTTTTGCCAAAGACTATTCAAAGACTGTTTTTATTGACTACATCAAAGAAGCGGTTGCAATGTACACAGACACAAGGCAGCAGCATTGTGAAGACGCTCAGTGCCTTCTTGCGATGAACATGATTCACATGGTTATACAAGATATCGAGTATGTGATTAAAAAAAGGCCCGCCCAGGAGAAGCAATTATTGATAGCGTTAAGAACTGCTGCAAATTTGCGTAATCAAATGCTTAATATCTTTGGGTATCAATCAACCGCAACAGATAATAATTTTTGATTGAATTATAAAAGTTTACCTCTAAACCAACAAGAAGATGTGCGATGCAGCTCAACTGGCAAATTAAGGCCGCAGAGAGGATGAGCAGCTGCCTGCTTTGATTACTGCTCGGCTACCAGCTGTGTGAATGTCTGTGCCTTCCCTTCAACTTGACGGAGCTTCCGTTCACTTTCATAGATCCACCATTACGACCTTTGACCTTGAGCTTGCCACTGTCATTGAGCTTGACCTTGCGTGCCATCGAGGCTTTAAGTTCGCACTTCCAGCCGTTGCATCAATAGCTGAAGCCCCCGTCAGTGCAGACAAGCCAAGTGTTGCAACAAATTTCATTGTTAACGATGAAGCTCCACTCTTTTGGTAGTTGAAGATCCTCATCCTTGGCTTCTGCAAATAAGGAAATACGGCCAGAGCCGGATCATTCTTTGCAAGATTGTGAACAAAAATACAGCCCAGAATCGTGTTTGTAGGGGGTGCCTGATGGATCACTATTGCAGGGCTTAAACGATCAACAGCCTGGGCGTTGGCCCGACTAGCCACAGTTCTGTATGTGATTGATCCATATCAAACCAGCTGATCAAGATCGCCTTCCCTTACAGATCGCACTGGAGCGTCAAACAACTATGAGTTTTTACTGATTCAGCTCTACCCCAGTATCTAGCACTTTAATCTTGAGCGATTCGTCGTACATCCGCGACTCGAAGCGCCGTGCAATCCGGCTCCTGGCCTTATGCAAAAAATCTCGATTGGCCGTAACATTATATTCATACATTTGCTTATCACCCATTGATTTAATCACCAAATCACTCAGTCTGATTAATCCCAAGTCAGAGATATCACTTGGCGACCAATTTCTGAAAAATTCAACCAAATTGCACTCACCCGCCTTGATGATTTTAACTTCTCCTCCGGAATGCTGCTTTCGGTAATATTCCCACTCAATCCGGTCATTGACTCTGTTACACCAAAGAGCAGATTCACAAGCACTTTTCCATACTTTTTTACTCGGCATCGCCAATTCACGCTGATGTTGTACACCACATCATAATCAGTTTCGTAAAACATACAAACTTTTTCAATGCAATGCTGGTATGAACCCTTGAGCTGGATCCTCATGGCTCACAATGCCAAGATTCAGGCTCGGACAAGACGGGATTCAACTAAGTCATACAACTCAGGCTGACTACTTCGTCTGAAAGCATGCATCAATGCAAGCCTGGGGAGAATTAATCTTCAATCGTCTCCATGGATTGTTTTGCCATAAAATCTTTATCAAATTGCAGCAGCTGAGGGGGCGAGACTTTAACAAATCAATCCAAGTTGCCTTGCTACTTGACAGCGCACCATTTTTCATCTTCATGATCAGCAATAACGGTTTCAATATTGCAGAACCTTACGGCCACACATGAATCGATCTCATTCTAAAGCACCTGCAACTTGGGTGCTTCCTGCTTCGATCGCTTTCGCGGGACTGTGCATCTTCGGAGCGGGCTTGGTCATCCACGAACCTCTGGAAAAAATCGCAACTCGTCAAAGTCACACGATCATCATCGAAAACATGACGACTGAGCCTTTGGTCATCGCACCAAACAGGCCTTGATGAGGGACTGAGCCCTTGTTCTGGTCAGAGCAGAAACTCAGCACAGCTGAGCAGATCATTCCCCTGGGAGAGCCTGGTCTGAACAGAACAGCAGCGAGGCCCCCCGGGCTTCAAGTGCTCACTCCCGCCTGAGCTCAACAGCCTCAGGTGTATTCGATTCTGCTTGAGGAGAATCCTTGATATCTGAGAACTCTCTCTGAGACAGGAGCACTGTGGCGATCACAATGCCGACAATGCCCAGGAGAGCGAGAAAAACTTTCATTGCCAGAACTCTGCTGAATCAGTTCTGGCCTCCCTTGAGGCTCAGGTCTACGGGGCAGTGACCAATTTTTCTCTCAAGGCTTCAATGGATACATTCTGATCGGTTGTCGTGAGCGACGGCAACCCTGAATCACGTGAGTCGCCAACACGGCCATGGGTGAGCAAACACAACCAAGGCCTACAGAGGACGCGAGGTTTTGCAGAACACAGTATAAATACTCATCACCATTCATAATCAGCTTCATTCACGGTTAACGCACCACCGATCTGACAATGATTGCGTATCTGGCCTTGTTCTGGGTGTTTGTGCTCGCGGTTTATTTCCGCTTCCGGGATGATGAGTTGAATCCAGACAGCTGATGCTGATCGCCGTGGCACTACTGCTGCTTCTCTCTTTCTGCTTGTCAGACATTGAGAAATAACGCTCAAGCTACCGCCTTGATCACAAGCCAATGGATTCACTGCTGTGCCAATAAGCCATCAAATAGTCATCCGCTCAAGGCCACCGATCTCTTTGCAAGAAAGTCCAATGAACAATGAGAATTGCGCCCATCAGACGTGATCGCCAGAATCAATGGGACCGATTCATCAAGTAATGGCGAAAGGCTACTGGCTGGCGACAGGCCGAATCAACGATCCCAGAGGATTCATGGTGTATGCAGCCGCCGCTGAAGCATATCTCCAGAAGTGTGGAGCAAAAAT
This sequence comes from Synechococcus sp. BIOS-E4-1, assembly GCF_014279995.1. Classification (NCBI taxonomy): domain Bacteria; kingdom Bacillati; phylum Cyanobacteriota; class Cyanophyceae; order Synechococcales; family Synechococcaceae; genus Synechococcus; species Synechococcus sp. BIOS-E4-1. Next base: position 2,671,271 of record NZ_CP047935.1, on the reverse strand, counting down.
GTTTATCCGGGACGCTCACACTGATGTGAGGGAAGGCAACCCAGGCCATCTCACTGTTCTGATCGAATTTCCGACCGTCGAAGCAGCGAAAGCTGCCTATGAGGCGCCTGAATATCAGGACATGATTCGTCTGAGGACTCCGAACAGCGAAGCCTGTTTCAGCATCCTGGAAGAAGGAGACAAGCTTGCCCGCTAAGTTTCAGCATGCATCCATACATGAACGAAAGCAATCAACCACGGATCAGTCTGGGTCATTTCATCCTGCTTGCTGATGCAAGTGATGCAGACTAATCCAGAAATGCGTGCCAACTTGAAGGTCTGATCGCGGTCTCGACAGGATGCGATTGGTCGTCTACAGCAAAACCGGCACTGTCATCCTCTGCAGTGTCGGACTAGACGGTAGAACCGAATGAAATACATATAAAGATGCAGCATCGAACCTTTAACAAATTCGAGGCACTCATGACAAAACTAACAATCATTTCAAACACTTCTAGCTCTGATGCATCTTTTCCTTCATCCATTCGATAATATCCTGTTCTAACCACACAACCGTTCTTGCACTAATTTGTATCTGCTTTGGAAAATTACCCTTTTCCATGTGGGTGTAAATGAATGTTTTCCCAACTCCAGTCATCTCAATCACCTGCGCAAGCCTTAGGAAGCGAGGTGCACCAGCGTCATTAGCCAAGGCGAATGATATTCGATGTGGGCATGGGGCAACTCAAGAACTCAGGAATTCATTGCATCATGGCTCGCATGGGAATGTCCGCCACGGGCGACAGCGCGACCCTGGCCTTGATGAGAATGCGCAATGCCTAGTTTGTGCAACCTGGCATGCTCTTCAATCTGATCCGTCAACTGCACAGAGCCAGCACCAAATGCGGTGTAAATCCCATACAAGAGGGTCCCCAGAACCAATGCGGCCAGCGAACCAATCATCAGATATGCCGAAAAGTCTTGACTTGTAAGCTCCATGAGCCCTATTTAATACTCAGTTAATACTGGCTGCTCAAAAAGGCCTTGCTGTAACGATTGCTTCGCCAAGCATTTACAATTGGCATAAATACAAGCCTTAAAGATTAACGCTGACGCGTTAATTCTATGTACGGATATCGGGCGAATGCAACTAGCAGCAAGACAACACGATGCATGCCTATGTGAGCAAATGCGCGAGCAAGAGGCACGGATGCACAAAAGCGATCCGCTCGAAACAATTTTGCCTCAGAGGAGGAATAAACATCGGAGCGGCAGGCCTGTGCGGCGAACTTCTGCGAACATCCACGAACTTGAAAAACCATTTTTGCGGGCACACACCAGCCGCATGGAACTCATGACGAAGCAAATTGACAGTGGCTAGTCAATCTCTCGGCTTTTGGCCACAAAGGATCAACTCACAAGAGCTGAAATCACCGCGAAGAGCTGCAACGTCTTGCCAGTCCACCGAGCCAGGGTTCGACGGATGCCAATCCGATTTTCGTCCCATTCAGGGCTCATCAATGCATGAACCGAAGCCGGTCAAAACGCCTGAAGCCTCGCAGCAGAAGCTCACTGAAGTTTGGCTCACACAGACTGGCCGTCAATCTGCAGAGAGCCAGGGCAGCGTCAACTGACAGACATGACAAGACAAGACAAGACAGCGCAAGGGCGATGGATGAGTGACATCTTTCCAGCATCACGAATGGAGCTCACGCCCGGTGGCCAGAAACCTGGCCCTATCAGGATCAGAACAGAGTGATGCTGTGATCCCTGAATGATCAGGCAACGTTCCGCGACAGCACACTCTCTCTTGGCCCAGCAGTACCATTGGATTGCTTAACCGCCCGTTAACCTCTTTAAGGCCTTTGTGCCACGAGATCCTGAAAGCAGGTGAAATAGATGAATCCGGACAAACAGCACCGCAAACTTTTCAGGCTCAAGCTCAAAGCTGAGGAATGCCTAACGAGGGAGCAGGCTCAAAAAATCATACGCAAAGCGGATAAAGCTCATAGAAAGCTTTCTGAAGGCCACAACAACGCAGCCTGATGGATTGATCCCGGTGTGATCCCCAGGCAGCAAACGACGAACAACATCACTCTCGGATCTTGCGAACCGGTAGAGATGCGGGTCGACAGGGGGCTTCATTGTGGTGACGATCGGTGCAACTGCCACCATCACGGCCCAATGGATGAAACCACACTGGCAATGGAGGAGCATTGGCCTGTTGAGGAGCAGCTCAAACTGGTCAACCAAGCCTGCGATCGGATCGAGCAGATTCTGGATGACCTTGTGCAAGACACGGCATGTTCCAATCATGCGATTCGCGATCTGCTGAGCACACTGTCAGAACACTGGTCTGACAGTGAACAAACCATGGACTGGGAAGCGCCAATGCGCGGCCAGCAACTTGAGGCCTGTTGACTTGCCCCCAGAGCCTCACAAATTCAAGGATCCCGACTCAATTCATGCGCCTTCACGAAGCATGTGATGCAAGGGTCTGGGGTGAACCGATGCCAGGTTGTCAGTCCAATCGTCGACAGGTTCGATTGGTCGCCTAACTGCGACTCCGGCGCTTCCCTGCAGTTGCAGCGCCGGATTAGGCGAGACCAGATGCCTGAAGGGTCTCCAGCGAGAAGTGTCGGAAAAACCACCATGCGGGAAGAACCGCAGAGCCGAGAGTGACGAATACCTAATCCTTGCAAGTGCGTGTCTTTACTCTTTCCTTGGGCGACGAACCAGGGTTAGACCTGAGGAAGAACAAACGTACTTCCATGCCGATTTACCCTCCCTTGGGACCTCCCACATCAAATGTCATCGATGCCGCTTCAGCTTTCCTGTCGATTCGACCTGGACAGTTCGTCATCGTCAGAGAGCTGACTTCTGCCACCGAAAGTGTTGATATCGAAAGAAACTGGTGGTTAGGGCAAGTGATTTTCTGCAAGGGATGGGGGAAACATTCAAGGCTGAACTCGCTTTTTCAGGTGGCGGACGTTGACGACGGCGCAATACGCTGGGTTCATCCCACCCAGGTGACCCACGTTCTGCATGGACTGGACGGGATTGGACAGGAAGGCTGGGATGGATTCGAGGACTGATCGATTCTCCGCAAAAAGCTTGAGATAAAAAAAAAGGAGGCCTTCACGGCCTCCGTCTACCTATCACCAAAGGAGAAGTGCTCGACGCCTCTCCTGTCTTCAGTATGTGTATCGCACAGAACATGTGCCTGAGATCACATACTCATTGCCGAAGGGCAGCTTGCTCTGGTATGGGATTGCAGAATCGGCAATCGGCAAAGCCCAGGTTGGGCTTGTCACTCCCCCACGATCGAGGGGCAGATCGTCATGTTCAGTGGATGATTCACCAGCAGCCTTGGTGAAGCTCCTGGACTGCCTTAGCTGGGGTCATCGTGAACAGGGGTTGTGAAGACGATCGAGCGCAGCCGAGATGGTTGGAGGTTGAAAAAATTGCCAATCTGGGAGCATGCTCGTGTGCCGTGATGATGCCTAGCCAACCGACACAACAAGCAACGAGAAAAATTCTGGAGTCAAGCGGAACGCTGATAGAAAACGATCACTTTGTCTATGCCTCGGGCGATAATGGAGCTGGGTGGGTGGCGAAGGATCTCATCAACCTCAGGCCTGAATTAGCCTATCAACTCGGCCAATTACTCGGGAAAGAAATTAAGAATAACGGCCTATATCCTGATATTGTCTGTGGACCTGCAATTGGCGGGGTGATTTGCGCCCAATACACAGCACTGGCAGTTGGCAGTCGCTGTGTATTCACCGAGCGCGTAGTCAACAAAGAAGGGGGAACTATTAACTTTGAAATCAAGCGAGGATACGCGGAGATTCTCAAGAATAAATCTGTTTTAATTGTCGACGATATTATCAACACAGGGTTTTCGGTGCGCCTCACTTATCAAGCCGTCGTTCAAGCAGGAGGAAAACCTCTGGGGATTGCCGCCTACGTGAATCGCGGCAATGTTGGAGCCAACGAATTAGGATGAAAATTTTATTTTTCTCGACGAAATAAGATTACCAGCCTGGCCTGAAAAGGACTGTCCTCTCTGCAAATCAGCCAAACCCGTGAATATTCAGTACGCACACGGAGCAGAATTCACCAGACAACGTCAAACTTTTCAAGCTGAAAAGCCATAAACTTCCATCATTGCACTTCAGATAGTCTTGGGTTGATCCACAAGGGTTGCCGAGAATTCTTGAAAAGCAACAGCTGCATCTACAGGGCTTGAATTATATTTTGATTCCCACTGATCGACCAAAGCGCGCATATCTTGCCACATATCGACCATGGCGAGTGGGTTAAATCCGGCAGGCTGGGATGAAGTATTTGACATGGATGAACTTGGCACAAGACCGCTTCCTTCTAATTGATCAGCAGCAACACTGTTGATCAGCTCTTCAGCGCAGCAACAATCAGCGATCTCAGATCAAATCAGCTGCACTGTCCCACCAGGAGTCATGATCAAGATCATTTCTGCCCTGATTCATGTCCCGAGCCACGCAACTCTTCAAAAAGCTCGACAAGTTGCTGAGCCAGCACGAAACCTTTGGAGACACCCCGGAAGCATTTGTGGATGAACTGCTGAGCAAGCTTGATGGTCAAATCAAGGCCATCCACGACAAAAACAAGCCAGACCACTGGGCTGCCATCTACGTGGAAAGGGACCGGGCTCGCATCAAAACAGCTGTGCTCAACAAAGTGATGGACCGCAGCGCACAGTGAAACCGAAACAGACTGAGGCTGATCAAGCCTCGGCTCTCCTGGAATCAATGATCCTGGCCAGTTCAAGCATGTATCCCGCAGTACACCAGCGGCCATGGCTGCGGGCACGATTCTCCACGTCAGAACGGATCTCTGCCGTTTCGGCCATCAGCAGATCCAACTCACACTGAGGAAGTTCATAGAGCTCCTGGAGTTCCACCTCACGACCCAGCAGATGACTACGAAACCATTTGCGCACCTGTTCCTGGAGTGGGATCTCTTGTGACATGCAACCGAAGGAGCAACGACCAGTCTGGCTGCTGAACCCGTTTTCAGAACTCAGCTTGCACGTCTCAAAAACTTGCTCACTGTGCCAGAGCTCGTTTTAGTAATGCAGATGCGAAAAATGGATGACCCGTGTTCTGAAAGACAACTGGCTTTCACTAGCTATTGCATCACTGTCTCTCAGCGGACTGCTATGGCTGGAGATGATCCCTGGGTAAGGAGGCTTCGCGCCCTTCCAATCAGCTCTGAGATAGGACAAAATCGGCCATGACAGAGTTGGTTGCATGTTGATCGCATTGCTTCTTTCAGGACCAGTCACACCTCCAATGCCAGCCTTGGAAAGGCAAACACCCGTAATGGAAGAACAGCCAGGCCTGCAAATAGAGACCTTTCAGCTGAATATCGATCAACAGGGGTTCAATTGCTCAGCAGGGGTCTTAGCCACAGGAAACAAAGCACCTCACGCTTACAGCACATCAAACAATACATTCGAGAGCGAGCTACAAATTCACGCCGCTCGCTGCAGAACACGGTTCTGAAAGTCTGCCCAGAATGGTGGCAAATCAGCAAAAGCTATCGTCTTGATGCAGTTCAATTCACTTAACTTCAGAGTGGCTCATCCGGACCTGGCAAAGGCTTCCTACTCTTGCCTTTAGGCAACAACGATTTCAAAGCACCAATCATGTCATTGGTTCGAGAAACATAGACAAAACTCCCTAGAAAAAAAACTGTTGCAATAACAAAAACAGTAGACGTCAGGGCATCTAGCTCAAGATTTCCAATCAGCAAACCCATCATGTTCCGCGCCCTGAAATGACACAAGATTGCAATGAATTAACAGTACCCCCGGGCGCTCCGCTGAAGCAATACCAAGACACAAAATCAATCGCTGCGTCAAAACAGACAAGAGCTACAAAATGCTCATAAGCGAGTCCGAGCGTCTTGCTTGAAAGACGAAAACGCTGTCCATCGAGTCAGCAAGCGCGCACGGCTGTTCAACTCATGCATGACTCACGGCAGGACGTCGCTTGTCCGGTGAGCCTGCAGGAGAAATGGATATCATCGGATTGTTGGCAGTTTCGGCAGGTCTGACTTAAAACACTTTCAAGCAACACCTAAGGCACACCATGCGTCCATCACTCCTACTCCTGCTGACTCTGCTAATGGTGCCGGCTGCAGCTCTGGCCCAGAAAAAAATTCCCAAAGCTCAGGGACACAACCAATGCCCACTGGGTTACGTCAACACGCTTGGCACGACCTGTGTTTCGCCAATCTATTATGAGGTCGCACCTACGAATGGAGAAGCTTGCAAGTCTGGATGGATGAATATTGGTGCTGGCTATTGCAGAAAAAAGTGAAGCCTGATTACCCCACATTTTGATTGCAAGGCCTTCAAAAAATCATAAAAACACTGCTACAAGTCGACTAGAAGAAACAATTAGGCAAAGAAAATCTTCTTCAAGCCTGCGTTACTGATAGCTGCAGTATTGATTGGCATGCCAGCAAGGTCACCTTGCTGAGCCTCCAACGATCCTTGAGTGCTCCCAGAAATTAACAGCCGAATTTATAATGTTATTGAGAAGAAAATCGAGAATAGCTGATGCCAGTCCGAAGGAATCAAAACAAGTCGAAAGCAATACTTGACCAGCTTAAAGACTATTATATCTCTTGGACGCCAAACACAATGAATCAGTCTTTGCAGAAACTATATAAAAGCAGCTGTCCCAAGGAAAGCCCAGAGTCCTACATCATACCCAAAGAATGAAATAAACCCTTGCTAACAAATACAAGCATGCAAATAGAGGTGAATGCGACAAGGTTAATCGCCGCAATATCGAAAACCACTGGACTTCGCTCAGCCTGCTCAGCACCTCCAGCAGAGAACGACTGATTGATATCGTCCCAGTAGGCCAAAACAAAACCTTTTTTAGCCGTCAGACTTCCAGAGCCAGTCACAATTCGACTTTTACTCTGGCTGGCAATCTGCTGACGGTCAATCTTTTCAGCTTCGCGCCTGAAAGCATTTTGGAACCAGTTGACGTGGCTAAAAAAACCAACCGTGAACCAGAAAATAAGCGAAACACCAATTAAAGCACTGAGCATGACCATGCCAGACTGATCCTATTGCAATAACTGATCAGCAATCATCTCCTGCAAACCAATCGAGCAAGTGTCATTTGAACCCAAAGCGAAAATCATTTGATACTATCAACAGCACTTCGTAAATTACAGGCAGGCTTTTGTATCAATTTTAAGGCTCCTATGTAGCACCGGCTGGCTTCCGTTCTTGAGCTTGCGCAATGCAAAGTGATTAACGCTGGAAGAAAAAATCATCAGGGATCAGCCAGCTTCAATCCATCAGGACTTTCCAGATGGCAGCTGTGCACGGTAATCGTCGGCAACGACATCCAGAAGCCCTAAGACGTAACGGTCACTCGCTCCAATGTCACTTTGAAGGGTTTGAAGGGTCGCACGAATATCTTCTATCGCAACATTGATTTGATTTTCAAGTTGTGACTGGCTGGGCTGCCATTCCTCAGTGAAAGATGTCGAGGAGGCAATTTTCAGGTTGATCGAATCTTGGGGCTTCGGAGGCATGGAGGATCCTCGCCGTGGAGCCTGGGAATTCCGTGCTTGGTACGCCATGAGGATCTCTTTTAATTTAAGTTTTTCATCACAAGGCAAAGAAGACTGTCAAATAGCCAACCAGCTGACCATTCAAAGACAACGCAGCCAGGCGAAAAGATCAGCAGAGCCAGAACAGAGACAAGCCGTGCCAGACCTGCAAGCTCGATAAAAGACTCCCCTGGTTAAGAGCCACGCTTGCGTCCCAAAACTTTTCTTGTAACTACGCCATCTTCTTTCTGGTAAAGAACAAGGCGGTTATCTTCTAATGTGTTGAAGCTCAGGATGCCCTTGGATCGATATTGACGATTAAAGGGAACAACCCATGATGTACCCATGGCCATGACATAGATCAATTCTTGTTGATCAGCGCTGATGCAAAAGCGCACTTTGGCATCCTTATAAACGCCAACGTCACTAACATATTGAGCCTTGAAATAATCACAACCCTGAGCACGTTGAAACTCATCTTTGATATTGGCTAGTGCAAAGCTGTTGAAACTGAGACCGAGCAGCGCCAAGAACCCAAGGCCTGGGACGCACTTCATAACCAACCCCTCATACGTAGCAGAACAGAAGCAGCATGGCGCGTTACAGGTGCGATGCAAGCGGTTTGAAGCCATTACCACGTGGAATGATCATCATCAACAGCGCAACGCAGTGGAGGCCAGCCATTGCAATCGCTACTTGAACTTGATCTGATCAATACATCCTGCTTTGAACGTGGCAGTAATTTTTCGCCATCACAGAGACAAGCTTTGTCAACACTCCACTTCGGAGAATCTGAAGAGGCGATGCCTCGACTCACTGATCCAGTGTTTCTCGAACATGCTGAGGCCCAAGTTGGACCATGGTGGGAGGCTCGCATTCGCTTGCTGTTGAAGCAGGGTTACCCTGAAGAGGGCGGTGCTCTATTCAGGGAGTTCGAAACTCCTGATAAAGGTTTCTAATCGTTTGAGCCAAAACCTGGCTGATTCGTCCAGCCAGACAGTGAGCAATTAACCATTGAACCAACAGAACGCAACGGCTTGCCATGCTGGACAGTCATCTTGATGAGGCCTCCATTTGCAGGGGTGCTCGATGAGCAAATGACTCGTTGGTGCTCATGGGAAAGTGATTGGCAAACAAGAGCAGACCAGTTTTTTCTGATGATCAGATCTTGTGGTTAACCTTTACAACACGTCCATCACAAGCACTTGATTGACCGTTGTTTTATTATCAACTTTGCTAGTGACTTTAAAGCTTAAGCTCTCTCGAGGCCAAGCACTTTAAAACGTAAAAAGTCTTTCGTACAATGAACAACACAACGAGCGACTAACAAAGCCACCACTCAAAATTAGTTTAAATGACTAGGTTTTCTCAGATCTTCCATACAATGACACCTGACAATACAAGCAACACAATGCCCAGTCCTGAAGAATACATACCAGAGAGAGCTCTAACCTACTCAGAAATGATGAATGAAGGCAGAAAGAATCTGTCAGATGGTAATCATCAAGAGGGAGATGACCTTCAAAAACGAGTGGAGGAGCTTGAGAGAAAGGTGAATCACCTTGAAAAGGTGATTCAACGCCAACTGCGCCTCGGTCGGATGGTTGATTAGTCAAGCAAGAATGTCGGTGGTTTTGAAGACAGTCAACATCTTGATAATACTCTTACTTTAGGACAAAGAGTTAATGATTGACCCAAGCAGAGAATGAAAGCAATCCTGAAAGCAGTTAGAACAATTACGACTTAGCAGACCTCATATCCAAACTCAAACAATCAAGACTGTCGTAAGTCTCAACGCCAGTTACCGGATTAACACCAGAAGCTCTTGAACACATCGCCTCACGCTGTGGATCATCAATAATGGCCCCAGAGAAGTCTGCTCCATCAATGGTCGTTGCCATAAAGAAGCTCTTGGTCAGCACAGAATCTCTGAAGTTCACATTTGTGAGATTTGCTTCTTCGAAGTGAGTTGCATAGGCGATACTGCCTTCAAGATTTGCCCCCTCAAGATCAGCGCGCTTGAGAGTCGCAACGCTGAATAAAGCACCTCTTAGATCGAGTCCGGACAGATCGTAATTGGATAAATCATATTTAACGAATTCCTTGGTAATGGGTTTTCCGTCTTCATCTCGTTCGTAAAAAGGATATTTTTCTTTAAAAGCCTCTGTCGCCTGATCACTTCCCTGCAGACTTCGATCAAGACCGACATCCGGGAGGCCACCACCACTGGGATAAATCGCCAATGCTTTTGATGGCAGCATCAGTAATGCGCAGAACACAATCGCAAGGAATGGTCGAAATAATTGACTGGCAATTCGCATAACTGATTTCATTAAACACTCCCTTTATTCAAAAAGCTACGGCAAGCAAGTGCGGCACTCTGACAACATGACCCACCTGAACGATACAAATCGAGCATTGGGGAGAGCAAAATCGCACCTTCTTGAATCTCATTGGTCGCCCGAACAGGTCCTAGATGAATGACTATGCTGCGGACTCGAAGTATGGTTTCAGTAGAGTTCTCTACCACTATTGGAAGATCAAACTCAAGCACTTCTTGCAGAGCTTATTCGACAAGCTCTCATCAGAATACATAGCGGCGAAGCAGGAGCAGACTCAGCACTCTACAGAGCCATTTACACACTTCAAGAACAAAATATTATTGAAAACATTGCTTCAACCTTGCAATAGAATTTTTTCTGCAAGAAATTCAATTTATTTAAGCCGAAATCAAGCTTTCAGCGGCGAAACAGACCTAAAATTGAGCGCAAAAATCAACCGACCAGATAAATATAACCCGAAACTAAATACATAGAAAACCAAATCAATGCCGAAAAATAGACTGCGGCAAAAACAAATTCTTCAACAAATTCAAAAGAATCCATTTGTTCAGTAAAGCGTTGCTCTACGGATAAACTGCATTGCTGCGAGCGCTCCCAAAAAGAACACAGTTGGAATACCTAATGCATTGACTGCCAGAGTCCTGACCGTAAATACAGGATAACCTCCATCTTTTCTTTTGAAAGGAGCCAAGGGACTATCGATCCACTCTTTACGGTTCTGAATCGATGGCACCCCAAAAAACTGCTTTCCCCAAACAATAATTTCCCACCGAGTAAGCCAAAATGCCGTGCTGACAACTGAGAACGCGATTGGAGAGGCAACCAAAAGGATCTTGTAATTGAACACAACAATCACTCATTTCGAATACCTTAAAAGCCGGCCCTGCCCCCCGGGTATTGATTGATGCACTATTTCAGCCTCAATGCTGCACTTGCATCGACTCATTTTTATCAATCAAATTGAACGGAATAATGTGATCCTTTGAGAGCAGCAAGCATCATTTGCATTCCAAGGTCGATCTAATTTGATCAACTCGCTGCCAATTTCACTGGTAGAGCCAATTCTGATGCTTCAGCGAGCAACATAAATCCAAGCCATGGATCATGATTTTACGCACCTTTAGTACAGATGCTCCACGTCAAAAACATTGTGCGGCGAAACAATTTGACCATCCTGAAGAAACATATTGGTTGATTGACAAACATGGAAATCAAGTCAACGCGCTCAATGTCCTGCTTCGCTCAGTGAGCCACCAATCAAGTGCAGTACGGAAAGGAGCAGTCCTCATCCCTCTCCAGCCCTTCACATTCAGGTCACGCCCGTCTTGACTGAGCGAAGAAAGACGTTCCGCCTGAGAACAGCATGGACAACACACTGACGTGTGGCCCATTAACGGGTCCAGCGACCGTGCTGCTGGCCCATGGGGCCGGCGCCGGCATAGACACGCCTTTCATGCAGAAGATGGCTCAGGGCCTTGCGCAGAAGGGGTGGCAGGTCATCCGCTTCGAATTTCCCTACATGACCCAAAGACGCATCAGTGGCCGCAAAGCACCACCGAACAGAGCCGACGTTCTGTTGAAGTATTACGTCGACCAGGTGCAATCTCTGGATGCCAATCAACCTCTGATCATCGGAGGCAAATCAATGGGGGGGAGAATCGCCAGCCTGGTTGCCGATGAGTTGTGGAGCGGAAACAGGATTCTGGGATGCATCTGTCTCGGCTATCCCTTTCATCCCCTAGGCAAACCAGAGACATTGCGAGTGAAGCATTTACAGAATCTGCAAACCCCCACTCTTGTTGTTCAGGGAGAACGTGATGCGATGGGCAGCAAGGAGGAAGTGAAAAACTATGCGCTCTCAGAGCGATTGAAGCTTGCCTGGATGCCAGATGGTGATCACAGTTTCAAGCCGAGAATACGTTCAGGTCGTCGCGAAGGGCAGAACTTCGATCTGGCTGTGGAACACATGCATGACTTCCTGCGTGGGCTGATGAATCTGGAGTGACGGTCCCCATGACATCCACGCGGGAGGAATGCTGTGGATCCAGCCCTCAGGTTTGGTTACCTCCCAGCATGTCGTCGTACCCCTCATAGGGGTTGTATTCCGCCCATCCAGGGCTGGCCTGATCCATCAGGCCGAACTCACCGTCAATCATGTCGGCTCGGGTGTTGCCGTAAGGCACTGTGTTGCAAGTGATCCCTCCACCAGCGACAGGCTGGCAGTCATCGAAACGCACCTGTGCCCGAACGGCACTAACCAGACTGGCGCTGATCGTGACCAGAGCCGCAACATTCATCAGAAACAGATTCATGACGGACGCTTGATGCATGGCCTCCCATTCTGAACGGAATCGTGAACTTCAGATCAAAGGCCTGAACAAAGACGCTCACTCTCACGCAAAGTCTCGATGGCTTTCTGGTCACGTTGTTCAGCAAGCTGCACCATCACCACTTCCGCCTGCAGTCCAAGCAGCAAGGTCTGACAGGGATAGAGCTCGCTCTCGCCGGCACGCTGCTGCAGCGCCTCTGTGATCACAAGAGCTCGATCACAGCTGTTTTCATTGAAGCTGCGGAAACATGCGAGCAGAAGCGGCCTCACGCCAGCCAGCGACGTTGCATGCACTGGTGCTTCAACGCTGCCAATCACAAGAGAGACAGTTGCAGGCATCAATGCTCTGAGCAAATTTTTCAAGACATTGTTGATAAGGAGACATGACCGAGGCCAAAGACCTGAATTGCTTCACAGAATTCAAAAGCAAACGCCAGGCCTGAAGCCTGAGATCAACTGAAAGAATGCATCCACTCGATCAATGATCGGATGTACACCGACTGGACCGCGGTTGCACTTCTACTGTTCACAGCTGTACCGCTGTTGGCTGTCGTGGCGACAGCCACATTTTTTATTTGGCAGAAGCGGAAGTCGCCGCTGCCCTGAACATGTCCTCTTTGAACCTCTCAGCTCTCTCCTCAAGGGAGTGAACAACGGAACCACCTGTCGTTGAGGGTATGGAGGTGGAGACCGGCTGGACCACACCTCTGCCCAGACAGTTCTGACAAGTCCTGAAGCGCTGCTCGGTGATGCGTTTGATGCCACTGCCGCCGCAGCTGGAGCAGATCGCCATGTCCGAGCCAAAAACGCAACTTCAGTGTGGAAGCTGCAGACGCCTGTGATCCCGAAGGCTTCCTTAAGAATTTGATTGGTCGAAACAAGCCTGCAGCGCCAATGGCCTGGCTCGAATCTCCTGCAGCAACTCGCACACCGATAAAGAGCAGTGCTGGTCAACCAGACCCAGTGAACCAGCCAGCCAGCCCACCACTCTCTGCGACGACCACTGCTGATCCCGAAGAGGGGCCAGCCCTGCGGCCTGTTCGCGCTTGGAGAGCTTCTGCCCCTCCGGATCGCAAAGCAGCGGTGTGTGTCGATAGCTGGGAGGTGGCTCCTCCAGCGATGCGATCACCGCCTGCTGAGCAATGCACACAGCCGCCAGATCGGCGCCCCGAACCACCTCGGTGATGCCCAGTGCCAGCTCATCCACCGCCGTTGAAAGGTGGTAAGCGATGAATCCATCAGCACGCCGCAGGACCAAATCACCACAGAGCGGTTCATCTGCGGCCTTCACTTTCAGCCTCCAGGACGGCAGGCGTCCATCCTGAAGACCCCAACCCCTTGCCATCTCCCTGCAGGTTCCTGGGTAGCGCCGTCCGGCACCGAGCTGGCGGCGACTGCATCGGCAGGGATAAAGCAGCTGGTCATGCCGAAGTGCAGAGAGGCAGGCGTTGTAGAGCCAGAGGCGCTGGCTCTGCATGATCACTGGACCATCCCAGTGCAATCCAAGCCAACGCAGGTCTTCGAGGGCGGACTCGACCGCGCCGACCCGGATACGTGGAGTATCGAGATCATCAATCCGCAGTAACCATTCACCTCCTAGTAGACGGGCCTGTAGCCAGGAGATCAGAGCCGTGCGCAGGTTGCCCAGATGCAGAGGACCCGAAGGAGTCGGAGCAAAACGTCCGCGATAACCCTTCAGACGCCGTTGGCGACCCTGCTCAAACACAGCCTGAAGACGATCTGGAAGGTTCACACAAGAAAGGGTGGCCCTAAAGGACCACCCCGATCAAGAGTTCTTGCAGGGAATCAGCCCTGAACGCGGTCCTTGAACATCTTGCCGGCGGTGAAGGCAGGTACGCGCTTGGCAGGAATCTTGATCTTTTCACCGGTCTTGGGGTTCAGACCCTGACGGGCAGAGCGCTCGCGGGGCTCAAAGGAACCGAAACCAAGAATGGAGACCTTCTTGCCCTCCACAACGGAATCGATGATGGTTTCGATAGCGGCGTCCACCACCAGAGACACATCGGTCTTGGTGAGCTCGGTGCGGGCGGCAACCAGATTGACGAGGTCAGCTTTGTTCATTGGGTAGGGGAAAGTGGCGGAAGCGGTTGGATCGACGATGCGGAGGTCGACATCCGCACGGCTTCCCTGAGCGCGCTAATCGTATGGAGACAATCGCTGTGCGGCAACCGAAAAACACCGTGCCGCAATGCTTTCACCGAATCTCGTGTGTATCAGACCGTGTCAAATGCTGCTTCTGACTGCAGATACCAGCTGTTGAAGGGGGCTAAATGGCCACCACGCAGGGCCCCAAGAGCCGCCCCAGAGGCCAGTCGTGGACAAGCTTCTGAAGGGAGCCACCGACGGAGTTGACGGAGGCTGCGCTGCTGTCGGGGCCAATGAAACGTGCGCCGATGCTGCAGAGGTGCCAATTGATCCCTAGCCACCGGCACGAGCAAACGTCCGCAGAACAGCACATTCACCGGCACCGGAGCATGCACAACGGCATGACCGGGAGTGGGTCCAGGCGTCCAGAGCAGTCGCAGGCCTGAGAGAGTGACAGTCTCCTCGGAGAATGTTTCGAGCTGTTCAACGCCCGGCAACAGATAGGCCTCCTGCTCTTGAACGAGCACGGGCCATTGCATGCGCTCCTGCAGACGACGCAGGCGTCCATGCCCCTCACGGCTGGTGAGGAGAATTCGGGCGCATCGGCCATGCGCCAGTTCCTGCAAGGCTTCCAAGGTGGCTTGGGTCAGCGGCGGACAATCGATCAGAACGGGTTCAGGATCCACGTCGAGCCACCAGGACGAGCCTCCACGACAGTCACGATTGGGCGGAAACAGCCAGAGATCAGGCCGGATCTGTAGAGGAGGACGGCCTGGCTCCAGCGAGGAGGTCATCACAGACACGATGAGTCACCGGAGCTATCACTACTTTGAAGGCTTCACCTGCCTCCTGGGAGTGGATCTTTGAGCGCGATCCGACGAGGCAAACCTTGGCCTCTTGGCAGCAGCATCACCGCCCAAGGTGTGAATTTCTCTGTGGCAGCTCCAGACGCCAACCGGGTGGAACTGCTGATTTTCCCTACGGCTGACGCCAGCAGCCCCGAACAGCTGATTGATCTGAACGACAGCAAACACCGCTCCAGTGACTACTGGCATGTAGAGGTGGAGGGCCTGACGGCAGGTTGCTGCTATGGCTACCGGGTGTTCGGTCCGCTCGCGCCTGGGGGCCATGGATTCCGGCCCGCGAAGGTGCTGTTGGACCCCTGTGCCAGAGCGATCACGGGCTGGTCGATCTATCGGCGTGAAGCCGCCACCGGTGCTTCACCCAACACCCATTGTTGCTTGAAGGGACTGGTCTGCGAACGGGATCGCTTCGATTTCGAGGCCCACCCCAGACCTCGGCACAGCTGGCAGCAGACAGTGATTTACGAGCTGCATGTTGGAGGCTTCACTCAACGCAGCGACAGCGGCGTCGCCCCGGATCGAAAGGGCAGCCTGCTGGGAGTGATCGACAAGATCCCCTATCTCAAGCAGTTGGGTGTGACCACGATCGAACTGCTACCCGTGCAGGCCTTCGATCCGCAGGACGCACCCCCTGGGCGCGACAACGTTTGGGGATACAGCCCACTGAGCTGGTTCGCTCCGCATCAGGGCTATGTCGGCGGCGATGACCCGATGAAGGCCAGAGATCAAATGCGTGACCTGGTGGCAGCCTGTCATGACGCGGGCCTGGAGGTGTTGCTCGATGTTGTCTACAACCACACAACCGAAGGCAATGTTGATGGCCCCACCCTGAGCTGGCGTGGATTCGCCGATCGCACTTACTACCACCAAACAGACAAGGGGGACTACCAGGACGTGAGTGGCTGTGGCAACACCATTGCAGCCCACCAGCCACTCAGCCGTGAGCTGATTCTGGAGTCGCTGCGCTGCTGGGCCTTGGAGTTGGGGGTGGATGGCTTTCGCTTTGATCTCGGCATTGCCCTGAGTCGTGGCGAAGGACTGAAGCCGTTGGATAAGCCCGCACTGTTCGAAGCGATGGAGGCCGACCCCCTGCTCAGTGAGCTCAAACTCGTGAGCGAACCCTGGGATTGCGGTGGTCTCTATCGACTCAATGACTTCCCGGCTCGGCGTATCGGGACCTGGAACGGGCGATTTCGCGATGCCGTACGCAGCTTCTGGAAAGGCGACGACAACAGCACTTGGCCCATGGCACAGCGCCTGCGTAGCAGCCCTGATCTCTATGACGGCAAACCAGCGGGCTTGGGCCGCTCCGTGAATCTGCTCACGGCCCACGACGGATTCACACTGATGGATCTGGTGAGCTTCAACAGCAAGCACAACCTCGCCAACGGTGAGGACAACCGCGACGGTGAGAATCACAACAACAGCTGGAACCATGGCGTTGAAGGTCCCAGCAGTGACCATGCCATCACCGCCCTGCGCAGGCGGCAGCAACGCAACATGCTGAGCACATTGCTGCTGGCACGAGGCGTGCCCATGCTGTTGATGGGCGACGAGGTTGGACGCAGTCAGGGAGGCAACAACAACACCTGGTGCCAGGACACCCCGCTCAGCTGGATGATCTGGTCCGAGGAACACTGCGACAGGGAGCTGCTCAACTTCGTGAAGCGACTGCTGACAGTGCGCTCAGAGCTTTCGGCACTGTTGAACCCTGTGGTTGCTCATGGCGAACAGCCACAGCAGCAGCGCCGCAGCAGTGATCCTGATGGCCTGTGGCGCCAGTGGCACGGAGTGGAACTGGGCAAACCCGACTGGGCCAGTTGGTCCCATTGCCTGGCGATGAGCCTGCATCGCGGCAAGCAGGGAGCAGTGCTCTGGGCTGGCTTCAACGCTTACTTCAAGGCCATGCACTTTGATCTGCCGAAGCCGGCTTCTCCCTGGCACCGCTTGATCGACACAGCCCTTCCCGCAGGTGAGGACCTTCCCAAGACACTGGAACCCTGGAGTCCGAGCGGCGTCCCCCTCGAAGCCAGAAGCCTGGTGGTGATGATTGCTCGCGAGTATGCCAACACGCTCAAACTCCAAGAAGCGAACTTCTGAGAAACCTGGGGTTGGAACGTCAAGCGGGCGGCGGGAATCGAACCCGCATCATCAGCTTGGAAGGCTGAGGTTTTACCACTAAACTACGCCCGCACAAATACATCTGTACCAACGCCTTGAGTGGCGTGATCTCAGGTGTTGTGCGCATTCATTATGGCGGTCCGTCTGCCCCTCCCTGCTTGATGAGCACCAGCACCCTTCCAGGGGGATCCCGCCGCCGCCTGATGGTCGCCTACGGACTGGGTGATGCAGGCACGGGACTGGCTGCAACGCAGCTTGGCTTCTACCTGTTTCCGTTCTTCACCTGTGCGGCAGGCCTGCCCGCCATCATCGCCGGCTCATTGCTCATGGTGATCAAGGTCTGGGACGCCATCAACGATCCGTTGATCGGCTGGATGAGCGACCACACCAGCAGCCGCTGGGGTCCACGCATTCCCTGGATGCTCGGAGCCGCTCTTCCCCTTGGCATTGCTCTTGCAGCGATGTGGTGGGTCCCGGAAGGCAACACACTTCAGCGCACCGCCTACTACGTGGTGATGGCAATTCTGCTGATGTCGGCATACAGCAGCGTCAATTTGCCCTATGCGGCACTTTCCACCGAGCTGACCACAAGCACGGCGATTCGCACACGTCTGAACGCAGCCCGCTTCACTGGTTCCATTCTCGCCGGGCTCAGCGGCCTGATCGTGGCCTCCATCGTGTTGACCGACGGCGCCGATGGTTATCTGCGCATGGGACGCATCACAGGCACAATCGCTGCATTAGCGACATTGGCATGCTGCTGGGGCCTTGCACCGTTCGCCAAGCGAGCTCAACGACCGAGCAACCAGGCTGAACCCGTCCTGGAACAGATCAAGAGGATTCGCTCCAATTCACGCTTTCTGATGGTTCTCGGGCTGTACCTCCTGCTCTGGTTCGGTCTGCAGTTGATGCAGGTCGTCGCCCTGATCTGGCTGGTCCAGGTCGTGAGGGTCCCCCCCGACCTTTCCACCTGGATTCTGCTGCCCTTCCAGCTGAGCGCCCTGGTTGGCCTTCAGCTCTGGAGCCTGCTCTCCAACCGCAGCGGCAGGCTTGTGGCGCTGCGATGGGGAGCCGGGATCTGGATCATGGCCTGCCTGCTCTCAACGATCTTTCCGCCAATGCAGAACGGGGGAACGACGGGGGAACTGATTCCCCTGATCGGCCTGATCATGCTGGTGGGCCTTGGAGCGTCTACTGCCTATCTGATCCCCTGGTCACTGCTGCCAGATGCAATTGATGCAGACCCGACCCATCCCGCCGGTCTTTACACCGCCTGGATGGTGTTTGGCCAGAAGCTGATCATCGGGGGCAGCATGAGTGTGTTCGGCGCGCTGCTTTCACTCACCGGGTATATCTCCACTGAAATGTGCGACGGCGCACTCAGTTTCATCGAACAGCCCCAGAATGCTCTTCTCGCCATTCGAATGAGCATGGGTTTGATCCCAGCCATCCTGGTCATGCTTGGCCTGATGGTGATAAGACGCTGGCCCGACCGCGGTGCCCACCTGCAACGCGCATGACCTCCTTCCGATTCCGAACCCAGTTGAAATCGCCACGATGGCTGAACAGGCTGGGCAGCAGCCTGATCATCGGCGGACAGGCGGTGACCGCCACCGTCCAGGGGCGCATCAACACCATCGACCTGCTGGATCAGCTGCAGGAGGCCGGACCCGGCAGCTTTCTGATCGTGATCATCACCGCACTGGCTGCGGGCACGGTGTTCAACATTCAGGTCGCCAAGGAACTCAGCAACATGGGTGCCAGCACAACAGTCGGCGGCGTTCTGGCGATTGGCCTGGCGCGTGAGATTGCGCCACTGCTGACGGCCACCCTGCTCACAGGCAAGGTGGCTACCGCCTATGCGGCGCAGCTGGGGACCATGAAAGTGACCGAACAGGTCGATGCCATCACGATGCTGCGCACCGATCCGGTGGAATACCTGGTCGTTCCCCGCCTGATCGCCATGGTGGTGATGGCCCCTGTGCAGTGCCTGTTGTTCTTTGCGGTGGCGCTCCTGGGAGGTCAGATCAGCAGCACGGAGATCTACCAGATCCCTCCTGAGGTGTTCTGGACCTCAGCACGCACCTGGCTTGTGCCGGATGACCTTCCTTTCATGCTGGTGAAAGCATTGGTCTTCGGAGTGCAGATCGCGGTGCTTGCCTGTGGTTGGGGCATGACCACCCAGGGAGGGCCGAAGGAGGTGGGCACCAGCACAACCGGTGCGGTGGTCATGATTCTGGTGACCGTGGCCCTGATGGACGTCCTCCTGACTCAGATCCTTTTCGGAGGCTGAAGAAACCCCTTAAATCCATGACCACAACAACCTCTAGTCCTGACCAAGCCCCCGTGAGCATCAGCCCAAGCCCGCGACTGGCGCTGCTGATCATTCTCTTCAGCATCTGCCTGCTGCCACTGCCGTTGAACCCATGGCCGACCATGGTTGTAGGGCTATTCGGTGTTTTCCTGTTGGTGCAAACTTACATCCTGCGTCTTGAGTTCACCGGCGACACTTTGGTGGTCTGGCGTGGACAGCAGGAATTGCGCAGATTTCCCTACGCCGAATGGCAGAGCTGGCGACTGTTTGCTCCCTGGCTGCCAGGCCTGTTTTATTTCCGCGAAATCAAGAGCATCCACTTCCTGCCGATCCTCTTCAATCCTGCTGAGCTGCGCCAGCAGCTTGAACAGCGGGTGGGCTCCCTGGAAACTCCCCAGCCCTGAGCCAGCACCACCCATTTTCAAAGCCGGCATCCAGTTCGCAGCACAATCACCGGAACGCAACGAGAACGTTGTGTTTAGGCCATGAACCCGGCGATCCGCTGAAATGAGTTGAGGACAAGCCGACCATGCCTGACGACAACGATCTGCCACTCCAGGACGCGCCGCAAGCCAAAGTGACGCACAGCGAGGCCTCCATCGCCGCAAGCGATGACGTGGAACCTTCGTCTGAATCGCTGATCCAGCTGGCACTGACGGATCTTCAGTCTCGGCGAGACAGACTGCAACAGGAGATCGACACCCTCCAGCAGCGCAAGCAGCAACTGGAGCAGGAGATGTCTGCCAGCTTCGCTGGCCAGTCCGATGCGATCGCGAGACGCGTGAAGGGGTTTCAGGAGTATCTGGGTGGAGCCCTTCAGGGGCTTGCCCAGTCGGTGGAAACGCTCGAGCTGGTGGCGCAGCCCGTGGTGGTGAAGCCTTCACCACTGGATGCCCAGGCAGCTGAAGCCGCCGCAGAACAGGCGATGGCCAACGCCGACAGCGCTC